>NZ_CAMPYN010000008.1 GCF_946998255.1 uncultured Helcococcus sp. | reverse complement strand
GATGAATACTAAACTCTTTAAAATAAAAACTAGCTTCAAAATATGAAACTAGTTTTAAATAAATTTATTTATTTTTTTGAATCTTTTCTATTATCCTTCCTAAAATAAATGATCCAGCAGATATGAAAAGTATAGGCAAAATACTTAGACTAAATAATTTTTGTTTTAGAAATATATGAGCTAAAATTATTATAGAAAAAATACCTATCATGCTCATAAACTTATTAAATCCACTTGCTAAAACTGCATCCTTGTAATTAACTAAAATCTTATCAGACATAAACACTACAGTTACAAGGCAAATAATCGTAAATGTTATGAGTAAAGCTGGAGTAAACACCATCCTATAGTCTTTAATATGGCCTCCAAACAATAGCAAGTCTAAAAGTAAAAATTCTATAAATACCAGGCCAAAAGAATATAGGAATACCGATATAGAGTTCAATTCACTTTCTAATTCTTTAGGATCTTTTTTTTTTACTTTAATATTTTCTTTTCTCATAAAAACTCCTCTAAATAAAAAAAGGTGGATGACCACCTCTTTTCATTATTATACTAAACCAGCAAATCCATAAAAAGCTAAAGCTATAAGGCCTAAAGCCATCACGTGGATAGCCTTTCCTTTGAAGTGGTCTGGCATATTTACAAATCTATACTTATACTTTATAGCTTCCATCATTATTGATAATAAGATTACTCCCAATGAGGTCCCTATAGAATATATGATAGTATCTACTAAGCTTAAATTATTTTGACTAGCTAACAAGGCTACCCCTAAAAATAAGGTATTTACTAAATTTAATTTACTATATGCTGGTGATTCACCATATGTTGAATCAAATAAAACACTAAATACCTTAACTACTAGACCAATTATTACTATATAAGCTAGTAATTCAAAATATTGTAAATTGTATTTTTCTAAAAGTATTTGGCTTATTAATCTTGTAAGAAATGTTGATATTGTAAGCATAAGGCAAGATATAAGTCCAATTTTTAGTATCTTACCCTTATTATCTGATAAGGCCAAAACATCATCCATTCCAATATATCCTGAAAGGACAACATTAGACACAAATACACTTGCTATAATAATTTGTAATATATTCATTATTGGTCCTCCTTCTTAGCATTGGCAAAATATGATCCTAGGGCTATTAATAAACCTAGCAAAATAAATCCAAATACTGGAGATGAAAAAGTTGGTATTGTGTATTTTTCAGGAATTATTCTAAATCCATAAATTGTGCCAATAGAAAATAATTCTCTAATTGTTCCCATCAAAATAGCTACTAGACCATAAGCAAGGCCTGCAAAGAAACTAGTCTTTATACTTTGTCCTAATGGTTCATGTAAGACAGTATCTTTTAAGTTATAAAATACAACTGAATTTACAGCAATCAAAGAAACTGCTAGTCTCATTGTAGACTCTGATATAGGATAATAAAATTTAATCAACATAGTTGCTGTAATAGCAAAACCACCTATAATAATTAAAAGTGTTAAATCTTCTAATTTTCTAGGTATAAAGTTTTTCAAAATTGATGTTACAAGGCCTGATAATATCAAGACTGATAAAACTACTGCAGACATTATCAAAGCTGCTTTTAATGTGGTAGTTGCTGCTAATATTGAAACAAATCCAAGACCTCCTACTAAGACTGGATTATTTTTGATAATATTGTTGTTTTTATTATTCATACTCTCCTCCTCTTAGTATTATTGGGCCTTAAATGCTTCTTTTACAGCATTTAATCCTGCGTGCATTCCATTTGTTGTTATTGTTGATCCTGCTATAGCATCTACTTCATTAGCAACATCACCAATTTCATTTAAGTTTTTACCAACTATTTGATTCTTGTATGAATCTTCTTCAATAGCTGCACCAAAGCTTGGTGTTTCACTATGTTTGTATATTACAAAATCTTTGATTACTCCATCATTGTCTACTAGGATACCGAATTCTATCATTCCACCAAAACCTTCAGAATTTACATCGTAAATTTTACCTAGGTCTCCAGCATCAGAAATTGCAAGTACCTTATCATTTACATTTTCAGCAATAACTTCTGTAGATTCTACACCTTCAAATAAACTATGGTCATATTGCTTTTTATCTGATTCTAGGTCATCAAAGTTAATTGGTTTAAACATATCTTCATTATTTTTAAGCTTATTAAATCTTGTTAAATCTTCAATAACTTGGTCTAAAGAATCCTTCATAGCTTTTGAAGTAACTGTTGCTCCAGAAATTAGAAGAATATCTTTTTCATGTTTTGGTTCTTTTCTTAATTTTGTAGCTTTTGTGATAAAGTTTTTATCTAAGTTTAATCCTTTGATTAGGTCCTTGTAAACTGGATCTTCAATCTTTCCACCCTTGTCAGCAGCTTCACTATGTTTACCGATTTCTATACCGAAAACTCTATAGTTTTCATCAAGTCTTAGGATATAATCAATATCACCTGCTATACCTGATGCTGTAGATTGTACTAGATAAGAAATTTCATTAGTCTTTTTATTTTTAGCTTCAATAATTCTTCTTATACCATCTTCTCTATAAAAGTCTTTATCTTCAAATTCTTTAAATTCATATTCACTTATAAGGTTAGCGAATAATTCTTGCCACTTATCAGGATAATATGGTAGTTCTTTAACAACTGCTTGCACATCTTCTGATAAGGTTGATAAGGCATTCGCCACTGTTATCAATGAGTCTGTTACAGCATTTGTAGTAATGGTAGCACCTGCTATTAACTCAATTTGTCCTTCATCTTTATTGGCTTCACCAAATGTTAACTTTCCTGTACCAATTTTTGTACCAGTTAAACTTGATGCATATTCTGGTGTATTAAAGGCAGCACCAAATCCTTCAGTTTCACTATGTGATAAAACCTTGAATCCTTGAATTGTACCATCTGCAGATACGCCCACTTGGTAAACAAATTCACCACCATAACCATTATCTAGAGCTTCAAATATATAACCATCAGCTCCTGATTCATCTTTTATTTTGTATACTTTATTAAATTTATCTTCATATCCTTCTACTTCTATTTCCTCTACTTGGTCTGTAGCTGTTGGATATACTGATGCAAAAGGATTTACCTTGTCTTCTTTAGCTTCTTCGGCCATTAAAAATTGGTTTACACCAAAAATCAAAGCTGCTACTAAAGCTAAAACTAAAATTGTGGTAATAAATGATCCTTGTTTTCTCATTTTTTACCTCCTGTTCCAAATACTGTAGCTCTTACATACCTATCAATAGTAGGAACAAATGCGTTCATTATAAGTATGGCAAAGGATACACCTTCTGGGTATGCTCCCCATAGTCTAATAACAACTGTCAATAAAGCTGCTCCTAAAGCATATATCACCTTACCTTGTTTTGACATTGGTGAGGATGAATAGTCTGTAACCATAAATACAGCTGCAAAAATAATACCACCTGATAATAATTGGTATAGGGTATCAGCTAAGTCGTATTTGAAAATATATAGGAATACAGCACATCCAAGAGTGTAAACTAGAGGCATTCTTAATTTAATAACTCCTCTAACCACCAAATAAGCACATCCTATAAGAATAGCTAGTTTGGATACTTCACCTATGGTTCCTGGTATATTACCAATAAATAGGTCTACTAAACTTGCAGGTCTTCCACCTAGTGGTGTTGCTCCTGCAACTCCATCATATGTAAATGTTCCAATTTCGGCTGGCCAAGTAACCATCAAGAAAATTCTTGCAGCCAAGGCTGGGTTTAGGAAGTTTTGTCCTATACCACCAAATAATTCTTTAACTATTACTATAGCGAATACACCACCTACAATAGCCATCCAGAAAGGATATTCTACTGGTAGGTTGAAAGCTAAAAGCATACCTGTAACTACAGCTGATAAATCTTTCACTCTAACTTTTTTACCTAGTGCCTTTTGCACCAAAGCTTCTGATATAACACAAGCTGCTACCGTAACTAGAGTCAACCATAAGGATCTTATACCAAAGAAATATATAGCTGCTGCCATAGCTGGAAGCATTGCAATTATAACGTCTAACATAACTGTTGTTGTAGACTTTTTCACTCTAATATGAGGGGCGTTATTTTTTATTAACTTAATATTCTCCATATAGTCCCCCTAGTTAACGTTTAATTGTCTAATCATTTGCTTACCTTCTTTGAATGTTTCAGCTAAAGGTATATGTGATGGGCAAATATATGAACATAAACCACATTCAATACATGCCATGATGTCGTTAGTTTGAGCACCTTCCAGGTCTCCATTTCTTACAAGCTCTTCTAAATTGAAAGGTTGTAAGTAAACAGGACAAACTTCAACACAAGCTGAACATTTTATACAAGGTTCTTGGTCTGGATATTCTGATTCTTCAACAGATAAGGCTAATAATCCATTTGTCGGCTTATCTAAAGGAATTCCTAAGTCATCTTGGGCAAATCCCATCATAGGTCCACCAATGATTAACTTAGCAACATCATCTTTCAATCCACCTAGTTCTTTCAATGCATCGCCTAAAGTTGTACCAAATCTAACTAAGGCATTTGTTTTTGTGTTCATTGACTCACCGGTGAAAGTGACTATTCTTTCATATAGAGGTTTATTATGAACTACAGCATCTGTTATAGCAGCAGCTGTTGTAGCATTGGAAACTACGCATCCAACAACCGCAGGTAATTCACCTAAAGGTAATTCTTTACCGGTTGCTACTTGGATGATTCTCTTTTCGTCACCTTGAGGATATTTTGCCTTAGCAACAACTAATTTAATATTTTCAGAACCTTTAATAGCTTCTTCAAGTTTTGCTATAGCTTCTGGTTTGTCATCTTCTATAACTATATATCCATTTTCAGCATTTAAAACTTGCATTTCAATTTTTAATCCTGTAATTATCTTGTCAGCAAAATTTCTCATAACTGTATCATCTGATGTTAGATATGGTTCACATTCAGCTGCATTAATAATTACTTCTTCAATTTTTTCTTGTGGACTTAATTTTACAGATGTTGGGAATGAAGCTCCCCCTAGTCCTGTAATACCTGCTTCATCAATGATAGCTATGATTTCTTCAGAAGTCATAGATGTATAATCTCTATCCATTAATTCATAAGCAAGTTCATCCTTGAAATCATTTTTTATAAAAATACATGTAGTATTTCCTCTTGTTGAATTTGACTTCTCTATTTTTACAACTTCACCTGATACACTAGAATGTATATTAGCTGAAATAAAACCTACTTTTTCACCAATTTTTTGCCCTACTTTTACGTGATCACCTACTTCAACTATAGGATTAGCTGGGGCGCCTATGTGTTGTAACATTGAAAGTTTTACAACTTCTGGTGCTGGCATTATTATGTACTCATCGCCTCTACTCAATTCCTTTTTAGCAGGAATGTGATGGCCTTGTTTGAAAGTATTTTTCTTAAATACCATATGTTCCCTCTTTCTATTATTTTTAATTATTATATTATTAACAATAACTAGCTAGTTTATTATATCATGATATAAAGATTTTATCAGCTTAAATTGTAAATTTTACAAATATAATTCACAGAAAATAAAAAACGCTTAATTAAATAAGCGTTTTCTAACTTTATTTCTTTGTAAAATAATCTACTATTAATTTTTTCATTATGTTGAAAGCTTTTTGACTCTTTGAACTTTCATTATCTAAGTAATAAATATCAAAAATACTCTTATTCATTTCCCATTGGTCATTTACTTTTCGAATATAATTCCTTGTTTCAGGAAATGGGACTTGGTCATAATCTTTAGAATCTTCTTTTATTAGTCCCTGACTTATCCATTTATTTACATTACCGTGGCCAGCATTATATGCCATTATAGCAAAATCAACATTATTATCATAATAGTCAATCAAATATTTAAGATGGTAGGTCCCATATTTGATATTAGTTTCAGGGTTAAATAAAAATGTTGGATTATATTCTTTTTCTTTTAGTTTTTGTGATATCCATTCACCGGTATCTGGCATAATCTGCATAAGTCCCTTTGCACCGGCTCCAGATTCAGCCTTTTCAATAAAATCACTTTCTGTTTTGGTTATAGCAGTGACTAATTTTTCATCTACATTATTTTCTTTTGAATATTTTAAAATTAAATCCATATATGGTTCATGTCTATCATTGACTGTATAATATATATAGCCATAGAAAAGTCCACCTGCTAAAATAGCTAGGATTAATAATAAAACTAGTATTCTTCCTATAATTTTCATAAAGTCCTCAATTTTTCTTTAACTTGTCTCTTAGTATCATCTTTGTTTCCTGTATTATCAATTACAAAATCTGCAAATTTGAGCTTATCTTCAATTGACATTTGAGATTTAATTCTACTTAAGGCTTGATCTTGGCTTAAATTGTTTCTTTTCATCAACCTTTGTAATTGAGTATTTTCATCAGTATAAACAAGCCACATTTCATCTACAGGAATATTATTTTTACCAATATTTTCAATAAATAGTGGTATATCAACAAAAATAATATCTTCATTAGAATTATTTATTTCGTTCATAATTTTATTAAATATATTATCATGAGTCAAATTATTTAAAACTTGTAATTCCTCCTTATTATTAAACACTATATGAGCAAGTTTTTTATTATCAATATTTTTGTTAGAATCAAGTATTTCTTCACCAAAATATTCTACAATATTTTTATAGTTCACCTGGCCAACTTGCATTAATAGGTGGGCTATTTCATCAGCATCTATAATTTTAAATCCTTTTTCTCTTAAATAAGACGAAACCAAACTTTTACCCGTAGCTATAGATCCTGTAATCACTATTACCTTAGACTTCATACCAAGAATCCCCTACTTCTACATCCACTAGCAATTTTACTCCAATATCAACTGCATTTTCCATTTCTTCTTTTATAATCTTTTTGACTTTTTCTAGTTCGTCATCCGGACTTTCTATTATCAATTCGTCATGAATTTGCAAAATTAATTTTGCCTTCAACTCATCTTTCTTTAATCTATTGTAAACATTAATCATTGCAATTTTGATGATATCAGCTGCCGTACCTTGGATAGGTGAATTTAAAGCTATTCTTTCACCAAAGCTTCTTAAGTTGAAATTTGATGAAGATAATTCTGGGATATATCTTCTTCTAGCAAACATGGTTTTCACATAGCCTTGTTCTTTGGCAATTTCAACTATATCATCCATATATTTATGAATTTGAGGATATGAATCTAAGTAAGAATCTATATAATTCCTTGCTTGCTTTCTTGTAATATTCAAATCTTCTGAAATGCCATAATCCGATATCCCATAAACAATACCGAAGTTTACAGCCTTAGCTTCTGACCTTTGTAACTTTGTAACCTCATCTAAATCAACCTTGAATACTTCAGCCGCTGTTTTTGTATGGATATCAATTCCTTGTTCAAAGGCTGATAACATATTTTTATCATTAGTTAAAGCTGCAAGCACCCTAAGTTCAATTTGGGAATAGTCGGCAGATACCAATTTTTTATCTTTCCCCGCAAAAAATCCCTTTCTGATCAACCTACCCTCTTCCGTTTTTATAGGTATATTTTGTAGGTTCGGCTCTGTAGAAGATAGTCTACCAGTAGCTGCTACAGTTTGGTTGAATTTTGAATGAATCCTATTGTCTTCTCCTATCATTGGGATTAAACCGTCAATATAGGTGGATTTAAGCTTAGCTAATTGTCTATATTCTTCTATCATAGGAATAATAGGATGCTTATCTTCTAATTTTTTTAAGACATCAATATTTGTAGAATAACCCGTTTTAGTCTTTTTAATAACAGGTAATTCTAGTTTTTCAAATAGAATTACTCCCAATTGTTTTGGAGAATTTATATTAAACTCTTCACCTGCCTGATCATAGATTTCATTTTCTAAATCATCTATTTTTGAAGATATTTCTTTATCAAGTTTTTCAAACTCTTTAGCATGAGACTCTACCCCATAAATTTCCATCTCTGCAAGCACCTTTACGAGTGGCAAATCTACTTCATAAAGAAGGTCTGTCATTTCCATTTCTTCAATCTTATCTAACAATAATTTTTTAGCCTTACTTATCACAAATAGATTATTAGCTTGATATTCTAATAATTGGTCATGGTCCAAATCACCTACACTTTTTTTATTTTTTCCTTTTCCTAGGTATTCATCTAAGGCTTTAATCTCTACATTTAAAAATGATAGACCAATATCTTGTAGTGAATATGAGCCACTAGGATTTATTAGGTATGACAAGATCATTAAATCTAGATAATTATCAGAAAATTGAACACCTAATTTATCTAACATTACAATGGATTTTTTGATATCAAAAGAAACTTTTTCTATTTTGTCACTCTCAAATAAAGCTTTAAAATGTTTTTCAAACAATTCAAAATCATTTACTAAATCTAAAGTATAAACCCTGTTATCTTTAGATTTTATCGCTAAAAATCTTGGTTTTTCTTTCGTATAGTCATCTTCATTTATAAGATCAAAAACAAGTTCTTTTTCTTTTTCTATAAAATCTACAACTTCTTTGTAATCTTTTTTATCAAGAAGGCTAGCATTAAAGTCATGAGCCTCTTCTACTTCAGGAGAATATTCCTTCATTAAGCCTGTAAATTCCAAAGCCTTATATTTTTCATATAACTCTTGCCTATTTTCTTCTTGAACTTTTAAATCTTCAATTTCTATACCTAGGTCTAAATCACATATTATTTTACCTAGCTTTCTTGATAAATAAGCCAAGTTTTCATTTTCCAAAAGATTTTTTGGAAGAGCTTTTCCTTTAATCTTATCAATGTTTTCATAGATATTTTCAATGGTTGAATATTCTTTTATTAACTTTATAGCAGTTTTTTCTCCAACTCCAGGTACTCCTGGTATATTATCAGAACTATCTCCCATCAATCCTTTTATTTCGATAAGGTCTTTAGGACTTAGTCCATCATATTTTTCCTTAATCTTTTCCTTGTCATAAATTTCTAATTGTGAAATTCCCTTTACTGTATATAGAACATAGGCATGGTCATCGATCAATTGAAAATAATCCCTGTCACCAGTTAGCATATAGGATTCAATATTTTCCTCATTTGCTTTTCTAGACAAGCTGGCAAGTATATCATCCGCTTCATAATCATCTAGTGAAAAATGTTTTATCCCATATGAATCCAACAAGTCTCTAACTATACCAAATTGACTATTCAATTCATCTGGTGTCTTATCTCTAGTACCTTTATAATCCGCATATTCTCTAGTTCTAAATGTTGGGCCAGCCTTATCAAAGGCTACTGCTATATAGTTAGGTTCTATTTGTTTAATTGCAGCATTCAACATATTAACAAATCCATAAACTGCTCCTGTTGGCAATCCATCTTTTGTAGAAAGATTTCTAATTGCATAAAAAGCTCTAAATATTAGGGACGATCCATCAATAAGTAATATTTTTTCCATATTTCCTCTTCTTTGTGTTTAAATGTTATTTATTAGTCATTATAATTTTTCTCAGTGTTTCTAGTACTTGAGTTTGCATTAACGTACATATCTATTATATCAAATTTGCAAGCAATTATAAATTTAGGCATAAAAAAAAACGTGTAAAATACACGTTTTGAAAATATATATGGTGCCCGGGAAGGGAATCGAACCCTTACGCCCTAGAGGGCACGAGATTTTGAGTCTCGCGCGTCTGCCAGTTCCGCCACCCGGGCTGACAAAATTTATTTTAACATTATATTTGTTTTTTTTCAATATTTAAAGAATATATAACTACTTATTTTTAATTTTCAGAATATTATATTAATTACCATTTTTTACTTTTTCCTATTATAATATTATTAGTCAATAGCTTGAGTTTATGTTTTGTAAAATTAATTAAATAAAAACGAGGAGAAAGATGAAAAACTTTTTAATGAAATGTTACTTTAGGTATAAAGGTCCTATACTTTATATTTTTTTTGGCGGGATAACAACACTTATCAATATTATTAGTTATTATATATCCTATAAAACCTTACACTTATCAAATGTAACTAGTACCATATTAGCTTGGATATTCTCTGTAATATTCGCTTTTATCAGCAATAAAATATGGGTATTTGAATCAAAATCTTGGAATAAAAATATTGTTACTAAAGAACTAGTATCATTTGTATCCGTTAGGTTGTTAACCGGATTTTTAGATATAGCCATTATGTATATTGGAGTTGACTTGTTAAATTATAATGGTCTTTTAATGAAGATAGCATCAAATTTATTTGTATTAGTTTCCAACTATATCGGCTCTAAACTATTTATATTTAAGAAGCAATAATAAAAATGAACCTCCATAAGTTATAAAAAAATTAACTTTGGAGGTTTATTTTTTAATGTAATAACATCAATTTTATTTATTGTCTGTTTCAATTTTATTTTTAATAATATAATGTGGTCGTTTTTTAGTTTCCATATAAGTTCTTGCTAAATATTCTCCAATAATCCCCATTGAAATCAATTGAATCCCTGATAATAACAAAATTAAACTAACTATGGTTGCATAACCAGCTACATCTATTCCTATCACTAATTTTTTTATAATAATGCTTATCATATAAATCAATGATGCTATAGAAGTAAATATTCCCAATAAAGTAGCTATTCTTAACGGTACGGTACTAAAGCCAACAAAGCCTTCAATTGCATACTTTGTTAAGGATGAGAAAGACCAGGAAGTCTTTCCATGCAATCTTTCTTCCACTTCATACGGCATATAATGAGCTTCAAATCCAACCCAAGCAAATAATCCCTTTGAAAATCTATGGTATTCGTCCAAATCAACTAGAGCTTCTGCTACTTGCCTTCTAAAAGTTCTAAAATCCGAAGCATTTTTTTCAAATTTTGTGCTGCTCATTTTATTTATTAAATTATAAAACATTGATTTGAAAGAGCTTAAAATCTTACCTTCTTTTCTTCTATTTTGATAACAAGCTACAATATCTGTTTCTTCGTTTAATGATAGGTATTCTACCATTTGATTAATATACTTTGGATGTTGCTGTAAGTCCGCATCAATCAATGAGATTAAATCCCCGGTTGAATTTTTTATTCCGGCGAGGATTGCAGATTCTTTTCCGAAATTTCTTGAAAAATTAATCCCAATTATATTATCAGAATTATTATCTTTAATTAATTTCTTTATATTGAGGAAAGTATTATCCTTACTTCCATCATTAACAAAAATATATTCATATTCAAAATTTGGATTTAATGTATTTTTACATAATTCAAAAAAAGGAAATATATTTTTTTCTTCATTATAGCAGGGAACTATAATTGATACCTTTGTCATAATAACCTCTATGCAAAATTAAAATAATTCTAAAGTTCAATTTCTAAAACGATAGGTGTATGGTCTTGTCTTGTACCTGAGTCAATCATTTCCGATATTCTAACCTTATCTTTAATACGATCGCTAACTAAAAAGTAGTCAATTCTCCAGCCTGAATTATTTATTTTTGAAGTCTTTACTCTTTGGGCCCACCAGGTATATACTCCTTCAACATCACCATGAATGTGTCTAAAAGTGTCAGTGAATCCTCTATTTAAAAGATTTGTAAACCCTTGTCTCTCTTCATCAGTAAAGCCTGCTGATCTTCTATTATTTTCAGGATGGGCCAAGTCTATTTCTTCATGAGCAACATTAAAATCTCCGCATGCAATGACTGGTTTGTCTTCATCAAGTTTTGATAAGTAATCAGCATATTTTTCATCCCATAATTGTCTATCATCTAATCTAGCAAGGCTGCTTCCAGCATTTGGTGTATAGACATTAGTTACATAGAAGTCTTCAAATTCTAAACTAATTATTCTTCCTTCTGAATCCATTGTACATGGACTATCTATAAAAGGACGTGTCACTTCAGGTTCTAATTCTTTTTTATATAAAAACATTGTTCCTGCATAACTTTTTCTTGCAGGTTCTTGTGAAGAAACCCAAACGTATTTATATTCAGGAAATTTTTCTTCTAATATTTCCATATGTTTTTTACTAGGTCCCTTTGCAGGTAATTTAGTTTCTTGAATCGCTATTATGTCTGCATTTTCATATTTAATAGTTTCTAATACTTGTCTAGAAAGCTCAGCCCTATTAGAATCACTTGTCAAGGCTGCATTTAAAGAATCAATATTCCATGATATTAACTTCATATTTTCTCCTTTATTTTTAATAATGCTTTTATTATAACATGAGATAGGATATTAATTTAAATAAAGAAAAAAGTGGAGATATTCTCCACCTTAATCAATTATTAAAAACTAATATATTAATACCTTTTCTACATCAGGTATAACTTCTATAGTATAGTGAACCATTCTATAAGGAGAAATTATATTTCTAATTTCACGTCTTATTTCTTCCATTTCTTCACCATCTTGGGTATCTACGAATGCAGTAACTGTAAACGCATTATTTTCCCCATCAAGAGACCATATGTGTAAATGGCTAACTGCATGAACTCTGTCTATTAGTCTAATCTCTTTTTCTATTTTACTTATTGGTATATTATGCGGAGTTGAATTTAAGAATGTTTTTACTGATTTTATAAATTCTGGCACTGCATTATAAAGAATAAATCCAGCAATCGCTAGCGATAGCATTGGATCTAAGAAGTACCAATCAGTATATTTCAAAACAACACTTACAACTAATACCGCAATCCAGCCAAACATATCTTCCAAAACATGAACTGTTAATAATTTCTGATTTGAATTTTCACCACCTCTTAGGAACCATACCGAAAAAGCATTTATTATGATAGCTGCAATAGCCATCCAAAACATACCTTGTTCATTTGGTGCATGAGGATTTATAAAGCTTGGTATAGCCTTTAATATTATAGAAATAGAACCAAATATCAATACTGTTGAAGTTATAAGGGCTCCTAATAGTGAAAACCTGCTATATCCAAAGGAATATTTAGCATCAGCCTCTTTTGTTGAAACTTTTTCAAAAATAAAGGCTAGACCTATTGATAAGGAATCACCTAAGTCATGAACAGCATCAGAAAGTATAGCTGATGACATAAATAAATTCCCTAATATAAATTCCGCAATTGAAAAGAATAAGTTCAAAAGGAATACAATTAACATTTTTCCTGGTGCAGATATGTCAATATCATGACTATGACTATGACTGTGTTCATTCCCATGACTATGGTCATGATCAAGATGGTGTTCATGGTCATCTACTTCTTCTATGAATAGTTTTTTGTATTCCAAAAGTTTGTTTGTTAAACTGATCTAAATTTAAATCTTCTGGCAAATAAATCAATTTATTTTTATAATCAAGTTTTATTTTATCTCCATTTTCTATTCTTGTTAATGATTCTTTCAAATCATCTGCACATTCTTGGCAATGGAGACCGAATATTTTGTATTTATCCATAATTACCTCCAAATTGTATTACGGATAAATTATAACACTAATAAATTAGTCAACCACGCTAATGAGAGCCATTATTATGATTTTTGTTAAGTTTTTATTTTTTTATTTAATTTATTTAATATATGTCCTATTTTTTATGTTACTTGCTCTAAATAATTTCTTATCAAATAAAAACATAAATGCAATTGCTAATACTATAGCATTTATATTAGCTATGATTTTAAAATCTCCCGTCTTAGGATTATCTTTTTCTATTTCTCTATCAACTTCTAATGCCGGTTTATTATTTACTTTAACAGTTTGATCATCATCGTTGATATCTTTATGGTCTACTAATAAATTACCTTCTAAGTCATATAATTCTTCAAAGACTACAAGCTCTTTTCCTCCTAATTTGCTTGTATCAATTTCAAATTCTACTTTGATTGATCCATTCTTACTTTCTGGTGTAAATGTAAGATCTTTCTTTTCAGAAAGAATTTCTCCGTTTTCTCTAAAGACCACATAAGCTATCAACTTATACTCTTTTCCTACAATTAAATCTTCATATCTAAATGTATCTATTAATTTATAAATTTGACCTTCTTCTACTTCTTTTGTTTTATTTTCCCATTCAGCAAAGGTCTTACCTTTAGGATCGGTGATTTTTACTGTTTGTGCTTGATCATTTATGTCATGATGAATAGCAACTTGTCTACCTTCCCTATAAAGTGTTTCAAATACTACTATTTCCTTTCCTCTTAAAAGACTTGCATCTATTTCAAATAATAAGTTTACTTCACCATCTCTTGATTCAGGTGTAAATTTCAAGCTTGATTTTACCATTTTGCCATCTTTATCAAAGATTGCTTTATTTGTCTCCTTATCCATCAAATGACCGGCTAGGTCATATTCTTTACCAACAATTAAGTCTTTGTATTTTACATTATCTACAATTTCTACTTTATTAGTAGGGTCAATTTCTTTATTAGCAGTCTTATTGTCTTTAGCACTGGTTTTGATTTCAGGTATTTTTTCATTTTCTGTCCTAGCTTCTATTACTTCACCATGGTCTTTATGCCTTAAATCAAAATCTATTCTTTCATCATTTAAGAAATAACCTCTAGGCGATTGGATTTCTACTAGATAATATCTTCCTCTTGCTAGGTTCTTAACCTCAAACCTACCATCTTGATCTGTTATATATTCACCAACAGTAGTTTCTCCCTTAGCTTCATCCACTGCGACTAATCTATATTTTGCACCCGCTACAGGAATTTGGTCTTCACCAATTGTTCCCATCTCTACCTTTAAGATTGATAAGGCTACTTTCTTAAGTTTGTTTTCAATCTTTGTGCTTACCTTATTTTGATTTTTTGTATTTGTGCCTGAAAAATCAAATGATAGATCATGATTTGTTTCATCTAAAATATAGTTGTCATCTACATTTAATTCTTTTACATAGAAGCTTCCATCTATTTCTATGTTTTTAAATGAACCTGTAACCGTTCTTGATACACTATTCTTATCTTCTTTTATGTCTTGACTTTCTAAAGTCATCTTTTGGAGCAGGGTATCCTTCTTAATTGTTACTCCATTTTCTGTGTAGTCTTCTTTTAAGAATAGACCAAATTCAGCCTTAGGATTAAAGGTAAAGTGTTTACTATCTTCAAATTCTTTTACAATTTCAAATTCTATGGTCTTTCTTTCGTTGAACTTTCTTTCTGTTTTTGAATCCACTTTAATTGATGATTCTTGTGGTGTAAACTCTATTTCATACTCTTTAGTATCTAATACATATTTAGAATTTACTTTTACTTCTTTGAGGATATACTTACCTAAGGCAAGATCTTCGATTACAACATTATTTTTTCCATTTGTTATAATTTCTTGAACTAGATCACCTTTAGAATGAATTTTTGTTTGACCATCAAAAGACATGATATCTTCATTTGCAATTAAATGCCATTTTGTATCTGATAAATAAGCTTCTTCAAATACTAGCTTAGTTATTCCATTTTCTTCTCTTGTAGTTTTTAAGATATTCGCCTTCTTTTCAAGTATTAACCCACCCTTTTGTGGTGTGTTTTTTACTTGTTGAATTATAACTTTTGTATTGTCATCTTTGATTTCAACTTTAATATCCTCACCATTTGGATCTAAATAATAACCTTCTGGCGCCTTAATTTCTCTTATATAGTATATTCCCGGTTTAATTTTGTTTGGTAATTGAACTATACCTTTTTCGCTGGTTTTAAACTCTGTTAGAATTTCTGATTCTGGATAATTAATTTCTTGGTGAATTTCTTTTTTATTTTCATCTAATAATTTAAATGATACATCCTTTTGTAAAATTTCTTTTCCAGTTTCTTCATCAATCTTAACAATTTGTAAGTATTTTAAGTTTTGATAGTTTTCGAGATTATATTGGTATTCCTTAAATCCACCTTCAATATCAACATAAAAATCTTCTACATTTATTAAACCAGGCGCCTTTGTTACTTGACTTACCCTATATCTACCTTGTTCTAAATATTTACTTGTCGCCCTACCAAATATATCTGTTGTAAATGAATCAACTTTTTCATTTTTGGAGTTGAAAACATCAAATGTAATATTAGCTTCTGATCTTCTCTTACCTGATTGAGTGGCTTCTTCTTCACCTTTTTCTCCATCAGCATGTTTCGTTAATGATATTCTTCCATATTCAGCTAATTCATTTGTGTAAACTTTTGGATTGTCCTTCTTTTCTAAGTTAATTTGTCTTTCACTCAACTTATCGAATATTCTATATTCTTCACCATTTGCATTAATCCTATTTAATGTATTTAAGTCTTCTAGTTTTTCATTTAATAAGTCTACTAAGGCTTTCCCATTTGTTTTAATTTGAACTACATTTGATGTATACACAGCTCCTGAGTCATCACCTTGGCCCTTTACTCTTACAGCTACCGGATTTAAACTATATCCTTTTGAAGGTGTTTTTTCTACAATATCATAAGTACCTAATTCTAATTCATCTATTAAAATCTTACCATCTTTATCAGTTTCAACTGTTTTTACTAAATCACCCGCTTTTAGGTCTTTATTCGCACTTTCAACTACTATTACATCATAAATAGCTTTTTCTAAAGATCCTTCTGTGTGAGCCGCCTTATTTACAAGATCTTCTTTTTGTAAGGTAAATCTCATTTTTTGGCTTTCATTTTTTTGGCTAGGCGCATTAAAAAGCAAGGTATTACTTATAGCTGATTCTTCCTTTAATTGTCTTATATGGAGACTATCATCTAATACATAACCTTTTGGTGCTTTTGTTTCTTGTATAGTATAAGTTCCAATAGTTCCCGCAGGATTTCCTACTTCATCTTTTGGTATATTATCTCCTAAAGTTCTATATTTTTCGTCAAAAGCTAAGATTCCCTCTTCATTAGTTTTAAATACCCAGGTATAAGTTGGTGTTAATCCTGCTACATCACTAACAATTTCTTGGTAATATTTTACTTCAAATTCAGCACCAGCTAGTCCTACACCATTATTATCTGTCTTTTTAAGCATTAATGATAAGGGGTCTGTTTTTGGTTTATCTTTAACTATAAATGTTTGATTAGGTTCTTTTAAATCTATCTCATATATCTCAGTATCTAGTTCATATCCCTTGGGTGCTTTTATTTCTTTTATATAGTATACTCCTTGCGATAATTCAATTGAATTCGTGTTTCCATTTGAATCACTAACAAAAGTTCCTAGTCTATCGTTGTCACTTATTGCATTATTTTGACTTTCATATATTCCATATTCAGCTCCATCTAAAGTATAATTTTGATTTCCTTGAATAAGTTCTGGTGTACTAGATTCTTTCTTTAATGATAAAGCAGATTTTATAACTACATCCTCTTCTTCCTCTGCTGGTTTGAATGAATAACCTAAAATTGTTTGAGCCTTCCTATCTTTGGTCTCATACCTATATATTTTTACATCTCCAGCGAAATGTTCCGGATGATCGTAGGTCCCATTAATTTGTTGTTTTATCTTGTCATAAACCTTGTCAATTACGTTATTCTTTAACCATTGGGTTTTAGTCTCTGTTCTTCCTAACATATCCCATATTAATGAGTTTAATTGTAATTGACTTTTAAATGAAGGTTCATCTTTTGGAAGCCATTCCCCATCTACATACTTCATATTATGCATAAAAGCAAAAGCTAATTTTATCTCTTCTGCCATTTTCCCATCATATTCTCCTGCTCTATAGTAAGTATGCTTTGTTGACAAAGAAACTCCTGGTTCTATACAAAAATATGAATTACCTTTATTATCAGTTATCCAAGCCATGGATGTAGTTGTTGCCCCTTTTCGGCCATAAAAAACACCTGGTCTGTGACTACCATCCCATCTTTCCTTAGGATCCCATGTATAAACAGATTCTATCTTAGTTGGACTAGACCAGGAAAGTCCATTTGCTTCTAATGGTGGTTCACCTGTAAATTCATTTGCTCTTACTCCCTTAATTGGTATAAAAGGAAATAAAAATAAAATAGCTAGTAAAAAACTAGTTAATCTCTTTAATTTTTCTTGTTTATTAATCATGCATTCTCTCCTTTTTGTTATTTGTAGTTTAGTATTTAATATTAAACTTAGCCAGGTTTAATATTCTTTAATTTTCTAAGTCTTTTAATCATTTTTCCTCCTTTTTGGCAATAAAAAAAGAGATAGATTTCTCTATCTCCTCAAATAATATTTTATTTAGAATCCTTTTATTTTATTCCCAAACTTCCTTGCCTTCTTCAACTATTACTTCTTTAAGGACTTTTTCATATCCGACAACAATCTCATCTTCAGTCATATTTATACTTGTACTGATTCCTTCATTTTGAAATTCAACTTGCTTGGCTTGAGCCAGATCTAGATTGAAAAATGTTCCTAAATTCTCACCTTCTTCTGAAACTACATTGTAAGCTGTTCTAGTTTCATATATAGGCTTATCCTTATCATCAACTTCAACTTCTTCGATTACAGGCTCTTTAAAATCTATTAGAGTTTCTATAATCTTATCTTGACCTTTTTGAGTATTTTCATCAATAAGTTTTCTGGATACTTCAATTCCATCTTCATAAGTTATTTCATAAGTTCTTTTAATAATTGTATTTATACCATCTTGTCTTACTCTTGTTTTAGCATCACTTATATTATGTTTTCTTATAATCTTAAAAGGTATTTCTTCACTTTCTGTTATTCTCTTTGTTTTTATATCTTTTTTATTTTCTAACTGAGTTTCTCTTTTAGTTTCTTTATTTACAGGTTCATTATCTTGATCACTTTCATTAACAATTAAATTTATTTCTTCTCCAGTTTCCTCATCCAAGACTACTCGTTTATTCTTATCTTGTTTTTCAGAAAGAAAATAAGAAAAAATATTAACTAAAATACTTGATATTATTAAGAGAATAATGCTTATTTTAATTAAAATATTCTTTTTCATAATACACCTCTATTCTTATTCATATTTTACATGAATTTTATAGATAATGTAAATTTTCTTGATACTTATTTATAGTAGTCTGATATTTATCTTCAACCTTCACCAAGTAAAAATGCTTAAATTCAGATATAACATAAATATTTATGATCCTGTTATCAAGAGATATTTTATATTTTTCTCCAACTTGCAGATGTATTCCATTACCATCAGAATGGAAGTATTTGGGTATTCTGTTATCAAATTTACTCTTTCTCAATTAATCACCACGCATTCTTATGCCTGTGACTATATCCTTGATATAGCCATGCTTTTTTTATTTTGTTGTTCTTATTTATATTCAGTATAGCAAAAAATAAAAATATAAAACTGTCAACATTGTTAAGATATATTAATATTTGCAAATTAATAAAAGTATTTATAGTATTTATATAAGGAGTAACGATGAAATTTTCTAAAGAACAAGAGAAAGCTATAAATCATAAAGATGGTCCATGCTTAGTTTTAGCTGTACCAGGATCAGGTAAAACCACTGTCCTCTTAGCAAGAATCAACAAATTAATAAAATCAGGAGTTGATCCAACTAAAATACTTGCTATGACTTTTTCTAAGTCCCAAGCTCTAGATATGCAGGCTAGATATGAAAAAATTTATAAAGATAAATCGGTTAAATTTTCTACCATTCATTCATTTTCTTATGGTTTAGTTAGGTCTTTTTCTAAACACGCAAATAAAATTGAACTTATAGAAGCTTCTAAAAAATATAATAAATATCATATAGTTGGACAAATCTTTTATCAAATAAAGAAAAGAAAAATAAGCGATGAAGAATTGGATGAATTTTTCAGGGTTTCAGGCTATATAAAGAATACACTAATGGATTATGAATCCTATAAGAAGAAATATGGACAAGTATTTTTCAATTTTGAGAAAGTGTATATGGCCTATGAAAACTTCAAAAAGAACAACCACCTTATAGATTTTGATGATATGTTGCTAGAAGCCCTGTCCATTCTACAAACCAACAAAGAGGCTCTTGTTTATATACAAAATAGATTCGACTACATACAAATAGATGAAGGTCAAGATACATCGTTCGTACAATTAAAAATCATTTCATTAATAGCGGGCAAAAAAAATAATTTATTTATAGTAGCTGATGATGACCAATCAATATACGGTTTTAGAGGGGCATCTTCTGAACTTTTATTAGACTTTCCTAAGGTCTATCCTGATGCCAAAATTTACTATATGGAAGATAATTTCAGGTCTAAAGTTAATATCACTAGACTAGCAAATAACTTAATAAATAACAACAAAAAAAGGTATAAAAAATCTATAAAAACTACAAAGGATGAAGGTTCAAAAGTTAAAATAAAAAGACATAAGAACACAAGCAATCAAATTGATTATGTTATAAAACACGCTATAGAAGATATAAAAAATAATGAAAGTGTAGCTATTTTATATAGGAATAATATTTCTTCTATTAACCTAATAAATAAATTAGATCAAGATGCAGATTTTTATATTAAGGATGGAAAATATGCCTTTTACATGCATCCAATAATCAAAGATTTGATAAATATTATTAAATTTTCTAAAGATACCTATGATATAGATACTTTTGAAAAAATATATTATAAACTAAACCTCTATATTAAGAGGGATTTTGTAAATCAAGTTAAAATGATGCCTGCAAACCAAGATGTTATAGAAAATTTAAAAGAAGTAGATGGTATGAATAACTTCTTCTTAAATAATGTCTACGACTTAGGATATTATATGGATAAATTATCAGATTTAGATTTTGATAAGGCTATTAAATATATACTTTTTAATATGGATTACTATGAATATTTGAAAGAATTTTCTAAAGCAAAATCTGCATCAATGATAAGTTATGACAGAGTAATTGATACCCTTTTAAATATAAGTGAAGGGGTAAAAAGTATTGTTGAATTTGAAAATAAAGTTAATGAGCTAATAAAAAAACAAAAATCAAAATCTATTACAAATAGTCCACTAACCCTATCGACTATCCATGGTTCAAAGGGACTAGAATTTGATAATGTTTATCTGATTGACCTAGTTGAAAATGAATTTCCCTCTTCATACGCAAAAGCAAGCGATGAGGATGACAAACAACTAGAAGAAGAAAGAAGGTTGTTTTATGTTGGCCTTACTAGGGCTAAAAATAAACTTAGTCTCCATTATCCAGAAAACCTATATTTAAATAAGGTCGATAAGTCTTCTTTTATAGATGAGATTTAGTTAAAATAAGAAAAGAGTTGCTTGGAAAATTTATTTCCTACAACTCTTTTTCATTTACTATATTTTCTATAAAACTTTTTACTTAAAATTGCCAATTTCAAAATTATTGGCTCTTAACCAATCTATATAATCAGCTAATATCAATGAATTAGTTCTTGATACGGAATGTAATAAAACTATATCACCACTTTTAGTGTTTTGTTGTAAAAAACTTAAAGATTCAGAAGTAGATGGTTGATTATCTGTATCCCAGTCTTTATAAGCTAATCCCCATAAAATAGTTTTATAACCCATCTTGTCAGCTCCAGCTACAGTCATTTCACTAAAAACTCCTTCTGCTGGTCTATATAACTTTGTTGTTGGTAATTCACCTATGATGGACCTATAAATATCTTCCCATTCTTTGATATCTTGAATTACTCTTTCAGAAGATACTTTTCTTGGGGTTAAGTGTTTATTGGTATGGTTACCAACAATATGTCCTTCTCTTACCATTCTTTTAACTAAATTTGGATTATCTCTAATATATGATCCTGTTACAAAGAAAACACCTTTTACATTTTTAGCTTTCAACGAATCTAATATATCACTTGTTATATTTTGATATTCATATCCATTATCAAAGGTTAGATAAACTTTATTACCAAAATTATAATAGCCATTATTTTCTTTTAGCACTTTTCTACCATAGGCACTTGGATGCGACCATGACCAACCTGTAGTTTCTAAAGATCCTGATGCATTTGCAGATTGATTTCCAGTTGTTTTTTCTTTTGATGGTTTTGTAGCTGACGGTTTTTTATTTGATGCTTTTGAAATTATACTTATATTTATCTTGTTTGGATTAATCCAGATACCAGCAACGCCAGGACTTTTACCTATATTTATTGCACCATTTTCATATGTCTTATAAACAAAATACTTTCCTGGACCATAGCTAGACACTTGATCTTTTCCATTCATTGCGTCAGAAGCATTACAGAAACCTGCAACTGTTTCAGATATACTTACTTCATCACCGCTTGTGTATGTTTTCTTAGCTACTTCTTTTTCAGTTTCTTTAACTGTTTCTTTGACTGTTTCTTTGCTTGTTTCTTCTCTTTGTGTTTCTTTTTGAGTTTCCTCCACCGTTTCCTTTGTTTCCAATTCGTTTCTAGATTTCTTCCCACAACTGGACATTAAGAAAATCCCCGTAACAATTACCATTGCTAATAATATTTTATTTTTCATAAATAAGCTCCTTAATTTCACTTGTTTTTATTATAATATAAAATTATCTTTCAAATTTTTCATCTCCATATCTCTCATCTAAATCAGGAGAATAGCCTAATTTAACCATATCTTTGCCAAAATTGTTTTGTAAATTATATATAGCCTTATCTAATTTTGACTTCTTATCTTCGTCGTTAAAATCTGTCAAAAAATTCGTTTGGACATTTGAATCTTTGGTGAGATTTATAGCCCTTACTTCTAAAAATCTTATAGGCTTATCCCACTTATAATTTTCAAATAAGTCTAAGGCCGTATCCCTCAATACTATAGATGAAAAACTCGAACAATCTAAAGTCTTTTGAAAACTTTCCTGTTTTAGATCCTTATCTTTTACACTAATTTGAACACCCATAGCTTCTAAATTTTCTTCTATCAGCCTTCTGCTTACCTTTTGGGCTAATCTATGAAAAACATATCTGATTTCTTCCTTGCTATCTAAGTTTTCAATAAAGGTTCTACCATGTGATATGGATTTAATTGGATCTAGGTGATGAAAATCCTTTACTTCACTATTATCCAAACCATTTACTTGGTCCCAAATTTTCTCACCATGACTTCCTAAAATCTTTTCTAATTCTTCTCTTTTAGTTTTAGCTATATCTCCCAGAGAAAATATACCTGCCTCATTTAATTTTTTTACACTAGCTTGCCCTATCCCCATCATATTGGATATTTTCATGGGCCAAACTATTTGCTTAAAATTGTCTTTTCTTATCTCATTAACTGAATCAGGTCTAGCTATGTCTGAAGCTAGTTTAGCAAAAATTTTATTGAAACTAAGGCCTACACTCACTGTAATACCCAACTCATCCTTTATTCTTTGCCTGATGGTATTTGCAATTTCCAAAGGGGTTCCAAATAACTTAGTAGACCCTGTTATATCCAACCAGGCTTCATCTAAACTGAAAGGCTCAACTTGATTGGTATAGGAATAATAAATCTCCCTAGCCCATATGGAATGCTTTTTATATTCATTATAGTGAGGTTCTACTATTTTAAGGTCTTTACACTTCTTTTTCGCCATCCAAATAGGTTCAGCTGTTTTTATGTTGAAGATTTTAGCCTCTTCTGACTTAGCTAGAACTATACCATGCTTGCCATCTTTACTTGCTGATACAACTAAAGGGATACCTTTAAGATCTGGCCTTAACTTCATTTCTATTGAAGCAAAACAATTATTCATATCTATATGTAAAATTTGCCTATCCATATCCCCTCCTTATAAATATTTTATCATATTATCTCATAGAATTTGGAAGAGTATATATATCTTGAAGTTCTTTTGGTAATTTTACATTTTCTTTCAATGAAGCAAAGCTTATAGAATCTTTACCATATTTATTTCTAATTTCATAAATAACTCGGTCCAGATTACTTTTCTTGATTAAGCCATCTTCTAGAGCGAAAAAATCAAGCTGGGTACTACCTATATCAACCAAATAAATAGCTCTTATAGCCAGAGCCCTTATAGGTCTAAAGTTTTTATAATTTTGAAATAAATCCATAGCTCTTTCACATAAAATTATTGAGGAATAAGCTGGGTAAGAATATTTTTTTTGATAGCTAACAGAATTAAATTCATAATCTCTTATGTGGATTTCTATCCCATAGGCCTGAAAACCGTATTGGATTAGTCTTTCACATACTTTTAAAGCTAAAACTTGAAAAACATGGTAAACTTCTTCAGCATTTAGTAGGTCTTCTGTGCATGTAGACGAGTTTCCAACAGACTTTATCTCCGGTTTAAATCCTATATCAGCCACTTTTGATTGGTCTTTTCCATTAGCATATAACCACAGCTTTTTTCCATTTTTACCAAGTAATTTTTCAATAATACTTAATTCTGTATTTGCTAAGTCTCCCAAAGTATATATATTTATTTTATTTAACTTTTTTCTTGTAGATGATCCAACTCCCAAGATAGAGCTTATATCCAAAGGCCAAACAATTTTTCTAAATCTTTCAGGAGGAATATAAGTAATAGCATCAGGTTTTTTCATGTCGGATCCAAGTTTAGCAAATATCTTATTGAAGCTAACACCTATACTTACACTTATACCTAATTCTTTTTTCATTCTTTCTCTAATATTTTCTGCAATCTCATCTGGACTTCCAAATAACTTTTTAGAAGATGTAACATCTAACCAAGCTTCATCTAAACCAAAGGGTTCAACTTGGTTGGTATAGGAATAATAGATTTCTCTGGCCATTAATGAATGCTTTAGATATTGGTCATATTGAGGTGGTACTGTAATCAAGTCTGGACACTTTAACTTTGCTTCCCAAATAGTTTCACCTGTTTTTACTCCTAATTTTTTAGCTTCTTCAGATTTAGCAAGTACTATTCCGTGCCTTTCATCTACAGATCCACTTACAACCAAGGCTTTACCTCTAAGACTTGGATTTAATTTCATTTCAATAGAGGCATAGCAATTATTCATATCACAGTGCAAGATATCTCTCATAACAACTCCTTGACATAAGCTAATTTTAACTTTACTATAGTGTCATAGCTAACACTTTTTCAAGCTAAAGTGTCTCTTGTAACACTATTATAGTGCTACTAGTGACACTTTGTCAAGATAGGAGATTTTATGAATTTTGCAGAGAAATTAAAAAAACTAAGAGACCAAAGTCGATTAACCCAAAGTGAATTCGCTAGTGAGATTGGAGTAAGTCTTAGAACTTATAAGGCCTATGAATTAGGTGAAAGAAGACCTAGGAAGCATGATATATATTTAAAAATAGCAGATATTTATGATTTAGATTTGAATAGTCTAATTACCGATGGAGAAGATTTAAAAACTTTAAGTCATATAGAAAACAATGATAAAGATGCAGATGTAATAATAAAAGAAATGCTTGGCCTATTTTCAGGTGGTAAATTAGATTTAGAAGATAAAAAGGCCGTTTTAGATAGTTTAGAAGAAGCTTATTATATAGCAAAGATGAAAGAAGAAAAGAATGAATAGGTATCAATTTATAGAAGAACAAGCGAACAGTTTGGTTAATAAATATAATACTAGAGACCCATATCATATCTTGAAAAATCTTGGAGTAGAAATTTTACCATTTAAAGGAAAAACTAAACTTTTAGGCATGTATACCCGCATATTAAATACTAGTTTTGTTTTTTATAATCCAGATAACAGTTATGAAATGAAAAAAATGGTATTTGCTCATGAACTTGGTCATCACATTTTACACCAAGAAGAAGCTCTAAAAGATAAAATTTTTGAATTTGAACTATTTAATATTGAAAATAGTTTAGAAACTGAAGCCAATTTATTTGCCTCTCACCTATTAATAGACCAAAAGGAAGTTTTAGATTTAGCGAGTCTTGATTATACTTATGATCAAATAGCATCATCTTTGAATGTAAATGTTAATCTACTTTTATTTAAAATATCTGAAATGAATAGAAAGCAAAATATATTAAAATTACTTCCTGAGATCGATAATAAATTTTTGAGATCTTAAATAAAAATAATTTATTTACAATATATACTTATGGATCATTAGCTCAGTTGAGCGTCTGAGTGACAAACATAAGAATAAGGGTTCAAGTCCCCGATGGCCCACCATCGTATGCATAAAAAAAGCAACTGTCTCAAAACAGTTGCTTTTCAAATAAGTTCTTATTTATTAACAGCTTCTTTTAATGTTTTACCAGCTTTGAATACTGGTGCTTTAGATGCTGGAATATGAATCTTTTCTTCAGGATTTCTTGGGTTTCTACCTTCTCTAGCTTTTCTGTGTCTTACTTCGAAAGTACCAAATCCAACTAATTGTACTTTTTCTTCTTTCTTTAAAGCTTCTGTTACAGCTTCTAATAAAGAATCTAAAGCTTTTGTTGAGTCAACTTTTGTTAAACCGCTCTTTTCAGCGATTGCTGCTACTAATTCTGATTTGTTCATAAATTTTCCTCCTAAAATATCAGTTATTTTAACTGTAAGTTTATTATACCATATGAAATGTGTATTTCAAGGCTTTTTTGCTTTTTTTTATACTTTTTTATGCTTTTTATACTATTTTTATTAAAGATTATTCAGATTTTGTTTCTTGGTTTGTTTCTTGCTTTGTTTCACCTTTAGATTCTGAATTTCCATTTTGAACGCTTCCATTTATATCGTAGAATTTAATATCTGCTTTTGATACTTGTTCTTGGATATATTGGTTATATGATTCTGTAGATAGGGCTTCTTTAATCATTTCTTTATTTTTATCTAAGCCTACATTGTTTTCTGTAACTTGAATGATATGGTAACCATGTTGAGTTTTTACTGGATCAGATATTTTTCCGCTTTCTACAGCAAATGCACCTTTAACAAAATCTTCATCAAATCTTGTTCTAGTTACCTTACCTAGGTCACCACCCTTTGCTTTAGCAGCTGTATCTATAGAATATTCATCTGATACCGCTTTGAAATCTTCACCCTTATCTAATTTTTCTTTAACTGTCTTAGCTGTTTCCTCATCTTCTACAAGTATGTGTTTTGCAGTAACTGAATCTATATTGTCTTTGTTTTTTTCGTAGTAGTCATTTATTTCTTTATCTGAAATATCAAGCTTTGAAGCATACATTTCTCTATGTTTTGTATTTTTAATTGAGTTTAATACATTCTGAACAAAAACTTCTCTTGAAACACCTAACATACTTAAGTAATTATTGAATGCTTCTTCTGAACCAAGGTTTTGAATATATAATCCTAATTCTTTATCTAGTTCTTCTTGACTCACTTCTATTTTGTTATCTGCTAATTCTTTACTTACAATTTTATCGAGTACAAATAGGTTAGTTAGTTCTTCTGTTAAATTTTGTCTCATAGCTAAAATTCCTGAGTAAAGGTCATAAAACTTATAGAAGTCTGAATATGAAACTTCATCTCCATTTACAGTTAAAAAGGCACCTTTTTTAGCCCTAAGATCTTCTAATCCTTCATTTGTTTTTCCTAAAACTTCAGAACTTACATCACCTTCAGAAGTTTTAATCTTACCATTTGAACATCCTACTAAAACTAAAGCTAAGGCTAAAGTTAAAGATAGTAATTTTATTTTTTTCATTTTTTCTCCTTATTTATTTTACCTATCAATTTCAAAAGATCTACCAATTTCAACATATAATTTCCTTCTTTAGAAATTATTATACTTGGATTTTCCGTCATATCAAATTTCATATCGCCCCTATAGTCTTGGGCTAAAAATTTTAACTTATCAAAATCAAAGTCTTCAAGTTTTTTATATGATAAGACTATTTGATTATCTTTTTCGCTTATCTCATCCATATCATTGCTGAGCATTAAAGATCTTATATATGAAATATCAATAATATTTTGAACAGGTTTTGGTATGTCTCCAAACCTATCAGTCAACTCATCTATTATAGCATAATGGTCCTGGTCGTTGTCAATATATGATATTTTCTTATATATATTGATTTTTTCATTTTCATCTTCTATATAAGAATCAGGTATATAAGCATCTAAATCTAGGTCTATTTTTACGTTTTTACCTATATGTGATTTAGTTTTTATACCTTTTATCTCATCTATCTTTTCTTCTAGCATTCTTACATAAAGGTCATATCCTATTGACTCTATATGGCCACTTTGGCTTTCTCCTAAAAGATTTCCTGCTCCCCTTAGCTCTAGGTCTCTCATAGCTACCTTGTAGCCTGAACCTAATTCAGTAAAGTCTTTGATAGCTTTCAATCTTTTTTCAGCTATAGAAGTAAGTACTTTCCCTTGTGGATAAGTAAAGTATGCATAAGATGTCCTGCTAGACCTTCCTACCCTACCTTTTAATTGGTAAAGCTGACTTAGACCCATCATATCTGCATTATAAATGATAATTGTGTTTACATTTTGTATATCCATCCCTGTTTCAATGATGGTTGTTGTCAGTAAAAGATCATAATTACCATTTGAGAAATCTTCTAAGATATTTTCTAATTGACGAGTTGGCATTTGTCCATGTGATATAGCTATATTAGCTTCTGGAACTAGTTTTTTCAGGTCTTCATATAATTTATTTATTGTCCTTACCTTGTTATAAACAAAGTAAATTTGTCCTTCCCTAGCCATTTCCTTAAGAATGGCTTCCCTGATTAATAAGGGATCATATTCCATTACATAGGTATTTATTGGTAGCCTATTTTGAGGATATTCATCAAGTATAGACATATCTCTAATACCTGATAAGGACATCTGTAAGGTCCTTGGTATAGGTGTGGCTGATAGGGTCAAAACATCTATATCTTCACTTATCTCTTTTATTTTTTCCTTATGTTTTACTCCAAATCTTTGCTCTTCATCAATAATTAAAAGGCCTAAATTATCAAATTTAATTTTATCAGATAACAAGGCATGGGTACCGACTATAAAGTCGATTTCTCCAGACTTCAACTTTCTAATAGTTTCTTCTTTTTCCTTAGGTGTTTTAAACCTAGATAGAAAATCTATGTTTATTGGAAAATCCTTAAATCTATTATAGATAGTGTTAAAATGCTGCTTAACTAAAATAGTGGTCGGCGCAAGCATAACAACTTGCTTGGAATCCATAACCGCCTTAAAAGCAGCCCTTAAGGCAACTTCAGTTTTACCATAGCCCACATCGCCAGCTAATAGCCTATCCATTACCTTTTTACTTTCCATATCATTTTTTATTTCACCAATAGCCCTGATTTGAGCATCAGTTTCAACATATGGAAATGCATCTTCAAATTCTCCCTGCCAACTTGTATCTGGACTATAAGAAAATCCATCAATTTCCATTCTTGTTGCATATAATTTCACAAGTTCATCGGCGATTTCTTCTATAGCTTTTTTAGCCCTATTTTTCGACCTAGCCCAGTCTGTACCATTTAAGTTGGATAATTTTGGCTTATTATCCTCATTACCAATGAACTTAGATATCATAGTCATATCTGTAGTTGGGACATACAATTTATCACCCTTGCTATATTCTAACTCCAGATAGTCAGCCTTATTTCCATTTAATTCTATATTTTTTATACCTAGATACTTGGCAATACCATAATTATCATGGACAAGCAAATCACCCTTATTTAAGTCTACATAATTAATTATTTCCTTGTTTTTTATAGTCCTAGATTTTTTCTTATTGGCCTTTTTAAATATTTGATTATAGGACACAAAATTAATTTTATCTTGATAATAGTCAAAACCTTTTTCTAGATGGTAAGGAAATATATTTACTTTGGATAAGTTGTCAAATTCTAATGAATCTATTATTTTTGATGCAATCTCCTTGTCTTCAAGGTCCTTATGTAGTTTTAAAGCATCTTCCTTATTTGCTGCAAATATATTTGTAATATATTTATTTTCAATATTATATTTTAAGTCATCTGCAAATAGGTTGAATTTGCCATGGTAAGTCGGATTTTCCCTTACCTTGCTTTCTATTATTTCATCAAAATTTATATCAGGATTACTCTTTAGCAGTCTTGAAAAATTTATCTTGGTCTTATCGATGTTTTTGATTAAGTCGTCAAAGTTATAATAAATCCTTCTGTG
>NZ_CAMPYN010000007.1 GCF_946998255.1 uncultured Helcococcus sp. | reverse complement strand
TGGTCTTATCGATGTTTTTGATTAAGTCGTCAAAGTTATAATAAATCCTTCTGTGACTAGATAAAAGCTCACCATTACCTATCCTATTTTCAATGTCTTCCATATTGAAGGCTTCTATCTCTTTTGCCTCATGGATTTCTTTTGTAATATCATCAAAAATTACCAAAGCATTTTCTGGCAAATATTCAAATATTGAAGATGAATTTTCTTCTAAATATGGGATCAATAATTCAATATTATCGACCGGATTTTCATATTCTATATTTTCTATAATTCTGGCAAATTTTTCCTCTGCCCTTACATATGCTTGGTCTGATAAAAGCTGTTTAGACTTTTCTAAATCATTTTTTATTTTTACTATAATCTTATCTTTATTCTTATAATCTATATAATTTTCAGACATAGGATATATGGTATAGTCATCTATAGTGTCTATGGATATCTGGGTATTTATATCGAATTTTCTAATAGAGTCAACTTCTATATCAAAGAGCTCAATCCTAGTAGGCTTTTCTTCATGGACTTGGAAGATATCTATTATATCTCCCCTTACAGAAAATTCTCCCTTGGCTTGGACCATGGTCCTCTTTTCATAACCCAGGTCTACTAATTTCTTGACCAAGTCTTCTAATTCAATTTCACTATCCAAATTTATAAGAAAAGAATGGTCTTTAAAAGATTTTACACTTGATAACTTACGCCTAAGTCCATTGATAGAAGTAATGATTATAGGGTTTTCTCCAGAAATCATTTCTATGATGGACTTCATCCTATGACTTCTATTAGTAAAGTCCAAATCTTGCAACAATTGATAATTTGTTGATAGGGCTGGTAAATAAGAAACTGGTATATTATTTATAGTAAAAGATTCATACAAGTCTCTTGCCTTGTTGTCATTATTAAGCACAAGAAAAACAGGTCTTTTTATATTTTGTCTTAACTCATAAATAAAATGACCTGTAGCTTCATCTATTAATCCATAATTATATATAAACTTTTTATCCTGTTTTATAGCCTCTATTAAATTATTCAATGATTTAATTTGCATACTATATTAACCTTACAGAGTTTACTTCATTCATAGCTTGGTCTATACCATTTTCAATTATTTTAATAACAGCATCCCTAGCTATTTCTATTTCTTGGTCTACAATTTTTCTTTCTTCATCTGAAAATCTAGATAAGACAAAGTCCGCTAAATTCATGTATGAAGGTTTTTGATTTACTGCTATTTTTACCCTTGGAAAGTTTTTAGTTTTTAGTCTTTCAACTATAGACTTTAGCCCATTGTGAGTTCCTGGAGATCCATTTCTCTTTATTCTCACACTACCAAATTCTATATCAATATCATCAACTAAAACTATTATATTTTCTTCATCTACGCCAAAATAATTAGCAAATTGGACAAGACAATCGCCAGAGGCATTCATATATGTCTCTGGCTTTAGTAATATTATTTTTTCACCCTTGTATCTGGTTTCTCCATATACGCCATTAAATTTAACCTTATCTATATTAATGGCAAAGTAGTCTGCTAGTAAATCTATAGCATCAAAACCTACATTGTGTCTTGTTTTATCATACTTCTTACCTGGATTTCCTAAACCTACAATTAAATACATTATTTCTTATCTTTCATTATATCTGATACAGATGTATAAGTTACTATACTCTTTATAGTTAAAGCTATCATTGGTGCTAAAGATAAAACAGTAATTTTTTCATTTTCTTCTTCAATATTTTCGTGGAATATTGTATCTGTAATTATACATTCCTTTACAGAAGAATTGTTTATTCTTTCTAAAGCTGAACCTGATAATACACCGTGTGTAGCTGCTATATATACATCTTTTGCCCCTTCTGATTTCAAGGTTTCTACGGCATTTACAATGGTTCCTGCAGTATCAATGATATCATCGATGATTATACAGTTTTTACCTTTAAATTCACCTATAACATTTAGTACAGCTGACTCATTTGGTCTTGGTCTAAACTTTTCAATAATAGCGATTGGTAAGTGTAAAACGTCAGCTAAAAGTCTAGCTCTTGTTACCCCACCTAAGTCTGGTGAAACTACTACCCAGTCATGTTCATTATTTTCTTCTATAACTTTTTCAAAGTATTCAGCTATAACTGGTCTTGCTGTAAGGTGGTCAAAAGGAATATCAAAGAAACCTTGGATTTGTGCAGCGTGCAAGTCTACTGAAACAACTCTGTCAGCACCTGCTGCTTCAATCAAGTTTGTTACTAACTTAGCTGTAATTGGTTCCCTCCCCTTTGATTTTCTATCTTGTCTAGCATAGCCATAGTAAGGCATAACAACATTTATCTTATGGGCTGAAGCTCTTCTTAAGGCATCAACTATAATTAAAGTCTCCATGATTGTTTCATTAGCAGGTTCTGAAGTAGGTTGTATTAAGAATACATCTCTACCTCTTACAGTTTCGTTAATCCTTACATGTATTTCTCCATCAGCAAATCTGCTTATGGTAAGGTTTCCTAGTCTTAAGCCAAGCTCATCTGATATATCTTTAGCTAATTTTTTATTTGAGGATCCTGTATATAAAACTACTTCATTTTGTGCATCAAACATTGTCTTTTCCATTATTCACCAAACTTTCTTGTATAATAACCTTTAATATTTTTCTGCTCACTTCTTTCTACTGCTAATTCACCCTCTGCTACATCTTTAGTAATTGTAGATCCTGCAGCTAAGAAACCTTTATCTGCAATATTTATAGGAGACACTATATTTACATTAGCACCTAAGAAGGCATCATCTCCAATTGTTGACCTAAATTTATTTTTACCATCATAGTTAGAGAATATCACTCCACATGATACATTAACTCTCTTTCCTACATCCGCATCACCTATATAGGCTAAGTGACCTGCTTTTACACCATCGTCTAAAACCGCATTTTTTACTTCTACAAAGTTTCCAACATGTACATTTTCTTTTAATTCAGCCTTTGGTCTAAGTCTTGCAAATGGTCCTAAATCTGATCCATCTCCAACTACTGCTTGGTCAATAAATGAAGAGAATATAGTTACATTATTTCCTATTTTCGCATCATTTATTCTAGTATTCATACCAATCAAACAATTTTCTCCAATTTCAGTATTGCCTAAAATCTTGGTGTTTTGTTCGATAATAGTGTCTCTACCAATTTTCACACCCTTTTCAATAGTAATGGTTTCAGGATTTTCTAAGATAACTCCATCTCTCATGTAAGATTCATTGATTCTTCTTCTCATTACTTTTTCCACTTGAGCTAATTGAATCTTATCATTTATGCCCATTATTTCTTCATTATCACTTAATTTATATGTATCTATCTTACCTTTTTCTTCTTGTAAAATATCAAAGACATCAGTTAGGTATAATTCACCTTGAGAATTATTGGTATCTAATTTATTTAATGCATACTTCAACTTTTCACCATTAAATACTTGGATACCTGAGTTGATTTCTTTTACTTCTAACTCCTCAGGGCTACAATCCTTATGCTCAACTATCTTTTGGAACTGACCATTTTCATTTTTTACAATTCTGCCATAGCCGCTAGGATCTTCAAAATCTGCTGTCAATACAGTAGCAAGATTGTTTTCCTTGTTATGTTTGTCCATAAGTCCAACTATTGTTTCCTTACTTATCAAAGGAACATCTCCTGTTAAAACTAGAATATTATCATTGTCACCAATAAAATCTTCTGCTAATTTTACAGCATATCCTGTACCATACGGAATACCTTCACCTATTTCTTGTCTTACATATTTTACCTTGTCTCCAAAGGCCTCTTTGACCTGGTCTTCATTATTTCCTACAATCACAATCACTTCATCAACTTTGGACTCAATTGAAGCGTCTATCATATAAGAAAGAATAGGTCTATTGCATAATTTATGTAATACTTTTGAAATATTTGACTTCATTCTGGTACCTTCTCCAGCAGCCAAAATAATTACCTTATTCATTGCACCTCACTTATTTTTACTAACATTCATTCTAATTATACAACAATTGCTAACTATGTAAAATTATTATTTAATTACTTAGTTTTTTGTGATATTATAGTACCGAATAATTTAGAAAAGGGTAAAATATGTTTAGATTTGATTTTGGAGATAAAAACTTTAATAAAATACATTTTATAGGGATTGGTGGAATCAGCATGTCTGGTATAGCAATGCTTTTACACACTAAAGGATACCAAATAAGTGGATCAGATAGGAAAGAAAATCCACACGTAAATAATTTAATTAAAGAAGGAATAAAGATTTATATCGGTCAAAGCAAAAATAACATTAGCGACCAAGACTTATTTGTTTACACAGATGCTATACCTTCATACAACGAAGAGCTTGTAGCAGCAAGAGAAACTGGTAAGCCAGTAGTTTCAAGAGGTGTCTTGTTGGGTGCCTTGATGAGAAACTTTGATAGATCAATAGCTGTTTCTGGATCTCATGGTAAATCTACTACTACTTCCATGATTGCAAAAATCTTGTTAAATTCAGATGAAGATCCTACCATACTTTTAGGTGGTGACTTAGATGAAATGGATGGAAATGTGAAGGTTGGAGATTCTGATATTTTGCTTACAGAAGCCTGCGAATTCAAGGCTAACATCTTGAACTTTTATCCATCAACAGCCATAGTATTAAATATTGATGAAGACCATTTAGATTATTTTAAAGATTTAAACCATATAGTTGAAACTTTCATTGGCTATATGAAAAATTTAGATGAAAATTCTAAGGCAATTATCAACCTTGATGATCCAAACACATCAAGATTATTTGAACATATCAAGGGTAAGACAATAAGCTTTTCACTTGAAGATGACAAGGCTGATTACTATGTAAAAAGCTATAAGTTAAATGAATTGGGTCATTGTGAATTTGTTATAAATATAGATGGCAAAGATGAAGTATTTAATTTGAATGTTGCTGGTAAGCACAATGTTTATAATGCTCTTGCAGCAATCATCACTACCTATGAAAATGGTATTGATATAGAAACTATTAAAAAAGCAATTTCTGAATACAAGACCTTGCATAGGAGACTTGAAACTATAGGAGAAAAAAATGGTGCAATTGTAATCACTGACTATGGCCACCACCCTGTAGAAATAAAGACAACCTTAGATGCTATAAAGACATTTTCAGATAGAAAAATCATTACTGTTTTTGAACCTCATGAGTTTTCAAGGACCAAGGCCCTACTAGATGATTTTTCAAAGGCTTTCTATGATTCAGATTTGACTATTGTTACAGATATTTATCCAGCAAGGGAAGAATTTGATCCAACTATCCATTCAAGCCATTTGGTAGAAAAATTGAAGGAAAATGGTGAAAATGCTATGTACTTGTCTACATTTGAAGAAGTTGTAGACTACTTAAAAGATAAGATAGATGAAAATTATCTTGTACTTACCTTAGGTGCAGGTAATACTCATATCTTAGCTGATATGATTGCAAATTCTTAATAAAAAAATTTGAAATTAAATAGAGCTAAAGATCAACCTAACTAGGCATGTCTTTAGCTCTATTTTTGATATTTTTTACATCTTATTTAAATCATAACATTTATCAGCGTATTCTAGGAAATTGCTATTGTGACTTATAGATATAATTGTGTATCCATCTTCTCTTACTAGTTTATTCAGATTTTCTTTTATTATATTTTCACTATTAATATCTATATTGGAGCTTATTTCATCTAAAAGTAAGACTTTATTTCCTCTTATCAAGGCTTGAGCTAAGGCTAATCTCTGCCTTTCGCCACCTGAAATTAGTTTACCTGCTTCCCCGATATTGGTATCTAGACCATTTTCTAAGGATTTTACAAAATCATATATATTAGCTATTTTTAAGCATTCTTCTAATTTATCATCACTGATATTTTTCTTACCTAGAAGCAAGTTTTCCCTTATAGTGCCTGGGAACATAAATATATCCTGATAAACTCTTGTAATGTTTTCTCGAATAGAAAAACTTGAGATTTCTTCTATATTTACCCCATCAAATAAGATATTTCCTTTGTCAGTTTTATAAAAAGCTAAAAGCAAGTCAAATATGGTCGATTTTCCTATGCCCGATTTCCCAACAATACCAGTCCATTTTCCTATTTCAAAATTCATGCTTACATTTTCTAATATTTCTTTTTCAGAATCAGGATATTTGAAAGAAACATTTTCTAAGCTTATATCTTTATTTAACACTAATGGTCTCTTGTGCTCATTTGCTTGGCTTTCACCACTTAAATCTATATATTCTAGCAATCTAGAAAATTCAGCATCTTGCTTTTGTTTATTAATTTGCATTTTAAAAATTATATCTATAAAACCATATAGCATAGCTGTATAGGAAATAATTGATATTAGAGCCCCGGTAGTTAAATTCCCCCAATCTTTAACGATAAATAAAGCTGACAAGGTGAAGGTTAATCCTGTAAATAGCATGGATAAAAATCCTGAAATCCAAATGCCAGAAGTAGAGTCCAAAGCTGCAACTTTTCCCCATATAGAAGCTGTGTCTGCATTTATCTCTGCAACTTCTTGTATTTTTTCATCTTCTAACCTATAGGATTTTACAAGTCCTATCGCTTTAAAAATATCAACTCTTTTTTGAGATATTTTAGCATTGTTTTCCATGACCCTATTTATTTGATTTTGAATTGTACCCGTCATCTTTCTTATAGGCCAAATAGCTAGCGGTATAAATAAAAGCTGGACCAAGGCTATATATGGTGAATATGTACATAAGATAATTAGTATAATAACTGAAATAAATATGTAACCATAATACATAGGTAGTTCCGAAATATAAAAGTTTATATATCCTGTAGCTTCCTTACTAGAATTTGTAACTAATTCTACAGAATTTTGCCTATCAAAAAATTCTAAGTCTTGGTCTACTAAATTTTTTGTGATCTGCATGGCTATATCATTCCCTTTATTTCTTGCAAACTTTATTGAAAAATAATTAAATAAAATTTGCGACAAGATATATATAGCAGGGATACTTACAAATAAAATTATTCCAAAAATAATCCCTCTAATATCTTGATTTGGTATGTACACATCGATTACTTTTTGCATAATTAATGGAGGCAATAATGACAATACTTTTGTGATTGTGAAAACCAATATCGCAAGTGTACTCCATTTTTTCAAGCTTTTTCTATCTATTATTTTATTCATTTGGACTCCTATTAAGAATAAATTTTATTGTTAGCTTTGATTTGAAGGTCATATATAACTATACACTATTCACTTCTCTTTATAATTGTATATTTATCAAAAAAAACTAATAACATTTATATTAAGAATACGTTATCGTTTATTATTTGTCAATAATTATTTTACAGTTATTATCTAATTTTTATTCTCAACTATAAATTATAATTTTATTATAAATTCAAACTCTTTGATTTCCCCCTTATCAACTTGGATCAAATCTAGGTCTTTATTTAATGCATCATAATTATAGGTTGGTTCAATACATATATATTTATCTAATTCATCTGTCCAAATTACATATTTGTTTAAATTTTTATTTTTTAATATTATTTTCTTGCCATCAATCTCTATTTCCTCTACTTGACCTATAAATAGACTGTCCCTTACTTGGTCAGTTATTTCTAATTTTTCTCCATTTACTTTCAAGCTATTTACATCTTTGTAAGCAAAATAAGGATGAAAGGCTGGACTTATGTTAAAGGATTTTTCTCCTAGGTTTTCTACTGTTAACTTACTTATAAAAGCGCTATCTTCAAGATTGTATTCTAGACTAGCTTTCATGTGGTCATAGTCTTTTACCGATGCTTGTAAAGTTAGTATAAGCTTATGATCGCTTTCTTCCACAACATCCCATTCCAAACTTCTAGCAAAGCCATGATTACTTTGATCTATTTTTTCTGATACTCCAAAATGAGGAAGACACACGTGGTTTCCACCTCTTAATTTACTACTATTCCCTACTTTTATTTCTTTCTTAGGATAAAAAACTTTTTCACCAGACTTATTAAATTCTGTTATATAGGCTCCTAAGGTATCTATCTTTACTTGTAAATCATTATGTCTAATAGTTTTGATCATGTCCCCTCCTTATTTATAAGCTAAGTATAGCATTTAATATAATATTAATAAATTCTTAATTAATTCACTATTTAAATATGTTATAATATCACAAATGGAGGAAATTATGAGAATAGCATTTTTTACCGAAACCTACCCACCATATATAAATGGTGTTGCAACACAAACTAAGATGCTTAAAGATACTTATGAGCTTTTAGGACACGAAGTTTTAGTTGTAACTGTGGGGTCAGAAAAACAAAAAGAAAAAATATTGAAAGATGGAGTTTTATATCTGCCAGGTATAGAACTAAAGAAAATATATAATTACAGAATTTCCATGCCAGTAAGTCCTAGTCACTTAGAAGAAGTAGTTGACTTTAATCCTGATATTATTCATGCTCAAAATGAATTTGGAGTTGGATTAAGCGGAAGAAAGTTTGCAAAAATATATAATATACCTTTAGTTTATACTCTTCATAGTGAATATGATAGATTTTTATTTTATGTAGGTTTGAAGGCTGGAAATCCTTTATTTGAAAAAATTTCGAAAAAATTATCAGATCAATTTTTGAAAAAACTACCTGAATCAGCTGATATAATAACTAGCCCATCTTATAAGGCACAGGCTTATCTTGACAGACAAAATATATACAAAAAAGTTTATGTTATTGAAAATACTATAGATAATTCAAAGTTTTTACCTAGTATAGAAAAAGATCAATTTAGAAAATATTTTAGAGAAAAGTATAAGCTTTCAGATTCTACAAAAGCTCTAGTTTTTGTAGGTAGAATCGGTAAAGAAAAAAATATAGAAGAATTAGTAGAAAGCTTTATTTATGCCAATGTCGATGCTGACAAAGCAAAATTATTTATTATAGGAAAAGGTCCTGATTTAGAAAGCATTACTGAAATGATAAAAGAAAAAAATCTTGAAGATAAGATTATATGTCTTGGACCTGTTGATAATACCGATATTCCACTATATCTATCCGCTATGGATTATTACACAACTGCTTCTCTTTCAGAAATGCATTCCATATCCATGCTTGAAGGTATGGCGTCAGGATTACCAGCCCTTATAAAATTAGATGTTCCTAATGAGAGTCAAATAAGAAAAGGATTAAATGGTTATACATGGGAAGATAAGGAAGATTTTAAAAATCTTTTAGATAAAGTATTAAACTTTTCTGCAGAAGAAGAAGCTAAACTAAAAAAAACTACTTTAGCATATATTGAGAATAATAACAATATAAAACAAGCTGAGACTTTATTAGACTTGTATGAAAAAGCTATAAATGAAAAAAATAATTAATAATGAAAAATCCAAAATTGATAATAAATTTTGGATTTTTTATTTATTCTATTTTATGATCCTAGTTGCCCTAGGTAGGTTTAGATTGAAGTGGTATGAAATCATTCTTATTACAAATATTAATATTATACAAAATATCATAACTAACCTAACTGGTAATTCAGTATAATAAGTCAATAAATGATAAGCTGTTGAACCTATAATTGCAGCTGAAGCATATATATGTCCATCAAAAATATAAGGGGTGTTACTTACCAGCATATCTCTAATGATACCACCTCCAACACCTGATATAGTCCCAACAAATATATATAAAATTGCAGAATAAGAATTCGATATATTGTAAGCTACCTGCATACCTGTTATTACAAATACTGCAAGTCCCATGGCATCAGTTAAAACCAAAGTCTCATCAAATAATTTATTTATAGTCCAACGGTTAACATTATCATCAAGTAAGTTTACTATGAAAACTATAGTAGCTACAACAATAGCTAGGTAAATATTGATACCAGACCTTAAAGAATATGGTGGGGTGATCCCTAAAATGAGGTCTCTAATCACCCCTCCACCTGTTGAGGTAACTATACCTAATATCACAACACCTAAATAGTCATATCTTTTCTTGATACCTTCTAAAGCTCCAGATATAGCAAAGGCTATTATACCTATGTATTCTACAAAAGTTAGAAAACTGCTCATGGTTACCTCTATCTTGCATTATCTATCATTTCTTTTAAATCCTCTTTATTAAAGAGATATGTTTTTTTACAAAAATCACATACGACTTCTGCCTGTCCATCTTCTTCAAGGATATGCTCTAACTCTTTCTTACCTATTGATTCTAGACCAGTTTCAATCCTTTCCCTACTACAATCGCAATATAAGCCTACTTCATTTGTAGCTATAATCTCTGTTTCAAATTCTGAAAAGTAAGTTGATAATATTTCTTCTGGGCTTAAACCACCATCAATCAATTCAGAAACCGGTTTTAGTTCTTTAATTGCTTCTTCTAATTTAACTAAGTCTTCTTCACTTGCATCTGGCAAAACTTGGATAAAGATCCCACCAGCAGCCCTGATAGAAAGGTCCTTATCTACTAAAACACCTAAGGCAATAGCTGTTGGTGTTTGCTCTGAATAAAAGAAATAATTTGCCATATCCTCTGCTATCTCACCAGTAACAATTTCAGAAAGTCCAACATATGGCTCTTTCATCTTTAAATCTTTTACAACTGATAAGTTTCCATCTCTACCAACAAAAGATCCTACATCTAATTTACCAGGATATTTTGATTCTGGATCTGCTTGAGGATTAGTAGCGGTTACTTTTACAAAACCATCTGCATTAGCAACTGCAACTAATTTTCCACCAGGTCCCTTACCATCAAAAGATATGGTAAGACTTTGGTCATCTTGAAGACTTGCTAGGCCCATCATACTGGCTATAGTAGCTAGACGTCCCATCGCCGCTGATCCTGTGGCAGAAGATTCATGGATATCTCTAATTTCCTGAACCATACCTGTAGTTTGTCCAATTAAAAATCTAATAGTCTTATTTTTATTAATTGCTCTTATAACATAATTTCTCATAATTAATTCCTCTTAAAAAATTTAAAGAGGCTATTTACTAGCCTCTTTTTCACTTCCAATAATTCAATTATAATTTAACTACATTAGAAGCTTGTGGGCCTTTTTCAGCCTCAACAATTTCAAATTCAACTGCTTGTCCTTCATCTAAAGTTCTAAATTCACCATCATCTTCTAAAGCAGTATAATGTACGAATACATCTTGACCATCTTCAGTAGTTAGGAAACCAAATCCTTTAGTAGCATTGAACCACTTTACTGTTCCTTTTGTCATTTTTCCCTCCATATCTTTGTAGTTTGCCTACCTTAATATCTTAACATACATTTGAATAAAAGTATAAATTATTTAACAGCATGAAATAATATTCTTTGGGTTTTATCTTTTTTGTATGGTCCACCATCTTCATCTTTATATGAAATGTTTTTAAAACCTATTTCTCGCAAGATTCCTTCTATCTTCTCAATAGAATGGTATTTTTCTACTTGGTTTTCTTCAAATCTTGAATAAGATCCATCATCATTCTTTATAAAAAAGTTTAAATCAAAATTAACTTCTTCTCCATCTAATTGATTTTCCCAAGTATAGAAAATATCATCTCTTTCATATACGAAGGTATTATCTGCTAAAACTTCTAGTAGTTTATATTTGGAATTTATATCAAATATAAAAACTCCACCATCTTTTAACCCATCATACACTTTAGTAAATAAGTCTTTAAGCTTCTTATCATCTAAAATATAGTTGATAACATCTAATAAAGTAATAATAGCATCAAACTCAAATTTGTCATACGGAAAACTATACATATCAAAATGTAAAAGGTCTACATTATCATGGTCGATTAGCTTGTTATAAGCATGGTTAAGCATTTGATCTGAATAATCAAAGGCAGTTATTTTAAAATTTTTATTAACTGCTAATCTTTGTGTTAAATTGCCTGTACCGCAAGCTATTTCAAGTAAATTTCCTGTTTGAATATTATTTTCATTTAATATATCAATAATATTTTGGCTATATTTTTTATAGTCTATATCAAATACGAGCTCATCATAAAAATCAGAAAATTTACGGTACATTTTATTCATCATCTTTAGGATTTACAAAGGTAAATATATAAGGACAGTTTCTATAATAGTTACCGTAATTTAGCCCATAGCCTACTACAAATAAATCATCTATAATTTGACCCTTAAATTCAGGATAAATTTCTACCCTTCTTCTATCTGGTTTATCTAAGAATACAGCTGTTTTCACAGACTTAGGATTCTTTTTCAATATATGTTCTTTGATAGCTTTCAAGGTATGCCCTGAATCACAAATATCATCAATAATCAAAACATGCATATCCTCTACTTCAGTTCTTATATCGTGAACTATATCTACCCTACCTGAAGATTCTTCATCATCACCATATGAAGAAGTTGTCATAAAATCAACATTAGTCGGAGTTTTTATTTCTCTTACTAAGTCTGCTGCAAAAACAAAACTTCCTCTCAATAAAGATATAGCAACAATAGGCTCATCACCGTAAGATTCACTTATTTGTTGGCCCATTCTTTTAACTGTTTCGGCGATTTCTTCTTTGCTAAATAGAACTTGCTTTTTTCTCTCCATTTTCTCCTCCAATTTAGTTAATTATAATTTACTCTTAGTTTCTATAATACTTTTTTCAACTTCTGTGAGCATCTTAGAATACTTTTCTACTTTTTCTTCTTCAGCCTCAACTAATTTTTGAGGAGCTTTTGAAGTGAATTTTTCATTTGCTAATTTACCCTTAGCCCTATTAAGTTCTGATTCAATATTTTTCTTTTCTTTTTCTAACCTAGCTAATTCTTTTTCGTAGTCTATTAGCCCTTCTAAAGACAAATATAATTTATAATCATCTTTTACTATAGTTGCTACATTTTCTAAACTTGAATTTTCATCGATAATTTCAATTTCATTTACCTTAGCTAATGATTTTAAGTTTGCAGATAGTTCTGAGAATATCTTCTTAGTTTCTTCATTAGCAGTACTAATAAACAACTTTGTTTCTTTTTTATCTGGAACATTTAGGTCTTTTTTCTCTGACCTAATAGAAGTAATAGCATCAATCAATTTTGATATGGCTTTTTCTTCATACTCATATGCATTTTCTTCCGAATATCTTGGATATTCAGCTAGTATGATTAGTTCATCATTGCCAGGTATGAATGAATATATTTCTTCAGTTATAAATGGCATGTATGGGTGTAAAAGCTTTAATATTTTATCTAAAGCAAATAGTAAAACTCCTAAAGCATTATCCTTATCTTCTCCTTCTTCATGCAATCTATTTTTAACAAATTCAATATACCAGTCACAGAATTCAAACCAAATAAATTCATACAGGTTACTTGCAACTATTCCCATTTCATATTGGTCTAAAAGTCTATTGGTTTCTTTTGCTAGGGTATTTATCCTTGAAATAATCCACTTGTCTTCTATGGTTAACTTATCTCTATTTAACTCATAAGTCTTATCTTCTTCCATATTCATAAAGATAAATCTAGAAGCATTCCACAATTTATTGGCAAAGTTTCTCTTGTCTTTAACTTCTTCATCGATATATCTCATGTCATTTCCAGGAGTATTTCCTGAAACCAAATTCATCCTTAAAGCATCTGCCCCATATTTATCAATTTCATCTAATGGGTCTATACCATTATCTAGTGACTTAGACATCTTCCTACCTTGGGCATCTCTTACTAAACCATTTAGGTAAACAGTATTGAATGGAAGCTTTCCAGTATTATATAAGGAAGAAAATACCATTCTAATCACCCAGAAGAATATAATGTCGTATCCTGTAATCAAGGCGTTGGTTGGGAAAAAGTATTTGTAATCTTCTGAATCTGTATCAGGCCAACCAAGCGTTGAAAATGGCCACAAGGCTGATGAGAACCAAGTATCTAGTGTATCCGGATCTCTTGTTAGCTTTCCATATACTTTTTCATCAGGTTTTTCTTTAGAAACTATTACTTCACCATCTTCAGTGTAGTAAACAGGTAATCTGTGTCCCCACCATAATTGTCTTGAGATATTCCAATCCCTAATATTTTCTAACCAGTTTACATATATTTTTCCAAATCTTTCTGGAATGATTTTTAATTCGCCCTTTTTATAGGCATCCAAGGCTGGTTTGGCTAAGCTTTCCATGGCTACAAACCATTGGTCTGACAGTAGAGGTTCAATTACAGTACCACATCTTGAACAGTGTCCAACTGAGTTATTGATTTTTTCAATTTTTTCTACAAGTCCAAGTTTGTCTAATTCCTCTACAACTAACTTTCTAGCTTCATATCTGTCCAAGCCAGAAAACTTACCATAGCCTTCTGATATGGTAGCATCATTTTCTATAACTACACATTGGCCTAAGTCATGTCTTCTACCCACTTCAAAGTCGTTTGGGTCATGGGATGGAGTTATCTTTACAGCACCTGTACCAAATTCTTTGTCAACATAGTCATCTGCTATTATAGGTATTTCTCTTCCTACTAGAGGTAAGATCAAAGTCTTTCCAACTAAATCTTCATACCTTTCATCAGTAGGATCTACAGCAACTGCCAAGTCACCCAGCATAGTTTCAGGTCTTGTTGTAGCTATAGTTAAAAATCCATCTGAATCTTTTAATGGATATTTAAAATACCAAATTTTACCTTCATTTTCTTCGTGGTCAACTTCAATGTCTGATAATGAAGTATTACATACAGGACAGTAATTAATGATTCTCTTATCTTTGTAAATCAAACCATCATCATACATATTTACAAATACTTCTTCTACAGCTTTTGAAAGGTTTTCATCTAAGGTAAAAGCAGACCTAGACCAGTCGGCAGAAACTCCTATTTTTCTCAATTGTTTATTTATATTTCCACCATATTTTTCAGTCCAAGCCCAAGCTTCTTCTAAAAATCCTTCTCTACCTAATTCTTCTTTAGATTTTCCATCATTTTTAATTTTTTCTACTACTTTTGCTTCTGTAGCTATAGAAGCATGGTCAGTACCTGGTAACCATAGGGTTGAATAACCTGACATCCTCTTATATCTAATCATTATATCTTGTAAAGTAGAAACAAGAGCATGCCCCATATGTAGATTACCTGTAACATTTGGTGGAGGCATGACTATTGTAAAGGGCTCCTTAGACTTATCTACTTCAGGTGTAAAGTATCCCCCTTCTTCCCATTCTCTATATATCCTATCTTCATAAGATTTAGGATTATAGTTTTTATCTAAATTTCTCATTTTTCCTCCAAATATCGTGTTCGACCTAAAATTATATTATCTGTAATTATATTATTTATAGAGCTTATAGTCAAGAAAACTAGCTGGTTTCCAATACTTTTATTTAAGCCATTATTTAGCATTTTTTATATGATATGAAATCCTTTTTCTTTTTTACTTTTATTTAATTTAAGTAAAATAAATAAATACTTTAACCAAAGATTAATGATATTATGAAAAAGTTATCATTTTTTCATTTTTTATAGACAAATTAATAAATTTTGTTATAATACTAATTATAAGGATATTAATTTTGGAGTTTGAAATGTATAATGAAAAGGTTTGGGTATTGTCAGATATAAATTCAAAGACATTGAATAATATTTTAATACAAAATTTCTTTTTACAAGAAGAGCAAACGAATATCAAAATATTCGATAAGGTCAATGATATTAAAGACTTGCATTCTTTTGACTTTTATAATGACGACCAAATTTTATACTATGCTTTCGAGGACAATTTAATGGCCGAGTATACGAAGAATCAGTGTATAGAAAAAGATATTAAACATTTAGATGTCTACCATCTTGTATACAAATTCTTATCTAGCGTATTTTCTAAAATAAGCCAGGGAGAAGAAATTGAACTTGTAATTAAAAATAGCTTGGAAAATAACCCTGTTGACTTCGCTATTTTAAATGACGATGGTTCCAATCCTCAGTCTATTTTAGAAGCAGACATAGTGATACTTGGAGTTTCTAGGACATCTAAAACTCCCCTATCTATTTACATGTCGAACCTAGGATACAAGGTAAGCAACCTTCCCTTGGTTCCAGAAATAGAGCTACCCCAAGAAATTTTTCAAATAGATCCTGAAAACATTATTTGCCTAACTATCAACCCAGATAGGTTGGTAGAAATAAGAAAGGAACGTGTGAAATCTTTGGGTATACCTCACGATTCTGGATATGCTGATATGGAAAGAGTTCTACAAGAATTGGAATATACTAAAAATGTTATAGATAAACTTGGATGTACACATTTCGATGTAACTCATATGTCGATAGAAGAAACTTCTGAAAAAATAAAAAATATTATGGAAACAAGAAAGGGGTCAAAATAAGATGGCGAAGAAATATGTTTATAGTTTTGATGAAGGTAACAAAGATATGAGAACCCTCCTAGGGGGTAAGGGTGCTAACTTAGCTGAAATGACCAGGCTAGGAATAAATGTACCATTTGGTTTTACAGTATCTACTGAAGCTTGTATCAGATACTATGACGAAAGCGAACAACTTTGGGACGATTTAGTAAAAGAAATAGAAGCTAACATCAAGAAAACTGAAGAAAAAGTAGGTAAAAAATTTGGTGATGATACCAATCCTCTACTATTCTCAGTAAGATCAGGTGCTGTTGTATCCATGCCTGGTATGATGGACACTGTATTAAACTTAGGTTTAACAGATGTTTCAGTTGAAGGTTTGGCAGAACATACAGGAAACCCAAGATTTGCTTACGATTCATATAGAAGATTTATTCAAATGTTCTCTGACGTATCTAAGGGATTAGATGCTGAAAAATTCGAAGAAATTTTAGCTGATGAAAGAGAAAAAGCTGGAGTAGAATTAGACAAAGATATACCAGCAGACCATCTAAAAGAAGTTGTAAGAAGATATAAAGAATTATACAAAAAAGAAACAGGTCATGATTTCCCTCAAGACCCTGAACAACAATTATTAGATGCTGTAGCAGCTGTATTTAAATCATGGAACAACGAAAGAGCTATATACTATAGAAATATGAATGACATAGCTCACGATCTAGGTACAGCAGTAAACGTACAAACAATGGTATTTGGTAACGGTGGTGACAACTCTGGTACAGGTGTTGCCTTTACAAGAGACCCATCCACAGGTGAAAATATTCTTTATGGTGAATACCTAATTAACGCACAAGGTGAAGACGTTGTTGCTGGTATAAGAACACCAAGTCATATTTCAGAATTAGAAAAACAAATGCCTGAAATCTATAAACAATTCCACGAAACAGGTGAAAGATTAGAGCAACACTATAGGGACATGCAAGACTTAGAATTTACTATTGATGATGGTACCCTATACATTTTACAAACAAGAAATGGTAAGAGAACAGCTCAAGCAGCTATAAATATTGCTGTAGACTTAGTTGAAGAAGGATTAAGAACTAAGGAAGAAGCATTGATGATGATCAATCCAAATGACTTAGACCAATTACTACACCCTACCTTCAACCAAGAAGCTTTATCAAAAGCAACACCAGTAGCTAGAGGTTTGGCAGCATCTCCTGGTGCAGCAACCGGATATATTTCATTCTCAGCTGGTGATGCTACATTAAGAAATGCTAAAGAAGAACCTGTAATCTTAGCACGTACAGAAACATCCCCAGAAGACTTACAAGGTATGGACTCTGCTAAAGGTATTTTAACATCTCGTGGTGGTATGACATCTCACGCAGCTGTTGTAGCAAGAGGTATGGGTAAATGTTGTGTAGCCGGAGCTCACGAAGTACACATCAATGAAAAAGAAAAAACAGTTACAATTGGTGATTTAGTATTAGGTGAAGGCGACATGATTTCACTTGATGGTTCAACAGGTAATATTTACCATGGTCAAATAGAAACTCAAGATCCAGAATTAACAGGTAAATTTGCTAAATTTATGGAATGGGCAGATGAAAATAGAAGATTAAAAGTTAGAGCAAACGCTGATACTCCACATGATGCTCAACAAGCTTTAGACTTAGGAGCTGAAGGTATCGGTCTATGTAGAACAGAGCACATGTTCTTTGCTGAAGATAGGATCAACGCTGTTAGAGAAATGATTTTAGCAAGCACAAAAGAACAAAGAGAAAAAGCTTTAGCTAAGATAGAACCAATCCAAGAAAATGACTTCTACGAAATCTACAAGGTAATGGAAGATAAAAATGTAACAGTACGTCTATTAGACCCACCTCTACATGAATTCTTACCACATACTGATGAAGAAATAGCAATCGTAGCTGATGAATTAGGTGTAACAATCCTTGAACAAAAGAAAGCTATCGATGAATTGCATGAAGTTAACCCAATGCTTGGTCATAGAGGTTTAAGACTTGCTATCACCTTCCCAGAAATTTACCAAATGCAAGCTAGAGCAATTATTAGAGCTGCATTAAGAGTAAGCAAAGAATTAGGTGTAGAAGTAGAACCAGAAATAATGATCCCTCTAGCAGGTGACCCAAGAGAACTTAAGGTTGTTACAGATTCAATAAGAAAAGAAATTGAACAAATATTTGAAGAAACAGGTATTACATTAAACTACCATATCGGTACTATGATTGAAATACCAAGAGCTACTTTATTAGCTGATGAAATTGCTGAAATAGCAGAATTCTTCTCATTTGGTACAAACGACTTAACACAAATGACCTACGGATTCTCAAGAGACGACGCTGGTAAATTCTTATCTCAATACCTAGATGATGGTATCTTTGAAAAAGATCCATTCCAAGTTATCGACCAAAAAGGTGTTGGTCAATTAATGGCTAACGCAGTTAAATTAGGTAAGAGAACAAGAAAAAACCTACACTTAGGTATCTGTGGTGAACACGGTGGTGAACCAAGTTCAGTAGCATTCTGTGATGACTTAGGTTTAGACTATGTATCATGTTCTCCATTTAGAGTTCCAATCTCAAGATTGTCAGCTGCTCAAAAAACAATTAGAGACAGACAACATAAAATGACAAGATTGGTTGAAAGTTTATAGGAACAAAATTCAAAAGTGGATGTTTAGATATTCTAAGCATCCACTTTTATTGTTTATTATCTTTATATTTAGTTGAAATTGTTTTTTTTTATCATATAATTTAATTAAAGTAGAAATATTCTCAAATAGATTATATTTTACCTAGTATAAACTAAGGAGATTGCTATGAATAATAAGTATAACAAGTTTGTAGATTATTTATTTATAACTACAACATTATTTAATATTATAATATTATCTATTATTTATTTTTGGCTTTATTCTAGTATGACAGTAAATAATGTTATATTAATCACTTTTATGGTTAAACCTATTAGTTATGCGGTTATCACATATTTAATCGTGTATAATTTCGATATAATAATTAAGCCAAAATTTGAAGATGATAAGCAAAGACGTCTCTATAAATCTGATTTTATATTTTGTATAATTTTAGATTTTATTGTAGTCTACTTTACTGTATATTTTTTAGCAAACTATGAAATTAACAATAATTCATTGGGCAAGGCCCTTTTAGGCTCTATATTGAAATCTCTTGATTACATTGGTTCATATATTTTGCTAAGAAAAAGATTTGATTTCATAGACAAGTAAAATAGACAAAATTGAGTTGTTGCGAAAATAAAAATTCGCAACAACTTTTTTGTATGTGAAGATTGGTAAGGCTTAGGACCAAATAAGTTTTAAATTTGAAAAGTGATTTTTATACTTACAATATTCTAATTTTTGTAAGTATAGATTTCAAAAAGCGGATATAATACTTATTCTATGCTTAGCAAATAAGTTTTAAATTTAAAAAATAGTTTTAATACTTACAATTCTTTTATTTTTGTAAGTATAGATTTCAAAATATGATTTTAAAACTTATTCACATCATCTAGAAAATTAAATGCAACATAGCTACGATTTCCTTTTAAGAAAATATTGCACAAAAACACCAGAGACAAATATTTCTAAATGTCTCTGGTATAAACTCAACTTTTTGTGATAGTGCAAAACAATAGAAACACCACCATAAATTATTTATTAAGCTTCACAAGCTAAGCAAACTGAAGTTTGATAGAACTTTTGTGCTGCATTTGTTGAATGTTGGTAGTATAAGGTTTTTATTCCATTTTCCCATGCATATAGGTGTAAATCGTTTAATTCTTTTGCAGAAGTTTTTGGATTAACCATTATGTTTAATGATTGTCCTTGGTCTATATATCTCTGTCTTACACTTGCTTGGTTTATAACTTCAAATTGGTTTATTTCTGAGAAGGTCTTAAATACATCTCTTTCATGGTCTGTCAAGAAATCTAAATGTTGTACAGATCCATCATGATTTCTTATGTCTATCCAAACTTCTCTTTCATCTTTACCGTATTTCTTCAATACTTCTTTCAAGTATGGGTTTTGTACAGTAACTTTAGCTTTTGATACGTCTTTTACATAGTTATTTGACCAAATTGGTTCTATTGATTGGGATGTTTGTCCCAAGATAAAAGCTGAAGATGTAGTTGGTGCAACAGCCATTAGGGTAGTATTTCTTCTTCCCTTGCCCTTTAACATCTTTGGTTCACCATATTTTTCAGCTAATTTTTGGCTAGCTTCTTCTGCTTGGTCTCTTATAGTTTTAAATAAGCTTTCATTTAATAGACTTGCTTCTACTGATTCAAAAGCTATCATTTTAGATTGTAATAGTGAGTGCCATCCTAAGACACCTAAACCTAAAGCTCTATTCTCTAAAGCGAATTTATAGGCCTTTCTCATGAAATAAAAGGCATCTTGGTCTTCCCTATGGTCAGAATCTCTTAAATTTTCTAATTTTTCTAAGAAATCATCCATTACTGCATCTAGGAAAAATATCATAGTCTCTACAGCATCAGTATCCTTCCATTCATCAAAATGTAAGGCATTCATAGAAGATAGGTTACATACAAATGACCATTCTTCGTTGTTTGGCAAGGCGATTTCTGAACATAAGTTAGAATGTGTGATAGGATAATCCTTATACCATTCAGGCTTGTTGTTGTTTACTGTATCGGTGAAGAATATATATGGATATCCCATTTCAACACGTCTTTGAAGTAACTTAGCCCATGTTCTTCTTTTATCCGCATCTCCACCTATCATACCTAATAGCCATTCATCAGATACTGTTACCCCATGGTTAAGATTTTGGATTTCATTACCTTCGGTACCTATTTCTAAAAATTCATCTATGTCTGGGTGGTCGATTGGTAGGTATGGGGCAAAGCGTCCACGTCTAGCAGAACCTTGGCTTACAGTATCAGTCATTTGTTCAAAAAGCTTCATAAAGTGAACAGCTCCTGAGGATACACCATTGTTAGTTATCGGCTCCCCTCTACCTCTAACATCTCCGAAGTAACCTGAAGTACCTCCACCATATTTTGACATCATTCCAACTTCACTTGATGAATATAGGATTCCACCCATGTCATCAGAAATATAGGATCCAAAACATGAAATTGGAAGTCCCCTATTATTTCCAAAATTTGTCCATACTGGAGTGGATAAGGAGTAATATCCCTTACCTAGGTAACCATAAAACTTGTCAGCAAAGCCTTCAATTCCTAATTTGCTTTCAGCTACTTCTGCTATTTGTCTCAATCTTTCTTCAGCTGTTTGTCCTTCACCTAAATAGCCACGGCTTAAGAATAGGCGGCTATTGTCGGTCAACCAATAAAAATCTTTTCTCACTTTATCTCCCCTAATGATTAAAATAGATCGTCTGCTGTGATGCTTCTTGATCTCTTAGTATAGTTAACAGATCTCTTTTCGAAGAAGTCAACGTGTTTCGTTGCAACAACTTCATCGTCAAACCAGTCTGTTTTCTCTACTTCTTTTTCATCTACTTCAAATATTCTTTCTAAACCTATTGCTTCTAAAGAATTATTTAGTCTATTTTTTATAAACTCTTCTACTGTATATCTTGGCATGAAATCTAAATCACCCTCTTCAAAAATCCAGTCCAATACTTCATGCTCTGATTCATAAGCTTCATTCACTAGGTCGTAAATATCTTTAGCCATGTCATCGTCAAACCATTTTGGTCTTTCTTCTCTGATAGTATTTATTAGGTCTACACCGAACTCTCCATGAAGTTGTTCTTCTTTGGATGTAGCTTCGATAGCATTTGAAATACCCCTAAATAGGTTTTTATACTTGTTAAATGACATTATGATTAAGAATTGACTAAATAATGATATGTGTTCTATAAATGCAGAGAATAAAAGTATAGCAATAGCATAGTCTCTATCATTTCCAGTCCTTGCGTATTCATTGTGTTTCCTTAAATAGTTAACACGTCTATTTAAGGCTGGTATTTCTTCTATCTTTTCAAATTCATTATTTAATCCCAAGATTTCTAGTAAATGAGCATAGGCATCACTATGTCTAACTTCTGATTCAGCAAAAGTATGGCCAACATTAGCAAGCTCAGGTTTTGGAAGTCTCTTATATAAGTCTCCCCAAAATTCTTTAACATCTACTTCAATTTGAGCTATAGCAAGCATAGAGTTTTTAATAGCTGTTCTTTCGTGACTTTCAACATTTACCTTATAATCTTGAATGTCAGAAGTATAGTTGTACTCTGTATGCAACCAGTATGAATGTTGAATAGCTTCTTTGTAAGCTTCTAACTCTGGATATTCATATGGCTTTAAATTTTTTCTAGGCTTAAATATATCTCTTTTTCTTTCATTTTTTCTTTCTTCCCTATATAGGATATATTCCTTAGCAGTACGGGTATGCTTATTAAGCATCAATACTTCTTCAACCTTGTCTTGGATGGTTTCAACATCTACGCTATCTTGGTCAAAAGCTTCTACCACTTGGTTAGCACTATCAAGTATATCTTGAGTAGTCATTTCTTCGGTTTCATGGTTAGCCTTGGTAATTGCTATAATAATTTTTTCTTTATTAAAATCAACCACTTCACCATTTCTTTTAACAACAGTCTTTATCATTACAAACTCCTAAATGTGTTCTAAGATATCATTATATTCTGCAAATTCAACTATTTCTCCATCAATTTCAATTTGAGGAAGTTGTCTATATCCTTTATTTATCAAGTTTTGACGGGCCTTATCGTCTTCACCTATATTTAACTCTTGGTAAGATATACCCTTCATTTCAAGCCATCTCTTTAACATTTTGCATTTACTACAACCTGTATTGGTATATAAATTAATCTCTTTAGACATCACTTCACCCTTTCTATTTTTTACATTATTATTATATAATACTAACCAAAAAATGAACTATAAGCAAATTAAAACTAACTATATTATATATTAATAGATTTCAGAAATAAAGCCTATATAGTGTTGCAATATTACAAGTAATACAATATATAGTTCTCTAATCATGAATTTGTCAAATGAATAATGAGTGTATATATAAATTATTAACCATTTTATAGTCGTTAATCTCTTGGTTATTTTGTATATATATTTTTTGGTTTGTATATAGATTTTAAATTAAATTAATAAGATTTTGTAACAAATAAAAAGACCCCTCAGGGTCTCTTTATCATCTTACTTCAAAAATTTTACAATACTTATATCATCCAATAATTCTAGCATTATTTTTTCTTCTTCTGAAATTTTACCTATATAGTTTCTTTCACCATCATTTTCCATAGGTTCTTTAACTATCTGAACTTCTCCAGAATAGTGTTTATAATTGTCATTAACAATAACTATAGAGCCTACTTCGAAATACTCTTTATCATATTTTCTAGGTTCTATAACTAAGTCAGGATCTAATCTTGACATTCTTGATCTCCACATCCATTCTGAATTATCTCCTAAAGACATGTGAGGTTCAAAATCAAATATAACAGATTTTTCTGTTTCAGATATGTCAGGGCAAATTTCAGGTTTAAGTCTTATTACCTTTAACTGATCTAGATTAATAGTTCCAGTTTCAACCAACATCTTTAATATTGGTCTTTCAGTGTTTATGTTATCATCTTTAACTACTTCTGATAAGGCTTTTAGTTCCTCTTCTGTAGCATAGGCATTTCCAATTAGAATATCATTTACCATGCCAGTTGCTAATAGAACCCTAGCATGTAAGTCTATTGGTAGACCTCTTAATCTCTCAACAGTTGGCAAGCCATCTTTCGAATCCCATACCCCATGAGTTTCGGTATTATTAGAACTTACAAAGGCACCTATATTTACATTTGTTAGTTCCTTCATTTCTTTATTTTTTTCTAAAAAACTATTCCAACTAAGTCCAGTATATCTTTGAGGATAAAAGTTATGGCATACCATAAATTCATCGCCTTTGGCACCTGCATCAACTAGTCCTTTTACAATTTTTGGAGAAGAATTAAATTCTATTTTAATACCATAAGGATTTTTTACTAGTTGATAATCTTTTTCCCCACCATAACTAAGATCCATTCTTAAGACATCAACCTTAATATCGGCAAAAACTGATAGATCATCTTCTGAAGCACCAAGTCTTTTGAATAGTCCTGGATTTACATCTAGGTCCACTTCCATATTATATTCATGGGCATATTCAATTAATTCTCTAAAATAATCTAAAACTTCCTCCTTGCTTCCTTCAACTGAAAACATACTTGAAAATATTCTCTTGAATCCATATTTTGAAGCAAGTTTTATATATTCTTTTATTTCATCTAAGGGTCTTAAATCTGGATATACTGATATTCCTAATGTGTGTGACATATTTTCTCCTTTCTTTTTACTTTTCTATTTATGTTCTTGTTCTGATAATTCTTTTTCAATTAACTCTTTTTCATATATTTTGAAGAATGGATACCAAACTAGCCACATTACAGGTATCATTAAGAAAGGCATTATTGCATTTCTCCAATCTAGTGTTGGCATAAATGTATTTAGCCCCATTGGTAAAATAGAGAAAATTAATATATGAGGTAAAGCAATTAAATTAAAGTGATATGCTAACCATAAGAATCCCATATAGACAATCGGTGCTAATAAGAATGGAATTAATAGTATAGGATTATACATTATCGGAAAACCAAATATTACAGGTTCATTTATGTTAAAGAAACTAGGTATAAGTGACGCCTTTGATACTGCTTTTATTTGCTTTGATTCACTCTTCAACCCCATTAAGACTAAAGGTAAGGTATTACCAGCCCCACCTACTACACCGTTAGCTCCGAATAAAAACACAGAACTAAATACCAAAGGTAAGCCTTGTGCTGCCAATTCTGAGTTTGTAGTATATGCTGTTATTAATGGAACTAACATAACAGAAAATATTACTGTTGTACCATGTATTCCAAAAAACCAGAAAAATTGAGCTAGTAAAATTATCACAACCATACCTAGTGGGCTTACTAAATATTTAACAGGATAACTTAAAACTGCAACAATTAAGCTAGATAATGTATATGCGCCACCAGACAAATATCCTATTAATAAAGTTAGTCCATACCAAAATATAATATTAATAGCTCCTGGTATAATAGCGTTAAATCCTTCTATAACACCTGTTGGTACTGCATCAGGCATTTTTATAACTAAGTTTTTATCTAATGCAAATTTTGTAATCCTTACTGAAATTAAACTTACTAATATAGCAATAAATAGACCTTGTGCTCCAAGATTATTTATATTTATTACACTCATTGATCCTGATTCATTTGAAACAGTTTGAATAGGTGCTGCAATTATAAGATAGCAAATTATAGAAATAAATCCTGCTTGTATAGGTGATCCAGCTTTAATTTTAATAGTATAGTTATAAGCTAATGAAAACGCCATAAATATAGCTATAATTCCCATAGTGTAGTGATATGGCATATATAGTAACTGATATATTCTATCTTCTGGTGTTATTTTAAATACTAATCCTGCTAAAGCAACTATTATCTGTATTACAGCACCTAACAGAATAATCCCCATATTTGATGACATACCTGTAGATATAGTACTCATAGCTGGACTATTTGTAAATTTCTCACTTAATTTCCTTAATCCTTCAATAAATTTACTATTAGCAAACTTCCTTAATCCTTCTTGCATGTTATCCTCCTACTTAATAATTGATTTAGCTTGTTCAACAATTGCTTCCGCATCACCTAAAGCGTAGACCATAGGCTCAATATTTTCTACTGGTATTGATACGTTTGATTGTATTTCATCTTTAGCAAATCCAATTTGTGGTCCTAAAAGTATACAATCATATTTTTCCCAAACATCACTATATGCTGATTTACCCACAGCTTGTATTTCAATATCCTGGTTGTTTTCTTTCCCCCATTTTTCGACTTTATTTACCAATATACTAGTTGAAAAACCACCAGCACATACTAACAAAATTTTCATACTACCTCCTTTTTGATTTTTATTTATTATATTTTTTTTATAACTTTGTTCATTCGAACATAAATTATTCATAATTAATTCACTCAACCCATTGACCGCTTCATCAGTCAATGTATATAGATCACTTGGAATATCGAAACAAATATAATTGTCAAATTTTATATTTTCAATAATTGTTTGTCGATATCTTTTAATTTGTGGACTTATCAAAATTAAATCATAACACCTATCTTCAATACTATTCTTTTCAGATAAATAAGTGGATTCTACAATAAAATTTAATTTTTCTATATTAAATTTTTCATTTAATTTTCTTGTTATCAGAGAACTTGACATTCCTGCTGAACATATGATTAAAATTTTTTTCAAGTTTAATCCTTTTGAAGTCTTTTATGTAATGAAATAATTTCTTCTGCCAGCTCTCTAACAGTCATAGCGTTCATTAAATGATCTTGTGCATGAACCATTAGAAGTGTTACTTCATGTTTTTTATTGTTAATTTCATCTTGTATCATTTGCGTTTGAACTTTATGTGCTTCTAAAAAACAATCGTTCGCCTTTTTTAAATATTCTTCAGCAATATCAAATACATTTGTTTTAGCTTTTTTTATAGCTTCCATAGAATATGTTCTTGCTTCCCCTGATTGGGCTATTATTGTCATTATTATATCTTCATAAGTAAATGAATCTTTCATACTCCCTCCCTCTAAATAATCATCATTTAATTATATTATTAAATGAAATTCTAAATTTGTTAATGTAATCTTTTTCATTTTCTATGAAAAAAAATATTATAAAAAAAAGAGCTTGTATTAAGCTCTTAAAAATTCAATAATTTATATATTTGTTTTTTATCATTACTTTCCAATATTAGATTTAAATAATTATCATCATCTAGTATTTTAAGCAGTTTTACATATAAGTCTTCTAAATTTCTAGATTCATTTTTTCCTATGGATAATAAGATAATAATTCTTACATCATTCTTACCCCAATTGATACCATTTTTAGGAATTCCTAAACTAATAAATGTTTCCTCAGTAATAGGTTTTATAGGATGTGGTATTGCCACCATCTTACCATAATCAGTGTCAGATATTTTTTCTCTTTCTAATATTGATTCATATAGTATACTCTTTTCGCATTCGTCAATATTTAATTCAAAACATAAGTACTTTATTAACTCTTCTTTATTTTTAAAATCAATATTTAGATGTATATCATCAGGATTTAAATATACATTTTTTTCTTCATTATCAAATTTTTCCAAGTATTTGTTTAATTCAGTAAAGCTATTTTCATCAAATATATCTGAAATAACAATATGAGGCTTAGATGTTTTATTGTTAAAGGCTATAGTTGATATAATCAAATCATAGTCATTAACATTATATTCACTTAAATTATAATATTGGGTTGTACCTATTATAGATATTTTGTTACTAAATCTGTTTTTTATTTTATAGGTTAATAACTGAGAACTTGCTAATCCAGTAGTGCAAATAATAAGTACTCTAAGCTTTGGGTTCTCTAAATTTAATCTTTCTATTGCAGCCCCAAAGTGAATAGTAAGATAGCCAATCTCGTCTTCATTTAATTTAATATTAAATGAATCCTCTATTTCTTTGCAAGAATTCAAACATGCACTAAAAATATTTGAATAATTATTTTTTATAGAATTTAAAAGAGGATTTCTTATTTTCATATTATTTTTCATCCTATAAATAGCTGGATACAAATGTGTTAAAATCCCGTAGAAAAGTTCTGTATCATCCGACAAGTTAATTTCTAAAGTTTTTTCAACACTAATTATTAAATCAGATACTAGTTCATTCATTTCAAGTTCATTCATAGTATCTTCTTCAATATCACTATATATTAATCTTGTTCCCATTAAATGCATAGTTATATAATATAATTCCTCTTCTGGAAATTTTATATTAAATTCCTTTTCTAAATCATAAATAATTGATTTTGTTATAATATGCTCTTTATTGTTAGAAAATCCCTTTGAAATAATTTGATTAATGTGTATACCTTTCTCTATTCTCTTCATAGATATTGCCAGATGCATAGTTAAATTATATAGGTCTAGATCTGATAGTTGAGTATCTGTATTAGAAATATTTTGTACTACAATATTATGAATAGTATTTATTTCAACTTTATCAAAATTAAATAATTCTTCTCTAAAACGCATCATCTTGTATGCATTAGTGGTATTATATATCAAGTCAGATATAGCTTTTCTTATATCAAATTCTTTACCCACTATTTTCATTCCGTGATTAGGTTTATAATCAAAATTTAAGTTATAATAACTTAAATCATTTTTAACTTCAATAAGATCGTTTTGAATTGTAGACTTACTTACAAATAACTCATCTATAATATCATCTAGTTTAATATAGTTATCCGCAAATAAATATTTTAATTTCAAATAAACTATTCTATCTTTTGGCTCATTAAAATTATATTTTTTAGGATAGATTAAATCCTTTTTTAGTTTCGTTACAAAAAAATTATTAGAAGTTAAAAATATACATTTTCTATCTTTTATGATAATTTCAGAATCATATTTTTTTAAAAATTCATTTAATGATTTTATATCATTTCTTATTGTCCTGTCAGATACTCCCAAGATATCAGCTAATTCTACTAATTTATATTCTTTATTTATCAATTCTTTTAATATGTTTTTTTGTCTATCGTTCATAATTCACCTAATTACATATTCAAAAAATTATTTTTTATTCCCTCTCCGCTAACAAAAGAGCTCCCATTATACCTGCCTCATCCCCTAAGCTTGGCTTTACTATGTATTTGTCTACATCAGGGTAAGTAACATAATTATTTATCATTTTTTCAAAATTATATTTAATACTTTCAAATAATTGGTCTTGTTTCATTACTCCGCCACCTAATATAATTATCTCTGGCCTTAAAATCAAAGTATAGTTCACCAAAGCTTGGGCAAGGTAATTTCCTAATATATTCCATATTTCATGGTCTTTTTCTATATCTTTTCCTTCCAGTCCATACCTAGCTTGTAAACTAGGGCCAGATACTAAACCTTCTAAACATGAACGATGATAAGGACAAACTCCTTCGAAATCATCAGACGCATCTTTTTTAATAAGTATATGCCCCATTTCTGGATGTCCAAATCCTTCGACAAATTCACCATTCACTATGGCTCCCCCACCTACTCCTGTGCCTACAGTTAAATACAAGCATGATGATAGCCCCTTACCACTTCCTAGTATATTTTCTCCTAAGCAAGCAGCATTGACATCTGTGGTAAAAGCAATAGGGATTTGATATCTGTCTTTCATGCTTCCAAGGAAGTTAAAGTTTCTCCAACCTTTTTTAGGTGTACTAGTTATATATCCATAAGTTTTTGAAGACTTAACAACATCTATTGGACCAAATGATCCTATTCCAATTGATTTTAAGTTTTTATAGGAATCAAAAAAATTGAAAACATCTCTCATCGTAGATTCAGGATTCCTAGTTGCTATAACGTTTTTATCTAATATATTTAAATTTTCGTCAGCTACGGCTAAGACAAATTTAGTTCCACCAGCTTCTATCGCACCATACATAAAAAGCTCCTTTCTCATACTTATTATAACATTATGATCAAACAATACTATAATAAATCTTTTATTAAGTTATTACTAAATAGCTATATAAGCATAATTGAATATTTTACATAAAAGTTATATAATTGATATGAAATCCTATTCCTACTATTATACCAAATGGTATCAATTAGGAGGAGTTATGAATAAAATTATTAAATGGATGGAAACTCATTTCATTCCAGTAGCAGCTAAGATTGGTAATCAAAGACATCTAGTTGCTATAAGAGATTCGTTTATTGCTATTATGCCAATCACAATGGTTGGTTCAGTAGCAGTTTTACTAAACGTATTCTTTAGAGACCTTCCAACTGCAGCAAAATGGACAGGTTTCGTTGAAAATATGCAGTGGTTAATCAATATAAACGGAATTGTTTGGTGGGCATCATTTGCTATTATATCATTAGCATTTATCGTTTCATTTGGTTACCACTTAGCAAAAGATTATGATGTAAACCCAATTGCTGGGGCTCTAGTAGCTTTATCATCATATATCGTGTTTATACCTCAAACTGCATCTTTTGAAGCAGAAATAAATGGGGTAAAAGAATTAGTTTCAAACTGGGGATTAATTAATGTAGATTATACAGGATCTGCAGCATTATTTACAGCATTAATTGTTGGTTTTATTTCAACAATGATTTACATAAAATTGATGCAAGCTAAGGTTACAATCAAATTACCTGATTCAGTACCACCTGCAGTATCAAAAGCATTCGCTGCTATTATCCCTTCAGTTGTAGCTATTTATGCATCATCAGTTGTGGCATATTTATTAGATACATACGCACAAATGCCATTGAATGATATTATTGCAAAATATATCCAAGTTCCTTTAATGGGTTTATCACAAGGTGTATTTTCAGTAATTTTACTATCATTCTTAGTACAATTGTTCTGGTTCTTTGGTATTCATGGACACAACGTATTAGCACCTATCATGGATGGTATTTACTTACCAGCAACAACAGCTAACGCTGAACACTATTTGAAATATGGTGCTGAAGGAATCAAAGATTTACCATATATTTGGACAAGAGGTTCTTTCGATGCATTCGGACAAATGGGTGGATCTGGTATAACAATTGGTCTAATAATTGCAATCTTTATATTCTCAAAAAGAGAAGATTCAAAAGCTGTAGCAAAATTAGCCGCACCAATGGGTATGTTTAACATAAACGAACCAATTACATTTGGTTTACCTATAGTATTAAACCCTGTATATGCAATACCTTGGTTGATAGTACCACCAATTTCAGTTGCAATAGCATACATACTAACTACACTTGGTGTAATTAGACCTGTAATAGCAGCTGTTCCTTGGGTATTACCTCCAGGACTATACGCATTCTTAGCAACAGGTGGTGACTGGATTGCTTTAGTTGTTTCATTAGCTTTAGTTGCCTTGTCAGTTGTACTTTACACTCCATTTGTAATATTAGCAAACAATATGGAAGATAAGGAAATATAACAGTCTAATGGACAATAAATGGAATATTTTTCTTATAGGAATAGGATTTCTCTTAATTGCAACGTCTCCCACTCAGGAAAATTACATAGTGACTTTATTGATGGGGATTTGTGTATTGATACTTTCTTATCTACTTTATAGGAAAGGAAAGAAGTAATAAATGAAGGCAGAAAAAATATTAAATCATAAGGCTGAAGATATTTTTAATTCTCTTATCGACTTTGTTTGTAAGGATTTAGAATTTAATGGATATAATGAATTTAATAAATCTGACATAAAAAAAGGTCTTAAGTACAGAAAAAAAATCTGGTATAAAAACAAGTATATTTTCAATAATGCTGAAATAACAGAATTTATCGAAAATAAATCATTAGAGACAAGTGTATACACATCCAGAGGAGATTATATAATTAGTTACAATCTCGAAAAAATTGATGATAATTCAGTCAAATTCATTTATGAGGAAAAGTTTAATAGCGATTCCTTCTTTAACAAAATTAATCAAAAATTGATGGAATTTCTATTAAGAAAAAAATTGAACAATAAATTAGATGGATTGTTAGATGCAATCATCAAAAATATTAATTAAAATATTGGAGGTCACGATGAAATATGAAGAAGACATTACCCTACTTATTTCTAATAGTGGTAATGCAAAATCATTAGCAATGGAAGCTATAAACGAAGCTGCTAATGGAAATTTTGATAAAGCCGATGAATACATTGAAGAAGCTAAGGAATCATTTTTAGAAGCACATAAGATTCAAACAAAATTAATTGGCCAAGAAATGACTGGCCAACCAGTGGAAATAAGTCTTCTTATGGTTCATGCGCAAGACCACTTGATGAATTCACTAACTACAAGAGACTTAGCTGTTCAAATTATTAACCTATACAAAAAATTGGAAGAAGGGAGGAAATAATATGGAGAGTATCTTATTAGTATGCAATGCTGGTATGAGTACAAGCTTATTAGTTACAAAGATGAAATCTTATGCTGAAAGTCAAGGTAAAAATGTTAAAATTGAAGCTGTATCTTTAGATGCTGCTGACGCATATGTAGGAAATGAAGATGTAGATGTAGTCTTATTTGGTCCTCAAGTTAGATTTTCAGTACCTCAATTCCAAGAAAAACATCCTGATTTGAAGGTTGATGTAATAAGCATGCAAGACTATGGCATGATGAATGGCGAAAAAGTATTCCAACAAGCCGAAAAAGTAGTTGAAGGATAATAAAAGGGGCTGTTGCATAAGTCCCAAACACAAAAAAGACGAGGAAACTTAAAA
>NZ_CAMPYN010000006.1 GCF_946998255.1 uncultured Helcococcus sp. | reverse complement strand
AATGATATGAAACGATATAAAAACGTCGGGATACGCTCCTGCTCCCGCAACCAAAAAAAGAAAGAACAGCTAAATATAGCTGTTCTTTTTATGTTTAAAATTTTCCGTGTGACTATCGTGTGACTACGAGTATATATTTTTAATATCCTACTCCACTTCACTATAAAAATTATCCAAATATTCTTCCATAAACTTATGTCTTTCTTCAGCTATTTTTAAGCCTTCTTTGGTATTCATTAGGTCTTTTATTTTTAATAGCTTTTCATAGAAATGATCTATAACTGTTGAACCCTTAAGATATTCTTCCTTATTAAGATCTCTTACCTGATTTTTATTTAAGTCATCGTACATATGATGACCTTTAGAACCACCATAGTAGAAGGTCCTGGCTATGCCAATGGCTCCAATAGCATCAAGCCTATCTGCATCTTGCACTATTTTTCCTAATAAAGATAGTTCTTTCTTTCCAGCTATATTAGCTGAAAAAGACATGTTTTCTATTATATAGATTATTTCATCTATTTGATTTTTGATATATCCAGATTCTTCAAGGAGTTTAATCAATTTATTTTTTTCTTCTTCAATATTATCAACCAATTTATAGTCTATCAGGTCATGGACCAAGGCTGCACTTATGATTATATTTTTGTCTTCTTCGGATAAATCTATGTTTTGATATATTTTTTTACAGTTATTTACCACTCTTTTTATATGTTGGTAATCATGTCCAGTTTTATCAGATTCTAATTTACTTTTTACATATGCTTCTATTTTTGTGATATTCATTATTCTTCCTTTCATAATTATCTTACCATATTTGCTGTTATTTATTTGTCTTTATGTTATATTTAATATAAGGAAAGAGGTAAATATATGGAAGCATTATTAAATATTGATTATACAATTGACTTCGTCGCTGAAGATGGAGCTTTGACAGCAGGCAAACCTGCTCAAAATTTGGAAGACTATATAGTAAAGGTTACTAAAGATTTTTATGATAGGGGAGATTTCGTAGTTTTTGCAATTGACAACCACCATGAAAATGATAAGTACCATCCAGAAACTGCTTTATTCCCACCACACAATATAGAAGGAAGTTGAGGGCAAAAGCTTTATGGAGGCTTAGAAGACCTGTACCAAGAAATAAAAGACGAGGATAATGTTTATTATACTTTTAAAACAAGGTATTCTGCCTTTGCTGGTACAGATATAGAAATTAAATTAAGGGAAAGAAATATCAATACAATTCATTTAGTAGGTGTGTGCACAGATATCTGTATTTTGCATACTGCTGTAGATGCTTATAACAAGGGATTTAATGTTTATATTCATGAAAATGGTGTGCAATCATTTAACCCTGTAGGACACAAGTGGGCTCTTGAACATTTTAAAACTGCCTTAGGAGCTAAGGTAATTTAAAGAGAGGGCCCTCTCTTTTTTAAATAATTGCCAATCGTTTTCATTTATTATATAATTATTTTATAGACAAATATGGAGGAGGAAACTTTATGAAAAATTATGAGACTAAAAGGATTAGAAACCTAGCTTTGGTTGGCCACAGTGGAAGTGGCAAAACATCATTAATGGAAGCAATGCTTTATAAAGCTGGAGTAATAAATAAATTAGGAAATACAGAAGCTGGAAATACAGTATCTGACTTTGATCCTGAAGAAATCTCTAGAAAGGCCTCAATAAGTTTATCAGTAGCTAGCTTAGAATGGAACGACAAAAAGATTAATATAATAGATACACCGGGTTACTTTGACATGGAAGGTCAAGTTAAATCTGCTTTAAAGGCAGCTGAAGCAGCTTTATTTGTTATAGATGCTCAATCTGGTATAGAAGTTGGTACTGAAAAATATTGGAAATATTGTGAAGAAATCCAATTACCAAGGATTATATTTGTAAATGGTATCGATAAGGAAGATGTAAACTTCAATAAAATAGTTGCTGACTTACATACACAATTTGGTAAAAAAGTAAGTCCACTTGCTTTGACTTTAGGAGATGGAGCAGCACCAGGATCAGGTAAAGAGTTTAAGGGTCTGATTGATGTTATAACTAAAGAAGCTTATGTTTATAATGGTTTTGGTAGAGAAAAGAAACCAGTACCAGAAATCAGACAATTAGAAGTTGAAGAAGTTTATAATCAATTAGCTGAAGTAGTAGCTATGACTGATGATGATTTGATGAATAAATTCTTTGAAGGAATAAACTTCACTACAGAAGAGTTTTCAAAGGGTATCACAAGTGCTATGCTTTCAGGTGATGTAGTTCCACTATTAGTTGGTTCTGCTATAGAAGGTTATGGCGTTGATGAATTATTAGATATTATTTCCTACTATATGCCAGCTCCAAACCATCCAATGGCCCATGCAGGTTTTAGAAATGAAGATGGTGAAAATAGACCGGTTGATGAAAATGAGCCATTCTCAGCCTATGTATTTAAGACATATATTGACCCATTTGTTGGTAAGATTTCCTTATTCAAAGTTTTATCAGGTAAGATTACTAAAGACATGACCTTATATAACAGCAGCAAGGATAAGGAAGAAAAATTTGCTGGACTATTTAGACTACAAGGTAAGAAACAAATAGAAGTTTCTGAAGTTGTTGCAGGTGATATAGGTGCTATAACCAAACTTGAAGAAACTGAAACTGGGGATACATTAGCTGATAAAAATAATCCAATTGTATACAAGACAATTAAGCAACCTCAAGCTTCTCTTTCTTATGCCGTAGTTGCAAAAACTAAAAAAGATGAAGACAAGATAGGTCATGCTCTACAAAAGATTAGAGAAGAAGATACATCATTTACCTTTGAAAGAAATAATGAAACCAAACAATTATTGCTTTCTGGTGTGGGTAATGTACAATTACAAGTTGTAACAGACAAGTTAAAGAATAAATATGGGGTAGAAATTGACAGAATTCCTCTAAGAATCCCATATAGAGAAACAATCACCACAAATTCTGATGTACAAGGTAAGCATAAGAAACAATCAGGTGGTGCAGGCCAATACGGTGATGTATTTATCAGATTTGAACCAATTGAAGATGGCTTTGTATTTGAAGAAGAAGTATTTGGTGGGGCAGTTCCTAAAAACTACTTCCCAGCAGTTGAAAAAGGACTTGAAGAATCCATGGAAAAAGGTGTGCTTGCTGGTTACCCAGTTGTTGGTATCAAGGCAACTCTTTATGACGGATCCTACCACCCAGTAGACTCAAATGAAATGGCCTTTAAACTTGCAGCCTCTACTGCCTTTAGGAAAGGTATGGAAGCAGCTAACCCAGTTCTACTAGAACCTGTGATGCATGTTGAAATAACAATACCAGATGATTATCTAGGTGACATAATGGGGGATATCAATAAGAAACGTGGTAGAATACTTGGCATGAACCCTCTTGAAAGTGGAGGTCAAGTTGTAGAAGCTGAAGCTCCTTATGCAGAATTATTTGAATATGCAATCGACCTAAGGTCAATGACTCAAGGTAGGGGATCATTTAATATGGAATTTGCAAGATATGAACAAGTTCCTAGAGACCAAGCTGACAAGATAATTGAAGAAGCTAAGACAGAATGAGAGAATATTTAAAATAATTAAGGAGTCAGAAAATCTGACTCCTTTTTAGGTACTAATTTTTCTCTATAATTGTTTTAATTGCTGCATGGATATTTTGATATCTATCCTTATTTGATTTAGCTGCAAGACAGCTTATCAAATATCTCTTACCATCTTTTTCATACAAAGCAATTAAATTATATGACGATGCCATGGTTCCTGTCTTTACACCTTTGATATATTGATTGTAATATAATGAATCTTTATCCAATAACTCATTAGTATTTTTCCAAGTGAAATCTCCTTGGTCAGTTTTTATAGTAAAGCTACTTTGTCCTATACATTCTTTAACAAAATCATATTCAATAAGTTTAAGACTTACCCTGTTTACATCCTTTAAACTGGTGAAGGATTGGAAAGAAAAACCACTAGGATCAAAGAGGTCTGTATCATTGTAGCCTTCACTTTTTACATGTTTTTCTAGGTTTTCTACAAAATATTCTACATATTTTTCTGCGGTATGACCATCTCCTAGGTCTTTCTTTCCGATATTATAAGCAAGGGCAAAGGCTGCATCATTGCCAGACGGAACAAGCATAGCCTGCATCAGTTGTTTAGCTGTATATTGGCCAGTTTTTAAGTTAGCCAGAGAAGATCCTGCAGGGACAAGTTTTAATGTCTCATCATTTACTTCCATAATATCATCTAGATTTACTTTAGTAAGTGCATAATCAATTGCAAAAAGTTTAGCTAAACTTGCTACAGATGGTCCTTGCTTGCCACCTTCATTAAATAGATATTTTCCTTCATCTATATCATAGACTGAAAAAGAAAGGGCATCTTCTGGTACTTTTACTTCTTTTGTATTTAGAATAAAGTCGGCCCTATCATTTAAAGCTCTAAAAATTCTAGATTGAAATATCCTATTCTTAAATAGGAAAAACAAGCTGAGAAATATTATTAGAATGATAGATATAGCAATTAAAAATTTCTTTCTTTTATTATTTTTCATATTTCCTTCCATTTTGCTTATAACAATATATTATCCAATTCAGCTTCATTTAAGATAAGTATCTTACCCCTAGAAACTATTTTTATTATACCTTCTTCTTCAAATTGGTTTAACTTTCTTGATACGGTTTCTCTTGATATACCAGATAAGGAACCTAATTCCTCTTGGGTTATGTTAAATTCAATCATTACACCATCTTCGTTTTCCTTACCATAAAGAGACATTAGGTTTTTAAGTAGCTTGGCTAACTTTACATCTGTTGAGATGACGGAAAGTCTGTCAATCAATTCTTCAGCCTTCCTAATTCTTTCAAAAGATTGTTGGGCAACCATCAACAAGAATTGTTGGTTATGTTTTAAAACTTTATCTACATCGCTAGAAGATATGGTTAGCACAAGGGTCTTCTTTAAGGCGTAAGCGGTGTATTCATACATATCTCCTGATAGTATATTGTGAGCACCAACAAAGTTTCCAGGTTCATAGATGTAAAGGATTTGCTCCTTTCCATCAGACATTATCTTTGATATCTTAATTTCGCCAGCAAGGACAACAAACATTTTGCTGGCTGGATCATGGGTCCTAAAGATAACTTCACCCTTTGAATACTCCTGTATAAATATATTATTTTTTATAGAAAAATATTCCTCTTCTGACAGTAGAGACAAAAGAGGAATATCTTTATAATCAAATTTTTTATTGTCTTGATATTTATCCATTATAACCTCTCAGTTATATATTAACATTAAAGGTTAAATTTTACCAAGTTTTTCACGTGTATCTTTTCTACCAAGCAAGATAATATTTTTAGCTATCATAGCTTGCTCATTTGTCATAGCTTCAACACCTTCTAAAGGATATTTGAAGCCTAACTCCTTATACTTATCTACACCCATTGTATGGTAAGGTAGGACGTCAATTGCTGTTATATGATCATAGTTACCTAAAAGTTGCCCTGTTTGATACAAGAAATCTTTATTGTAGGTAATCCTAGGAAGTATAACATGTCTGATCCAAATTTCCATACCATGGTCATCCATAAATTTTAAAAACTTTAAGATGTTTTCGTTTGAATGCCCGGTTAAGACCTTGTGTTGTCTTGGGTTTATGTGTTTTATATCAAGCATTACTAGGTCAGTAACTTCCATCAGTTTTTCATATTGGGCCAAGGTTTTTGGATTATCTTCATTGAATAAAACCCCGCAGGTGTCAAGACATGTATGTATACCTCTTTCTTGACAAGCTTCAAATAAAGCTAAAACAAAATCCATTTGCACTGTTGCTTCACCACCAGATAGGGTAATACCTCCATCCTTTAGAAAAGGTCTATATTTTTCATAATCTTCTAGAACTTCTCTTACAGTGGTTTCTGTGCCACCAAATGAAGCCCAAGTATCTGGATTATGACAATATAGGCATCTCATTGGACAGCCTTGTAAGAATAATACATATCTGACACCTGGCCCGTCCACTGTTCCAAAGGTTTCTCTTGAGTGGACTAGGCCAACGGTATCTAGACTCATTATAATCCTCTATGGAAGGTACGTGAAATTACGTCGTCTTGTTGTTCTTTTGTTAATTTAACAAAGTTTACAGCATAACCAGAAACTCTAACTGTTAATTGTGGGTATTTTTCTGGGTGCTTTTGTGCATCTAATAAAGTGTCTCTATTAAATACGTTAACGTTTAAGTGGTGTCCACCTTTTTCTACATAACCGTCTAACATTGATACTAAGTTTTCTACTTGTTTAACATCTGCCATTTTTCTCTCCTTTTTATTTTTTTATTTTTCTTTTTTATTTTATATTTTATTGGTCTGGATCAGCAATTGATTCTGTTGGTTGTTCGCAAGCATTACCTACGCAATCGTTACTTGCTCTTTCTAATACAAATGAATCTAAGTCCATTCCTTCTAAGTCTGATTCATCTAGTTCAATTTCGATATTGTCTAGGTCACCAGCAAATACCTTGTTATCTTTACCTAGGGCTCCAGGTATAATTGAGAATGTATTTGAAATACCATCTTGAGCATCCTTGTAAGGTATCTTTGCAACTGATGATAGGGAAGCTAATGCTCCATTTTCATCTCTACCGTGCATTGGGTTTGCACCTGGTGCGAATGGTTCTCCAGCTCTTCTACCGTCAGGTGTGTTACCAGTCTTTTTACCGTAAACAACGTTTGATGTGATTGTTAGGATTGATGTTGTTGGTATACCATTTCTATATGTATGGTTTCTTCTTACCTTATTCATAAAGTCTGAAACTATATGTGATGCTATTTCATCAACTCTATCATCGTTGTTACCGAATTTTGGATAATCTCCTTCTACTTCGTAGTCTACTACTAAACCATCTTCATCTCTAATTGTTTTTACTTTAGCATATTTTATAGCTGAAAGTGAGTCAGCAACTACTGAGAATCCTGCTATACCTGTAGCAAAGTATCTCTTAACATCTCTGTCATGTAGGGCCATTTGAATATTTTCATAAGCATATTTATCATGCATATAGTGAATGATATTTAATGTGTTTACATATATTTCAGCTAACCATTCGGTCATATCTTCATATCTATCCATTACTTCATCATAGTCTAAGTATTCAGAAGTGATAGGTCTGAATTTTGGACCGATTTGTTTTTTCATTTTTTCGTCTACACCACCGTTGATAGCATATAGTAAAGCTTTAGCTAAGTTTGCTCTAGCTCCAAAGAATTGCATTTCTTTACCAATTCTCATAGCTGATACACAGCAAGCAATACCGTAGTCATCACCGTGAGTTTGTCTCATTACATCATCATTTTCGTATTGGATTGATGATGTATCAATTGAAATCTTAGCACAGAACTTCTTGAATTCTTCTGGTAATTGTCTTGACCATAGAACAGTCATATTTGGTTCTGGTGCTGTACCTAAGTTTACTAATGTGTGTAGGTATCTGAATGATGTTTTTGTTACTAATGATCTACCATCTAAAGCCATACCTGCTAGAGATTCTGTTACCCATGTTGGGTCACCTGAGAATAGTTCGTTATATTCTGGTGTTCTAGCAAATTTAACTAATCTTAATTTCATGATGAAGTGGTCAATCATTTCTTGAGCTTCTTCTTCTGTGATTAGTCCTTCTTTTAAGTCATGGTCAATATAGATATCTAAGAATGTAGATGTTCTACCTAGTGACATAGCTGCACCATTTTGTTCTTTAACAGCTGCTAGGTAACCAAAGTATAGCCATTGGATAGCTTCTTTAGCATTTTGTGCTGGTTTTGATATATCATAACCGTAAATTTCACCTAATTCTTTTAATTGGTGTAAGGATCTTATTTGATCAGCTAATTCTTCTCTTAATCTGATGTTATCTTCTGTCATCAATTTTGGTAGGTCAGCTACTTGTTTATGCTTGTCTTCTATTAGTAAGTCAACACCGTATAGGGCAACTCTTCTGTAGTCACCAATGATTCTACCTCTGCCGTAAGCATCAGGTAATCCTGTAACAACTCCTGATTTTCTGATCAATCTCATTTCAGGTGTATAAACGTCAAATACACCTTGGTTATGTGTCTTTCTGTAATCTGTAAATATTTTATGTACTTCTTCATCTGGTTCATATCCATAAGATTCAGCTGCACCTTCAGCAACTCTTATACCACCAAATGGTTGGAATGATCTTTTGAATGGTTTGTCTGTTTGGAAACCTACGATTTTTTCTTTATCTTTATTTAGATAACCAGCTCCGTGTGATGTGATAGTTGATACAATTGATGTATCCATATCTAGTACACCACCATTTTCTCTTTCTTGCTTTGTTAATTCCATTACTTGTTCCCATAGGTCCAAAGTATCTTGAGTAGGTCCTGCTAAGAATGCATCATCACCTCTATATTCTGTATAGTTGTTTAAGATGAAGTCTCTTACGTCGATCTCTTCTCTCCACTTTTTACCAGAGAACTTATCCCATATTGTCATTAAAGTATCCCTCCTTATGTTCTTTTGTTTTTATTTTAACATACTATTCTAAAAAAATACGTGATTTAAATCACATTAGCTATATAAATTGTATGTTTTAACTACTTACACCACCATTATATATTAAAAGTAGACAAATAGAAAATAATAATGTAATTTTTTTGTAATTGTATTTTAAAAGTTAAAGATATATAATCGAGACTATAAAAGAATAATTTAATTCTGGAGGTTAAAATGAAAAAAAGATTATTTTTATTATTACTACTTATTTCTGTTCTTTTAGTAGGATGTGCAGGTTCAAATAAAGTAAACACAGAAACTGGAACAGAAAGTCAAAAAGAAACACAAAGGGAAACTCAAAAAGAAACACAAAAGGAAACCGTAAAAGAGACAGTAAAGGAAACGGTTAAGGAAACTGAAAAAGAAACCGTAAAAGAGACTGAAAAGGAAACAGAAAAAGAAGCAAAAGACCCTAGTAAAAAATATGTGGCACTTACTTTTGATGATGGACCACACCCAACTAGGACAAAAAGACTTCTAAATATTTTAGATGACTATAATGTAAAGGCTACATTCTTCATGTTAGGTCAAAATGTAAATGCAAATCCTAGCTTAGCTAAAGAAGTATCTAATAGGGGTCATGAAATAGCAAATCATTCTTACAGTCATCCAAACCTTGCAAATCTATCATATGATAATGTTATGAAGGAACTTACATCTACAGACCAAGCCATTATCAATAGTGGTGTACAAAAACCAAAATTTGTAAGACCTCCTTATGGAAGTTTTAATGATAATGTAAAGAAGGCTATAAAAAACAATGGGCAAACAATGGTGAATTGGTCAGTAGACACATTAGACTGGAAGCATAGAAATACTCCTTCAATAATGAGCTATGTAAAACAACAAGTTCATCCAGGAGCTATTATCTTGATGCATGACATCCACGAAACAACTGTAGATGCTGTGCCAAGCGTGATTGAATACTTGAAATCCCAAGGTTATGAATTTGTAACTGTATCGGATATATTGTAGGAAAACAAATTTATAAATAGATAAGGATAAAGGCATGAAATATAGAATAAAGGGAGACAGTGATTTCCCACTAGTAGAAATTGCTCTTGCAAGTAATGAGACCATCAAAATTGAAAGAGGATCTATGGCTTACATGCAAGATGTAGATATAAAAGGAAAGATGAACTCGGGTGCAGGCGGAGGATTATTAAGTGCTATAGGCAGGAGTTTGACAAGTGGTGAGTCAATGTTTATCACAGAAGCTACAGGAAAATCTAATGAAGCGGTTCTTGGTATTGCTCCAAGCACTCCTGGTAGGGTAGTTGCTATACAAGTAGAAGGAGCTAATCAATATAGGTTAAATACTGATGCCTTTTTAGCTTGCGATTTAAGTGTTAACTATGTAATGAGAAAACAAAAAGTATCAGCGGCGTTTTTTGGTGGTACTGGTGGTTTCTTTGTAATGGAAACACAAGGAACAGGGGATGTGCTAGTATCAGCCTTTGGCGATATAATAGAACTTGAAGTGACTCCAGACAAGCCTGTAATAATTGATAATGAACATGTGGTTGCATGGGATGCATCATTAAATTATGATATTAGAATCGCATCAGGAACATTTGGTTTTAAAACAGGTGAAGGACTTGTTAATGAGTTTACAGGTAGGGGGAAAGTATATATACAAACTAGAACACTACACAGTTTTGCTGATAAGATTAGTAGATTTATTCCTACAAATTAGAATAAAAGTAGATGGTGAGGACTATGAAAAAGATTGTATGTCTGATGTTAAGTATTATACTTGTATTTAGTTTGAGTGCTTGTGGTGGAAGAGTTGATTCAGTAAAAACACATAAAGTAGAATCTGAAATATATTCTGAAGAGGATATTGCAGCTGCTATTGATACCATAAAAAAAGAGTTTAAGAGTTGGAAAGGATGTACTCTTACAGAGATTTATTATGCAGGGGACGACAAATCTAAAGACCATCAAGATTGGGCAGATAGGAACAAGGCAGATGAAGTCATTGTTTTACTATCTTCATTCGATGTTGATTCATCTGGAGGAAATGGTTCTCTAAATCCAAATTCTACATATGATAATTGGATGTGGATTCTAGTTAGAACAAATGGCGAACAATGGCAACATGTTGACCATGGCTATTAAAATTAATACTAGTTTGTCTATAACTAAAAGACAAATATTGAAGTTGAAAACATCGTAGAAATACGGTGTTTTTTATATTTTCAGACAATTATGTTTTTGCATTGTTTATAGTATGGAATAAGTGAAGATCGACTAATTTTGAGAATAAGTTTTAAAATCGAATTTTGCATTCTATACTTACAAAAATCTAAAAATTGTAAGTATAAAAATCATTTTTCGACTTTAACACTTATTTGAGCAGATTAAAATAAGTTTTAAAATCACATTTTGAAATCTCTACTTACAAAAATCCGAAAAATGTAAGTATAAAAATCACTTTTCAATTTTAAAACTTATTTAGACCCAACTTGCAATCAATCATGAAAAGTAAAAAGTTCTTGCGAAATTTTTAGCAAGAACTTTTCTTTTTGTTTAATAAAAATTTTTCAGGGTAAAGGTACCGGACGAGCAGATAAAGAATTTATCCACTTTACAAGAAAGGTAAAAGATGGTAAAATTTACTTAGTAGACTAGGTCTACCTTATTTTTTATTTAGAAAGTCAAAGAAGGTAAAATAGAAAGAGGAAGAAGTGGGACTAACAACACGTATTGAGCAATTTCTTTTGGAGATGCTAGCAAGTGAAGATATAGAATTTATAGAGATAGGTAGAAATGAGCTAGCCCAAAAGTTTAATTGTGCCCCATCACAAATAAATTATGTTTTAACAACTAGATTCACTCCTTATAAAGGATATTATGTAGAGAGTAGAAGAGGCGGTGGTGGGTATATAAAGATAATAAAGTTAGAATTAAGTGAAAATGAATTAATTAATAATATTCTTAATGGAGTTATAAAAGATACCATTACCCTAGATAAGGTAAAACATGTAGTTAGGTCTTTGGTGGATGATGAAGTGTTAAGTGAGAGTGAAGCCTTTATCATTATCCATAGCTTAGATGACAATGCCCTAGCTCATGTAGATATGAAAGATAGAAATAAGTTGAGGGCAGATATTTTCAAAAATATCTTGCTAGCTCTTCTAAGATAGGAGGTAATTATGCAATGTTTTAATTGTGGACAAGATGCTGATATGGAAGTCTATATGATGATTAATGGAGAAATGAAAAAATTAAGCATCTGCATGGATTGCTACAGGGAACAAACCGAAGCCATGATGGAAAATATCCAAGATGAAGATGGTAACCTAGATCCAGAAAAAATTCAAAAGCAAATGTTTGATTTTATGCAAAACAACAAGGAAGAATTTAATACCTTCCTATCTACATTTTTAGAAGATGTGGACATGAGCGAAATAGATATGGATAAATTCAAATCAAATCAAATGGATTTTACCAAGCAAAATTTTGATTTTTCAGATGTCAATATAGAAGATATCTTTAATAAGATGGCAGAAAATAGAAGGTCAGACTTTGCTAAAAAAGATAATGCAAAATATAACCCTTTTGAAACTTTTGGAAAGACCAAGGATATAGATAGGGAATATCATTCTTCAAATGATAGTAGCTTGGAAAGACAAGTCAAAATGATTCAAAAATCAATTGATAGAAAGAGAAATGAATTGTTCAAGCATATTCAAGAGGAAGAATACATGAAAGCAGCAGGGGCTAGAGATGAGCTTCGTGCTATGAATAAGAAAATAATGGTTATACGTAAATTAGAAAAAGAAGGTGAAAGTTCATGAATATGAGAAAATTGATGACAAAAATTACTGATGAGGCTAGAGACTTAAGTGCCAAAACAGTAAATACAGAGCATGCTCTCTTGGCCCTGCTTAAAACAGGTGGCTTGGAATCAAAAGCCCTAGCCACAGCAGGAGCTGATTATGAGCTTATAAAAGAATTTATTGAAATGTCTCCAGACCAAGACAAATCTTCGACTATAGAAGGCACTTCACAGCTTCTAAAGTCAATACTTGATGATGTTGTTTTATTAAAAAGAAAAAACTATAACAGCATGACTTTTGAAGAGCTTCTTTTATTAAACTTACTTACTTCAGAATCTAACGCAAAAGATATTTTAGTTGATACCAATGTAGACCCCCAACAAGTATTTATGATATTAAACTACTATGTTCAAAATAGGGGCAGTGGACTTGGAGACAATGCAGATTCAAACTTAAGCAAGTTTGGTATTGACCTTACTGGGGAAGCTATTGAAAAAATTGATGGTGTAATAGGTAGGGAAGAAGAAATTTCAAGGATCATTCAAGTTTTAACTAGACGTACAAAAAACAATCCAATCTTAATTGGTGAGGCCGGTGTTGGTAAAACGGCTATAGTTGAGGGTCTTGCTAAAAAGATAGTTGAAGGTGATGTACCAGATATTATAAAGGATAAGAAAATTATATCCCTAGATATGGCATCTATGGTTGCAGGAACCAAATATAGGGGTGACTTTGAAAAGAGAATTTCTGACACCCTAAAAGAAGTTGCTGAAATGGATGATGTTATCTTATTTATAGATGAAATCCACACCATTGTAGGCGCAGGATCTTCAGAAGGCTCATTAGACGCTTCAAATATCATGAAACCATACCTTACCAAGGGTGATATAAAAATAATTGGCGCAACAACTATTTCTGAATATAGGCAAATAATTGAAAAAGAAAATGCCCTAGAAAGAAGATTGCAACCTATAATGGTTGAAGAGCCAAGTGTTGAGGAAACCATAAATATTATCAAAGGTATTAGACCATTTTATGAAAAATTCCACAGGATAAAAATATCAGACCAAGTTATAGAAGAGGCTGTAAAACTAGCAGATAGATATATAGTTGACAGGTTTTTACCTGACAAGGCTATTGACGTTATAGATGAGGCTTCTTCAAATTTGAAGGTTGATTCCTTTGAATTACCTGAAGAATTGGTGAAATTGCATGAGGAAGCTGATAGTTTAAATGCAGAAAAAGAAGAAGCTATTAATACACAAAACTACGAAAAGGCAGCCTATATAAGAGATAGGTTACAAGAAATTGAAAGAAAAATCTTTGAATACAATGAAGCCAAGGAAGCTTCTGAAGCAGAGGGTAAAATTGATTACCTAGAAACAATTACTTTAGACAAGGTAAGAGAAATTATTTCTAAATGGTCTAAGGTACCTGTGACAAAACTAAGCCAGGAAGAAAATGAAAGATATAGGGACTTAGATAAAAATCTTAAGGGTCTAGTAATTGGTCAAGATGATGCTGTAAACACAGTATCCAAGGCAATAAAAAGAGCTAGAGTTGGCTTAAAAGATCCAAATAGCCCTATTGGTACCTTCATTTTTGTAGGTCCAACAGGAGTAGGTAAAACCTACTTGGCAAAGAAAATAGCTGGAGAAATTTTTGAAGATGAAGATTCACTAATCAGAATTGACATGTCAGAATACATGGAAAAACATTCAGTTGCCAAGCTTATAGGGTCACCTCCAGGATATGTAGGCTATGATGAAGGTGGTCAATTAACTGAAAAAGTAAGGTCTAACCCTTATTCAGTAATCCTATTTGACGAGATTGAAAAGGCCCACCCAGATGTTTTCAATATCCTCCTTCAAATCTTGGATGAGGGTAGGTTGACAGATGCCCAAGGCCGTGAAGTCGACTTTACCAATACCATAGTAATCTTGACTTCAAATGCTGGTGCAAGCAAGTTGTCTAAGAAAAACACAATAGGTTTTGAATCAGCTGAAGAATCAGAAAAAAGAGACTATGAAAAAACTAAAGAAATAGTAAATAAGGAATTGAAAAACCTCTTTAAGCCAGAATTTTTAAATAGGATTGACGATATAATCGTATTTAACAGATTAAATAAAGAAGATATCAAGAAGATAGTAGAATTGAAACTTGATAAACTAATTGATAGGCTTGAAGAAATGGGATATGCCGCCAAGTATACCGAAAAGGTTGCAGAAAAAATAACCGAAGTAGGATTTGATGAAAACTACGGAGCAAGACCACTCGATAGGGCTATAAAGACTGAAATTGAAGACTTGATTGCTGAAAAAATGTTAGAAAATGCCTTATCCAAAGATAAGATGATTTCAATTATTTCTAGGGCAGACAAGATAGCTATCAATGAACTAGAGTTGGTCTAATATGGCGAAAACAAAAACTATTTACACATGTACCGAATGTGGTGAATCTACAATAGCCTGGGCAGGTAAGTGTCCGAGCTGTGGTGCATGGAACAGTCTTGTAGAAGAAGTTGTAGAAAAAAACAGCAAAAATAAAGCCCAAGTAAAAAAAGAAAGAAGAAAATCTGAAAGATTAAATAAGGTGCCTGTGGATTATTCCGAAAGAATAAAAACAGGTGTAGAAGAATTTGATAGGACCATAGGTGGAGGATTGGTTAGAGACTCGGTTTCCATTCTTACTGCCAAGCCGGGTGCAGGTAAATCAACCCTGCTACTTGAACTTGCCAACAAGATAGCAAAATCTGGAAAGATTATTCTTTATATTTCTGGAGAAGAGTCAGCATCCCAGATAAAAGCTAGGGCTTTGAGGATTATGAAGGAAATACCTGAAGATATCTTTATTATATCCACAAATTCTATGGATGCAGCTTTGCTGGAAATTGACAATATAGATCCAGATATAATATTTTTGGACTCTATCCAAACCTTGGCCCTTGATGAATATGCCCAAAGACCAGGTACACCAACCCAAACTATAGAATGTGCCAATGCCTTGGTAGACAAATGTAAGTCAGCTAAAAAACCTAGGGCAGCTATCATGGTTGGTCATATGACCAAATCAGGTGAAATGGCAGGCCTCATGACTCTAGAACATTTAGTTGATACAGTTTTAATCTTAGAGTCAGAAAGCGATTCTCAGTTGAGAGTTTTAAGGACTACAAAAAATAGGTTTGGTTATACCGGAGAAATTGGTCTTTTTGATATGGAAGAAGAGGGATTAAAAGAAGTTAAAAACCCTTCAGAATACTTTATAACAGCAAGAGAGAAACCTATAGAAGGTGCTGCCATTGCAGTTATAAAGGAGGGAAGTAGGATTTTATCAGTAGAAGTTGAATCCTTGGTATCCCAATCATTCACCCCATATCCAATAAGGATAGGAGATTCCTTGAGAAAGGACCAGCTAAATACGCTAATATCCATCCTAGAACAAAGGGCAGACTTTAGCCTTTATGATAAAAATGTAATATTAAAAACTACTGGTGGTTTGAAATTATCAGAGCAATCTGTAAACCTAGCCATCATCATGTCTATAGTTTCATCTATAAAGAAAAAACCTATAGGAAATTCCACTGTTTTTATAGCGGAAATAGGTTTGACCGGTGAAGCGAAGAGAGTGCCTGACTTAGAAAAAAGGCTTTTAGAATTAGACAGGTTGGGATTTGAAGAGGCTTATATAGCCAAGACTAATATTGATTTAAGTAAAATAAAAAATTTAAAGGTAAAACAATTTAATAATTTGAATGAAATTATTAGGGATGTTTTTGCTTGATGAGTGAAAAAAGATAGTATGAGATGCTCATGCATTCATACTATCTTTTATTTTTTTAAAAAATACTTGACAATTCACTATACTGGTGTATTATATAAGTAGAACGCTAATACAAAGGAGGGCTTATGGATTTTGAAAATGATAAACCTATCTATATCCAGCTCATGGATGATATAAAAGCGGGAATTATCAATGAAAGCTACCTGCCTGGAGATAGGCTACCTTCTATCAGGGACTATGCCAAAGATATGATGGTAAACCCAAATACAGGACAAAAGGCTTATGCTGAGCTTGAGCAAGAAGGATATATCTATTCCAAAAGAGGAATTGGATATTTTGTAAATGAAGATCCAAAAACAATAAATAAGTTAAAATATGATTATTTAGACAAGGAAATAAATGACTTAGTCGATAAATTAGTCAATATGAAATATGAAAAAGAAGAAATTATAAATAGAATCAAGGAGAGCTTATGATTAAATTTGAAAATGTAAGCAAGTCTTATGGAAAAGTAAGAGCTTTGAATAATATCAATACACAGATATCTGGTGGTAAGGTAGTTGGAATTTTGGGACCAAATGGTTCAGGTAAAACAACCTTCTTAAAATTAATCCAAGGCTACCTAAAACCAAGTAAGGGTAAAATCACTGTATTTGACCACGAAGTAGGAAGTGAAACAAAGGCTAGGATATCCTATTTGCCTGACAAGCCATTCATTCCTACTGACTATAAATTAAAAGAAGCTAGGGACTTGTATAAAAAGTTTTTTGATGATTTTGACCTTAAAAAATTTGATGATTTAATAAAACTTATGCAATTAGATGTTGAAAGTAAGGTTTCAGACCTATCAAAGGGTATGAGTGAAAAGTTTCACTTGGCTCTTATCTTATCTAGAGATGCAGATATCTTTGTCATAGATGAGCCTATAGCAGGTGTTGACTTACTTGCTAGGGATATGATTATGAAGGCTATATTTTCAAATATTAGCGAAGATAAGCTTTTAATCATTACTACTCATTTGATTGATGAAATGGAATCCTTATTTGATGAAGTTATCTTTATTTCAAAGGGTGAAATAATCTTACAGTCCAATGCGGAAGAACTAAGAATGGAAAAATCTAAGTCCATTGCTGAAATTTATAAAGATATGTATGGATATCTATCATAGGAGGAATGATGAGAAAATTGTTATCATACGAGTTTAGAAATACTCGCCGTCAATTTTTACAATTGATATTAATTTTAATGGGAGCTACTTTTTTAATTCAAGGTTTTTTAACAGGTATTATAAGTAATTTTATCAAGGGTGATAATAACTTATCACCAACACCAACTACATTTGCTTTAACAAATACACTTGGTATAGTTTTTACGATTATCATAATAATCACTGTATTTGCCTACTATATTAAACTAGGTTCAATATTACAAAGAGATATTTACGATGACCAAGCCTATTTTACTTTTTCTATACCATACAATGGCTACCAAATAATAGGAGCAAAGACCATAGTAGGTTTTGTCTGGGCTATGTTTATGCCAATTATATTAGGAATATGGAATCTGGTTTTATTCTTCATAAACCTATCAATAGTCATGATTAATGGAGGAGAAAAAGAGGCGTTTTCTAAAAACTTTGGATATTTGAAGGAAGCTGTAAGCAAAATGACATTTGCAGGATGGGATAATATTTTAAACTTGTTATTTTATGCGGTTTTAGGTATTGCAAGCACATTATTAGTAATATTAGTGATATATTCAGCTATAGTTTCAGCGAATAAAATCGGAAGCAAAAGAAATAATTCAGCCTTATGGGTGCTAATAACTTTAATATTCTATTTTGTATGGAATTACGTATTTACTCTCATTCTTAATGGAGATATCTATTCATTCTCAGGAACCATCTTAGATACAGGTTTTGGTGTGGAAATAGGTACAGGTTTTGGTGTGGAAATTAGTTATCCAGAAGGACATAATTTAATAACTGTTACTGGTAAAGCAGTAATACAATTAATAGCGACTTTACTAATGTCTGGAATCCTATATATTTACAGTTCTTACATGTATGAAAAGAAGATAGAAATTTAATATTAACTCATATATGATATAATATTTCTATTACTTAGGAGGTTTAAGTGAAGAAAATATTATTGATACTTACAGTCTTAGTCTTTCTAACAGCTTGTTCAAAAGACAAAGCTAAGGAAAATGAAAGTATAAGGGAAACTGTTAACGAGACTAAGGGAACGGACGACGATATGACATTAAATCAAGCTAAAGGCTACCAAGAAGGAAATATTAAAGTAAAAATGACCACAAGTTTAGGTGAAATAGACCTTATACTATTTCCAGAAGTGGCACCAAAGGCTGTTGAAAACTTTGTAAAACATGCTAAAGAAGGCTACTACAATGATGTTACCTTCCACAGAGTAATTGAAGACTTTATGATCCAAGGTGGAGATCCAACAGCTACAGGAGCAGGTGGAGAATCTATTTGGGGTGCACCTTTTGAAGATGAATTTTCAGTAGATTTTAGACACTTCTACGGAGCTCTATCTATGGCAAATGCAGGTCCTAAAACCAATGGTTCACAATTCTTTATAGTTACTGCTAAGGAAGTGCCAGCAAATATTTTAAGCCAAATGAGAGAATTAGGAGCTGACCAAGGATATCCTGACAAAGTAGTTGACCATTATAAAGAAGTTGGTGGAGCCTTCCACTTGGATGGAAAGCACACAGTATTTGGCCAAGTAGTTTCAGGTATGGATGTTGTAGAAAAAATTTCAAAAGTTCAAACAGACCAAGCTGATAAACCACTAGAAGATGTGAAGATAGAAAAAATTGAAGTTGAAGAATAGAATGGGAGTAAAATTGTGAAAGGTCACAATTTTACGTCATGACACGACAAGCACGAACGAAGTGAAGTGCGAGTCGATGTCTGGCCCTTCTTCATCGAATGAATAAAAACGCGACCGAATAGGAAGCGTTTTTAGAATGAGATGTGAATGGGAGTAAAAAATATTGCGAGCAATATATTTTACGTTTTTCATTATTTCTCAAGCGACACAGTCGCTTAGTAGAAATGAATAAAAACGCGACTGAAGCGTTTTTAGAATGAGATGTGGACTTTGAGGGTTATTTAAGGATTTGCTTGAATTAAGAGATTAAAAATAAACAAAAGCAGAGGCGTATGTCTCTGCTTTTTTCTTATTTATCGTTGTTTTATTCAAAATTTAAGATAAGATTTTGTCTGAATGAATTTTTTATAAATTTTTCATTCAGAATTTAACTTTTTGATTCTTCTGAATGAGTTAATTCTGATTTTTTGAGAATCCTTATTCAGAATCGAAGAAAAATTTTTATCTGAATGAGTTTTTCATGATTTTTTCATTCAGAATTCAATTTTGTAATTTATCTGAATGAGTTTTTCGTGATTTATTCATTCAGATTTCAACTTTTCAATTTATCTGAACAAATCTGAACAATTTCGCATCTCAAGAAATCTAAGAAAATTTTTAATAACCCGAAAAAAATCCTTGTGAATCTAACCCAACCACACATTCCTACTAAATTACCCAACAAAAAAAGCTGCTATAGGTATCCTATAACAGCATCTTAGATCTATATTTATGATGATTAATATTGTCTTCTTAAGTATTTACCCATTGGTTTCCACAATAAAGCGAAAACTACTAAAAATATAATAATTTCAGGTCCAATATAAGTAATGTTATATATGAATGAATACTTAGCAGCGCTACCTGTTTCTGGTGGGAAAAATACTAGACCAGATAAAAAGTGCATTAAAAATTTCAAACTGTAAGCGATTAAGATTGATGGTATATATCCTAAGTAAGAATTTTTATCCTTTGAGAAAGATAAACCAGCTATACCAATCATTGCACTTGGTAGTGGATAGTCTAATAATACCTGTATTGGGTGGTAGAAGTAAGGTTTGATAATATAACTAACTACACCATACACAACACCAACAAGTATACCAGGTGCTAATCCCCATCTAATAGCAAAAACCATTATTGGTAACATTGATAAAGATACGTCACCACCTTGCGGCATTTGATATAAAGGGAATAGTCCTAATACTTGAGATAGGGCTACCATAATACCCGCTTCAACAAGCATTTGTGTTGAAAACATTGCTTTATTATTTTTCATTTAACCTCCATAAGTAAAGAAAATCTTTACTAATAAAAAAGACGCTAATATAGCGTCTTGCCAACTTTCCTACGCTATCATTATATAGATCAGGTCAAGGGTACTTCTCAGCCATAGGCGCCCCTAGCGACAAATTAAGCATACACCAGTGGTATAAATATTGCAAATATGAGATTTAATTAACGATGGATGCAAAGATGAATGCTAGGAATAAATCAATTTTCTTAACAAATATTTTGGAAAAGTTTAGTAAATATTTAGATATTGACATAATTTGCACATTATTATATACTATTATATTTTTACAAGGTCGCCCATTTGTTATATAATTGTAACAGGAGGGTGTCATGTACAAAATAGGTGATAAGATTGTTTACGCTATACATGGAGCTGGAACTATTGTAGATATCCAGGAAATTGATATTTTAGGAAACGTTGAAAACTACTATATTTTAAAATTGCCTATAAATGATATACAAGTGTCTATACCCGAAAGTGAATTGGGTACAAGTAAGATTAGACCTGTTATTTCCAAAGAAGAAGGCGAAGAAGTCTTGAAAATTTTAAAAGAGGATAAGACTGCCATGTCGGATAATTGGGGAAAAAGATATAGGGAAAATTTAGAACAATTAAAGACTGGTGATATATTTGAGACTGCTGAAATTGTTAGAAATCTGACCTTGCTAAATGAAGAAAAGACCCTATCCGCTTCAGAAAAGAAGATGTTAAACAATGCTAAAAGAATAATGGTATCCGAATTACTTATAGCTGAAACTATTAGCAAGGAAGAGGCTGAAAAATGGATAAAATAATAAATGATTATTGGGAGGTTTAATGGTAAAAAAAATAATTAGATTTATTATTTCAACCATAGGACTAGTGCTTGGCTATGCTATTGCTGATTTACTGGTAGAAAAGAATATTTTTCCACTTGATTCAAGCGTTTGGGTAATAGCTTTTCACATAGTACTTATGGTTGTATTTGCGTTATTAATGTATATTATAGCGCCATTTATAATAAATAAGACAGAAAAAATGGTAGATAAGTTAGAAGGATTTTTATTAAAACAACCTAAAGAAAAATTGTTAGTAGGTTTAGCAGGTTTTATTCTCGGTATTATTATTGCATTTTTATTAAGCTTACCACTTACAATATTTAGGTTGCCACCAATACTTGAGAGTCTATCAACTATATTATCAATATTGATTTATATAGTGCTTGGAGCCTTGGGTTATAGGATGGCTATCCAAAATACAGACGAGATTGTTAAGTTTTTTAATAAAAATAGAAAGAAAGCTAAGAACACTTCCAAGGGTGACTTAGAAGTTGCTGTAAGTGACAAGAACTTTTATGGGGTAAGCAATAAGCTATTAGACACATCCGTTTTAATAGATGGAAGAATAGAATATATAGCTGAAACAGGTTTCCTTGAAGGCGAGATAATCATTCCAAATTTTGTACTTAAAGAGTTGCAAACCCTAGCAGATTCAGCCGATGACCTCAAAAGAGAAAGAGGCAGGAGAGGTCTTGATATAGTAAATAAATTGAAAGATTCAAAGATGATATCTGTGAAAATTTCAAAGAAAGACTACACTGACACAAACGAAGTTGACATTAAACTTTTAAAATATGCCAATGAAACTGGATATGCCATATTGACAAATGATTTTAATTTGAATAAACTAGCTCATGTCCAAGGTATTAAGGTTTTAAATGTTAATGAATTATCAAATTCTGTAAAAACCATAGTTATACCTGGGGAAAGAATGCAAGTTACCATCATTAGTGAAGGTAAGGAAAGAGCTCAAGGTCTTGCTTATCTAGAAGATGGTACAATGATAGTTGTTGAAGATGGTAAAAACTTGATAGGCCAAGATGTTGAAGTAATGGTAAATAAAGTTTTACAAACTTCAGCAGGTAAAATGATCTTTACAAAATTAACAAATGTATAGGAGAAAAAATGAAAAAGAAAATTATTAGAATATTAGCCTTTACATTAGCATGTCTAATGTTGCTAGGTGTATTTTCTTCAATATTGATTCATGCTACAAGCGTTTCATTAGAGGATGGGGCATATGCTTATGGAGCAGGGTTAAATGAAGAACAAGTAGAACAAACTAAGAAGCTATTAGGAATTAAAGGAAACCCTACAGCAATAGCAGTAAAGGGTGAAGATTCAAAGAAATATATAAATGAAGATAATAGTGATTCAGCAATGATATCATCAATCTACGCTAAATCAAATAAAACAAATTCAATTAAAGTTGAAGTTTTAACTCCTTTAATGATTCAAAAAGTTACTTCATTACAATATTCAAATGCTGCTATCACTGCAGGTTTGAAATCTTTAGATATAAGTGTTGCTGCAATTAGACCGGTTACAGGTACATCAGCCCTTACAGGTGTATATAAGCTTGCGGAATTAGCTGGACAAAATGTTGATGTAAAAAGAACTGAAGTTGCTAATGAAGAAATTCAAGTGATCAACGCAATAGCTAAAGAACATGAAGGCGAAGATGGCTTTAATAAGGAAACATTAAACAAGGCTGTTTTAGAAATTAAACAAGACTTAGTTGATATGAAAGAAAAATCTGGAGATATCAGCTCAAACCAAGTTGCTGAAGTTATTCAAAATGTTATAAATAATAACAACCTAAATCAAGTTATAAATCAAGCTAACATCAAGGACTTACAAGTTGTATTTAATAACTTTATCAACATAGATAATTTAGACTTAGGGTTAATAAAAAACCAATTAAATTCCTTAGCTAAGGAAGCGCCAAAAATAGCTGAAAAAGAATTGGAAAGAGTTAAAGATTTTTTAAATACTGAAGAAGGTAAAAACTTCTTAAATTCCTTATCAAATACCTTCAGTAAGGAAAACTTAGATTCTGTTTTAGATTCAGCTAAAAGTGCCTTAGATTCACCAGAAGTTGAAAATATTTTAGAAAAAATAAAATCTGGAGTTAGCCAAGAAAATATAGATAAAGTGATAAAAGGGGCAGAAGATACAATAAATAACGCCAGTGATAGTGGATTCTTCTCATCAATAGGAAACTTTATTTCAAATATATTTAAAGCTATATCTGATTTTTTCAAATCTATATTTTAATAAATATTAGGTAAAATCCAAAAAATATGTTATAATATCAAGCGATTGATATATTATCTGTAGGAGGAAAGATGAACGAATTAAAATTAAATGCACAACTTAGAGATGTTAAAGGAACTGGTGCATCAAGACAATTAAGAAGAGAGAATATTGTGCCAGCACAACTATACCAAAGAGATAAAGAAAATGTTAACTTACAAGTAGTTGCAAAAGAATTAGACAAGATTATCGTAGAAGCTGGTACATCAACAATTATCAGTTTAGTAATAGATGGTGAAGACCACAAGGTACTTATAAGAGACTACCAAAGACACCCATACAAGAACCAATACTTACACGTTGATTTCTTAGGTGTAAACTTAGATGAAAAACTAAGAGTTTCAGTACCAGTTGTATTATTAAATAGAGATGAAATCTATGTACAACCATCAGTATTGATGCAACACTTAGAAGAAATTGAAATTGAAGCTTTACCAATGGATATTCCATCACATGTTGAATTAGACGTTCAAACAATGGAATATGATGATACATTCTATGTAAAAGACTTAGAAGTAGTAAACAATGATAAAGTTGAAGTTCTTACAGACTTAGAAGAAGCTGTTGTTACATTATCAGAACCAGTAGAAGAAGACTTAGACGAAGAAGTTGAAGATGTTGATGCTGCTGATGTAGAAGTAATAGGTGAATCTGACGAAGAAGAATCAGAAGAAGAATAAAATAATTGATTATATAACTGACCCAAAAAGCGGATTAATTTCTGACTAAGCAGGGTCAGTTTTTTTTGTGAGCCTTAAATATACAAAAATACACTTTCTTGCTATAATTATAATGGAGGAAAACATGGAAAAGATTTTTGATATATTAGTTACAAGTGAATTTGGACTTGAGTCTGTATTAAAGCAAGAATGTATAGATTTAGGTTTTGAAGACCTAGAAGTTTCAAATGGCAAAATTGAATTTAAAGGAAATTTTTCTGATATTGTAAAAGCGAACTTGTGGCTAAGGACAGCTGAAAGAGTTTTTATAAAACTATTTGAATTCAAGGCTTTATCCTATGACGATATATATGACAATGTATATGATTTTGACTGGGAAAATTACTTGTCAAAAGATGGACAATTCATAGTATTAGGTAAGAGCCATAAATCAAAAATGTTTTCTATTTCTGACAACCAATCTATTACAAAAAAAGCTATTATAGATAGGATGAGAAAAGAACATGGTATTGATTGGTTTAGTGAAGATAAGGAAAGATATAAAATTACCTTATCCATATTTGAAGATGTAGCTAGTGTGACCTTAGATACTTCAGGATCCGGTTTACATAAAAGAGGTTATAGAACCAAGCACAATTTAGCTCCATTAAAAGAGACTATGGCTGCAGGCCTTATACTTTTATCAAATTGGAAGGCTGAATCACCCCTGGTAGATTTATTTGCGGGGTCTGGTACCATAGCTATTGAAGCTGCTATGATTGGTAAAAACATTGCACCTGGTATATCTAGAGACTTTGATTTTAAACATTGGAAGTTTTTTGATCCTAAATATTATAAAGAAGAAAAAGTAAAGGCTTATCAGGCTATAAATGACAAAGATTTAGATATCATGGGCTTTGACATAGATGGAAATGCAATAAAAATAGCGGTAGAAAATGCAATAAATGCCAGTGTGGATGATCAAATAAAATTTGTGGTAAAGGATGTAGGCAGGGTAGGCTTGAAGAATAATTTTCCTGTTATCATATCAAATCCTCCCTATGGTGAAAGAATGGGGGATGCCAAAGATATGGGCCACATCTACAAGGCTATTAAAAATCATATGAATACCTTAACTACAGCTTCATTTTATTTTATAAGCTCTGACAAAGACTTTGAAAGAAAGGTTGGACACAGGGCTGTTAAAAAAAGAAAATTATTTAATGGTAGGATAGAAGTTGACTACTACCAATACCCAGGATTAGATCCATCACTCTTATTTGGAGGTTAGGATGAATAGAATAAGACTTGAAAACTTCACTAGGATAAGTGAAATTAGACGCTTTAGGTTTTTGGAAGCCATGGAAGACCTGGTGAGGATAAGGGATGAAAATGGCGAAATAATGTATGAAAACTCATCAATGCGAGAAGTTGTCAAAAATAATTTGATTAACCATACTAAATATATTAAATCTTCCGACTTATTTTTCGACCTGTATTCTTCAGAAAAAACCGTAAAAGAAACTATTAAAAGTGAAATTAATCTTGATGGAAGGATATATGCTGCCAAGGCCTCACCCATATTTGATGAAAATAATAAGGTTGAGGGTTATATTGAAGTTTATAGAGATATAACAGGTGAGAAGATGCTAAATAATAAACTGCTTGAGGCCAGGATGAAAATCCAAAATGATATACTCTTAGCCAAAAATATTCAAAAGAGCATTCTTCCCAAGAATAAAAAATTTAGAAATATATATTTCCAATTTGCCCACATACCATCAGATGACTTGTCAGGCGATGTATTTGATGTGGTAGTGATTGATGAAAATAAAATAGGGGTATATATAGCTGATGTAGTGGGACATGGTGTTTCTGCTTCTATCATGACTATGTTTATTCGACAAAGTATGAGAAGGATACTACAAGAAAACAAGGGCTTTGGGCCGGAAGAGACCATTCTGACTTTAAAAAAAATGTATTCTCAGTTAGAATTAGATATTAGCCAGTACTTTTCAATTATATACATGTTAATTGACACAAAAGCGAAAACTATCAGCTATGTAAATGCTGGGCACAATACATTCCCTATTTTGTTTAATGGAGGACAGATAGCCATCTTGGAAAACAAGGGGAAATTAATTTCTAATTTATTTAAAGATCCTAAATATGAAGTTAAGACGCTAAAACTCATAGAAGGTGATAAAATATTAATGTATACAGATGGTTTAACTGAAACAAAAAACCATGAGGGTAAGTTCTTTGATGAGCAGAGGCTCTTGAACTGGCTGAAGAGAAACAAGCATGATAGCCAATTGGTAGATAAGCTGGTTGATGAACTTAATATGTTTAGGCAAGGAAGCCAAAAAGATGATATAGCAATATTGTTATGCGATATAAGGAGTAAAAATGAAAATAAGATTAACAGACTTAATTAAAGAAGAAGCATTATCAGAAATTAAAGAAGAAGTATTACAAGCTGACAAAAAACTAAAAGATGGAAGTGGCGAAGGAAGCGACTTTTTAGGTTGGGTAGACCTACCAGTTGACTATGACAAAGATGAATATGAAAGAATCAAAAAAGCTGGTAAAAAGATCCAAGAAAATTCTGATGTTTTAGTAGCTATCGGTATAGGAGGATCATACCTAGGAGCCCAAGCAGTTTATTCAGCCTTAACAAATAGCTTTGAAAAAGCTGATACGGAGTTAATTTTTACAGGTAACCACCTATCATCAACAGAATTTTATGAATTAAAAGAATACTTAAAAGATAAAGATTTTTCAATAAATGTTATTTCTAAGTCAGGAACAACAACTGAACCAGCTGTAGCCTTTAGATTATTTAAAGAAATTTTAGAAGAAAAATATTCAAAAGAAGAAGCTAAGGAAAGAATCTTTGCAACAACAGATAGGGAAAAGGGAGCTTTAAAAACTTTAGCAGATAAAGAAGGTTATGAATGCTTCGTAATCCCTGACAATGTTGGTGGTAGATATTCAGTTTTAACAGCTTGCGGCCTATTACCTTTAGCAGCCTGTGGCATAAACATTGATGATTTAATGCAAGGTGCTAGAGATATGAGAGAAGAAACTTTAAACACTGACTTTTCTGACAATGCTGTTTTACAATATGTAGCAAGCAGAAATGCCCTATATAGACAAGGAAAAGACATAGAGATCCTTGTTACTTATGATCCAAAACTTTACTACTTTACTGAATGGTTCATCCAATTAGCAGGTGAATCAGAAGGTAAGGATGGAAAGGGTATTTACCCATCATCAGTAATATTTACTACAGACCTACATTCAAGAGGACAAATAATCCAAGAAGGTCAAAGAAATCTTTTTGAAACAGTAATTAAAATTGATACTCCAAAATATGACATGGAAATTAAAGAAGATGCAGAAAACTTAGACAACTTAAACTACCTAGTAGGTAAAACAGTACACGAAGTAAACCAAGTTGCCTTGGAAGCTACAGTTGATGCACATACAGAAGGTGATGTACCAAACATAGTATTGAGCATAGATAGACTTGATGAATACAACCTAGGTAAATTAATTTACTTCTTTGAATATGCAATTGGTGCTTCAGGTTATGTACTAGGAGTAAACCCATTCAACCAACCTGGTGTTGAATTATACAAATCAAACATGTTCAAGATGTTAGGAAAGCCAGGATTTTAGGAGATAGAATGAAAGATAGAAACAGTTTAGATTCAAAAAAGAGATTCCCTATAGAGGAATTAACAGAAACAACTAAAAAAGCTTTAGAAGAAAGAGGCGTGACAATAGAAGATATAGCTGCAATTGTTCATGAATTGCAATTACCTTACTTGCCAGATCTTTCTATGGAATTTTGTATATATAACGTAAATAAGGTATTTGAAAAAAGAGAAGTTGTATATGCAGTTTTAACAGGTATAGAACTAGATAGACTTGTGGAAGAAGGCAAGCTAGCAGAACCTATAGCATCTGTTATAAAGGCTGACGATGGGCTTTATGGTATAGATGAAATCGTGCCTTTATCAATAGTAAACCTATATGGATCAATTGGTTTAACTAACTTTGGTTACTTAGACAAGGTAAAATTAGGAATAATTTCTACTCTTGACCTTGAAAAGGGTGGAGCGGTAAATACATTCTTAGACGACTTGGTAGCAGCTGTAGCTGCAGCAGCAGCTTCTAGAATAGCTCACTCATCTAGGGAACACAATTTAGATCATTATGAGTAAAAAATATTATGCTGTAAGGCAAGGCAAAAAAATAGGTGTCTTTGATAATTGGGATGAAGTAAAGACTTATGTAAATGGCTTCAAAGGAGCTGAATACAAGAGTTTTAAGACCTATGAAGAGGCTGAAAATTTTGTAAAAGGTGAAGAGCTTTCAGTTTTTGACCTTGATAAGCTGGATGAAGACCTTGTAATTGCCTATGTAGATGGATCCTATAATATAAAGACAAAAGTATTTGGTTATGGTATAGTTTTAATCCACAAAGATGGAGAAATGAAGCTAAATGGAGCTATAGATAACGAGGCCTATGCCGACCAAAGAAATGTAGCTGGGGAAATCTATGGTGCGAGAGAAGCCATAAATAAGGCTATAGACATGGGAATGTCCAAAATTATTATTCACTTTGACTACAAGGGTATCAAAGCCTGGGCTTTAGGAGAGTGGAAGGCTAATCTAGACCTAACTCAAAACTACCAAAAATTTATAAATGAAAAAAAAGAACTTATAGATATAGAATTTGTTAAGGTAAAGGCCCATTCAAATGATAAATACAATGATATGGCCGACCAACTTGCCAAAGATGCAGTAGGAATAAAATAAATAGAAAAGTAAAAACCAGTCTGAGGATTAACCTCTAGACTGGTTTTCTTATAGGCTTATTTTTTTAATAAGTCTCTGATTTCTGTTAATAAAATTTCTTCTTTGCTTGGAGCAGCTTCTTCTACAGCTTCTTCAACAGCTTTGTTTCTTGACATTTTTTCTTTTGCTGTATTTATAGCTTTAACAACCATAAATAATACGAAAGCAATGATTAAGAAACTGATTACTGAGTTGATGAAGTTACCATACATGATTTGAGCTTGTCCAACTGTAATTGATAATTGTGAAAAGTCTATTCCGCCTAAGAAAATACCTAAAATTGGTGAAACAATATCATTTACAAATGAGTCCACAATAGCTTTAAAAGATGCACCAATTATCATACCTATAGCTAGGTCTAGAACATTTCCTTGAGAAATAAATTTCTTAAATTCTTTTAACATACTTACCTCCTATTTCTTTTTTATCCATAAGTATTATATATAATAAATAGAAATTAATCAATTTATAAATAATTGAACAAAAAAAACATATATAATACAATTAAATATATAGTCTATTTTAGGAGTTGAGATGAAAAATAATTATATGGATCAATTAAGGATCGACTTAGAAAAACATGAAAATATCAGAAGTCTTATATATATTTTTAATAAGGGGTTAAAATTTTCCTATAGTGGAGGATTAAATCTTCATACTCTTATAGTAGGACTAGATGGATATGACAGTCTAAAGGATGTTTTGGACTCGACTATTTTATCTAAAGATAAAATTATATCTAAAATGCAAGAATACCAATACAAGGAAATCCACTATGTTGATAGTAAAATAGTCACTGGGACTGGTAAGCTTTTACAGCTATTTTTACTTAAACAAGAAGACATGGAAATCTTTTTAGAAAAATATAGGTCTTATGAAGTTTTATTTGACAAGGATTCATTTGTAAAAGCTATAACAAATAGTACAGATGAAAAAAATTATTGGTTAATTCCTGATAAGTTTGAATTTGAAAGTAAAGCAGTTGACTTCTATATTGATCTGTCCGAAACAGTACTATCTAGACAAGATGGTGATTTAATAAAGTCCAATTTAAAATTTGATGACTTATTGGATGAACTATTAGACTTATTAAATATTTATATAAGCATAAAATATGATGGTGGAATTTTTGTAGATACTATGGGGTCTAATTTGAAGACCTATTTAGAAAATGATTATTTCGATGAATTCGAATATATAGCAAACCTGGATAGAAAAAATGATTTTTGGACAGGAATATTCAAAATGGCGAGCTTATATAGGAGAATAGCCTTATATATAGCTGAAAAATTATCTTATGAATATCCTAAAGAGGAAGATGTTAGAACGTTGGAATTTTTAAGAAAATTATATAAGGAGAGTTAAATGAAATATCTATTTTTTGATATAGATGGTACCCTGTTAAGTCATGAAGAAGGAATCAGCCAATCAACCATAAAAGCTTTGGAATTAGCCAAGGAAAACGGACATAAAATCTACATCTGTACAGGTAGGTCATATGCAGAAATACCAGAAAAATTAAAAGAATTCGGTTTTGATGGGATAATAGCTGCAGCGGGTGGATATGTAGAAGTCGGTGATGAAGTTATATTAAACAAGGTAATGTCTGATGAAGCAGCAGATAATTTAATGTATTTTTTAAGCACCCTAAACATTCCTTTTATTCTAGAGGGTACAGAAGAAATATATAGTAACTCAGGACTTAGAAAAGATTTTTCTGACAAGTTAAAAGCAGCAGAAGAATTAATGCTAGAAAGCCAATATGAACATGCTGCCTACCACTATGGCATTCCAGGACCAAAGAGTTTAGAAGAGTATTTTGAAAATAGGACACCTATTAGCAAGCTAACTGTTTATGCTGAAAATAAAGAACAACTTATAGAAATGAAAAAACATATAGACAAAGATTTTGACCTAATAAATTACGGTGTAAATGGTGAAATTGTAGCTAAGGGTGTAAACAAGTATACAGGCATTGAAGAAGTTTTAAAATACTGCAAGGCTAGCCAAGAAGATACCTTTGCCTTTGGTGATAGTTTAAATGACTATGACATGATTCATAGTGCAAATATTGGTGTCGCCATGGGAAATGCATCAGATCCTGTAAAGGAAGTTTCAGATTATATTACAACAAATGTTGAAGATGATGGAATATACAACGCCTTAAAACATTTTGATTTAATTTAATAAAATAGGGAAATAAAGAGATAGAGACCTCGACTTTTGAAATTAGTCAAGGTCTCTAGTTTTTTTATTTTATAAATTTTTTAAGCATATTTTTAGTAAGACTTATCACTAGGCAGCTTATTATAATGGAAGCTGCAGTATCACTAAGATAATGGGCGCCATCAAATATCCTTGCAAATTGTACCAATAAGGTCCATACGATAGGTCCAAATAAAAAGAAATTCTCATATTTTTTAATAAATTTATTTTTATAAAATACAGATGGAAGTAATATAAGCACAAAAGTACTAGCTGCTGCTCCTGTGTGTCCTGAAGGGAAAGATCTAAATATATCACTGCCGCTATTTCCCGGAATTTGCCACCAATGAGTAAACATGGTGTAGTCATTTCCCTGGTGCATTGGGAAAAATCTTGTCCTACCCCAAATACCCTTAAGTATAGAAAAACTTAAAAGTATAGAGATTATAGATATGATAACAAATAAAGAATATATTAAGACCCTATTCCTATTCTTACTATCTATAGATCTAGATATTAAATAACTGCACGCCATATAAAATAAGAATATAAGTAAACTGAAAAATACATTATGTATTTCAAAATACGACAAGCTGGTGAAGGATGAAACTAATGGAAATCCAACAGAAGCTATTGCAAGTAAGGCTAAAAGTATTTTATTCGTCCTATAAAATCCAAATCTTATATAGGTCAGACAAGCTGTAGAAAAAATAATGATCATAGGCATCTCTGCAGTCAACCTGAAAAAGTTTGGATATATGCCATTTCTATTGTATAGGGCTTTGTTGATATCTAAATCATATAAAGAGGCTATAAGCAAGCAAGCAATCCCATAAATCAATAAATAATTAAAAATCTTATCTTTTTTTATTTTCATAAATTCTCCTTAGAAATATCTTACCAAATAAGCAAATATAATAAAAGCATGAACATGTTTAATTTTACCAACTTTTTGATATAATGAATAATGAGGTAAAAATGAATTTAAAATATAAAAATTTTTATACTATGGCTGAAAATTTGTACGAATCTGGAGACTTAGAAAAATCCTTGGCTCTTTTTGAGAATGCAGAAAAATATGCAAGTAGAGATGAGCTAATTGATTTGTATTATAAAAAAGCTTTCATATATGATGAGTTAGAAAACTGTGAAAAAGCTTTAGAATATTTTGAAAAAATACATAAACTAGATTCTAATGAAGCAGAGGCCCTTTATGGCATGGCCATGGAATATGAAAAACTTGATAACTTCGACCTAGCTGAACGCTTTTACAAGGAAAGCATAAAAATTAAACCAGACTATGATAGGGCATATTTCTTCTTAGCTAACCTAATGGATATTCAAAACAGGCATGAAGAGGCTATAAAATATTATAAAAAAAGCATAAGCTTAAGATCTGATGATTATATGGCCTACAACAATTTGGGAGCCATTTATGAAAATATTGATGAATTTGATAAGGCCCTAGAAGTTTTAGACAAATCTATAGAGATTGAACCTTCATATTTTAGACCATATTTCAATAAGGGTGTAGTCTATGGAAGGTTAAAAAAATATGATGAAGCCTTATACTTTTATGACCAAGCCATGCAGAGGAAAAAAGACTATAGCTTTATTTATCTAAATTTATCAGCTTTATTTATAGAGAATAAGGAGTATGAAAAATCTATAGCCATTCTTGATAAGGCTATAGAAAATGTTTCACCGCCGAAATCATCTCTTTATTACAATAGGGCATGTTCCTATATGAAGTTAAATAAAAAAGAAAAAGCTTTAGAAGATTTAAAAAAATCGGTGGATTTAAATAGAGATATTATTGATTATGCGAAGAATGATCCAGACTTTGATGCAATTAAAAATGATGAAGAATTTGTAAAAATTATTGGAGATTAATTATGATAGTGCTTAAAACAAGTGAAGAAATTGAAGGAATGAGGGCTGCTGGAGAAATCTTATGTAAGACCCACCTGGCTATAAGAAAAATTTTGAAGCCAGGAATTTCAACCATGCAAGTGAATGATTTTGCAGATGCCTTTATGGAATTCAAGGGCGCAAGACCAGCTCAAAAAGGCTACCAAGGCTTTCCATATGCCTTGTGTACATCTTTAAATGATGTTATTTGCCATGGATTTCCAAGAGAAGATGACATTTTGAAAGAAGGGGATATCCTATCTATAGATAATGTTGTAGAATATAAGGGATACTTATCTGATTCTTGCTGGTCATATGCCATTGGTGAGCTTTCAGACCAAGACCAAAAACTTATGGATGTAACCAAGGAAAGTCTTGATAGGGCTGTAGAAGTTGCCATAGATGGCAATAGGTTGGGAGATATTGGCCATGCCATCCAATCTTTTGCTGAAGACCAAGGATTATCTGTTGTAAGAGACTTTGTAGGGCATGGTATAGGTAAGGATATGCATGAAGATCCGCAAGTACCACACTATGGAGTCAAAGGAAGAGGTAGAAGACTTATAGAAAATATGGTTATCACTATAGAACCTATGATAAATATAGGAACTTGGAAGATGAAATTAGATGATAATGGTTGGGTAGCAAGGACCAGAGATGGAGAAAAATCTTGCCAATTTGAACATACCCTAGTTATAAAAAAAGATAAGGCAGATGTATTAACAAACCAAGATGACTATTCATTAAATGATGAAGAATTAGCTTGGATTGAAAAATACAAATTCTAGATAGGAGAAAAGATGAAGTCAATATTAGATTTGATAAAAGACTATTCGGGTGCAAACTCATTAGTTCCAATAGTTGCTTTGGTAGCAATTATAGTTACGGTAATTTTACACACTACACTTAAAAATAAAAAATTATCCTACGGATTGTCCCTGGTTATAATTTTAGTTGGGGCAGTAATTCTAGTTATAGGATATAAGAATATTTTAATGAAAGCAGGTTTAAATATAATAAGCTTAGGAATATTAGTTGGAGTATATGGAGCAATATCACTTATTACAAATATGATATTATCCGTGTTTGATTCAATGGGCTATAGCTTAAAAAGTTTATCCAAGGGTAAAAAAAAAGAAGAAAAAACAGCAGTAGTAAAAAATAAGCAAGTAAAACAAGAAATTGATGACGAAAACCAAGATACAAAACTTATAAAAACTGCTAATGCAGACCAGGAAACCAAGATTATTAAAACAAAAAATGATGACCAAGAAACCAAAATTATAAAAACAGTAGACAAAGACCAAGAAACTAAAATAATAAAAACAACAAATGGCTCAACAAAAGAGATTAAAAAAACAAGAGCGAAAACTAGAAAGTAAGTAAAGTACTTATAAGGAGACCAAATGATAGGAGCATTTTTTGATATAGATGGTACCCTAGTTAGGGAATCTATAATGCTTAAACATTTCAATAAGCTTGTAAAATATGGAATTATAGACCAAGAAGCCTATATAAAAAACTTAAAAGCCAAGTATGAAGCCTATGAAAAGAGATATGGTGACTATGATGACTTTATTTCAAAAATGGGCGATATCTATAAGGAAAAACTAACAGGCATTCATGAATCACTTATACTTGAAACAGCCAAACAAGTAATTGAAGAAGGCGGAGAAATGGTTTATGCCTACACTAGGGATAGGATTAGATTTCACAAAGAGAATGGCCATAAGGTGTTTTTTGTTTCAGGATCTCCAACCTATTTAGTAAAAATGTTGGGAGACTTATATGATATATCTGACTCCAGTGGTACTGAATATTTCTTTGACCAGTATGGAGTATTTACAGGACAGATAAGTCAAATGTGGGACTCAAAGTCTAAGCAAAAAGAAATAAATAGACTAGTTGAAAAATACAATATAGATATAAACAAGTCTTATGCTTATGGTGATACCAATGGTGACTATACCATGCTTAAGACTATGAAAAATGCAACAGCTATAAATCCGTCAAAGAGATTTTTAGATAAGATCAATGCAGATAAAGAATTGAAAGCAAGGGCTAAAATTGTTGTAGAAAGAAAAGATGTAATCTATGAATTAGAACCAGATGTGAATATCTATAAAATTA
>NZ_CAMPYN010000005.1 GCF_946998255.1 uncultured Helcococcus sp. | reverse complement strand
CTATTTTGGATGAAGTCTGGGACAAGTATCCATATTTAACCCACTATGACCTTAGATCTTATTTGGCAAGATTTTTATTTATCGGTGATGATATATTTAAGATGATAGAAGATTTAAGCGGAGGAGAAAGGGCGAGGGTAAGCCTTTTAGAGCTTATGCTTTCTGATGCAAGCTTTTTGCTAATGGATGAGCCGACCAACCATTTAGATATTGATTCTAAGGAAGTTTTAGAAGATGCCTTAAATAATTATGAGGCTACAGCCTTTATAATTAGTCACGACAGGTATTTTTTAAATAAGGTATGCAACAAAATAATTGAAATCAAGGATAAAAAAGTCCATATCTATAATGGAAACTATGACTATTACCTAAGCAAACAAGAAACAGAAACTGCTAAAGAGGGTGTTAAAGTTAACAAGACTCAAAAAAGAAAATCCATGAAGCAGGAAAGAGAAGAACAAAAAATCCTTAGAAATATTAGAAATAAAATAAAAAGAGCTGAAAAAAGAATTGAAGAAATTAACCAAGAAGTTGAAGCTATAAACTTAGATTTAGTTAAACCTGAAGTTTATGAAGATTTTGCTAAAGCTGATGAATTAAGCTCTAAAATTAATGATTTAAATCAAGAAAAAGAAGACCTAAGCTTAGAATGGCTTGAATTAAACGAAGAGTTGGAAGAAAAGGAGAAAGAATATGAAAAATAAAATAAAATACTTGGCAGTACTATTAAGTCTTTTTCTTTTATTGACAGCTTGCAGTTTTGGAGACAAGGCAAGTCATAAGATAGGTGTGCTTTCTGATAACAGGCTTGATAAGGATCCAAAGATTGGACAAATAAGCCAAAGTATTGAGGCTCTAGGAGATGCTTATTCATATACAACTCATAAGGGAAACAAGGACAAGGATTATATGTCCACAATTGAAAGTCTTATAAAAAAAGACTATAGGACAATCATAGGTAGCTCTTTCATAAATAATACGGCTTTTGAAAATATGGCCGACCAAAATGAACAAGTAAACTTTATAGTTTTGGATAGTGTCATAGATCCAGAAAGAGAAAATCTATTATCAGTAAGATTTAAAAGTGAAGAAGCTGCCTTTATAGCAGGTTATGCAGCTGGATTAAAAACTAAGTCCAATATGGTAGGTTTTATCGGCGTGAAATCTGATTTACTGAATGATTACCACGAATATGGTTTTAAGAGTGGTATCCTAGCTGCAGCTGAAGAATTAAATAAGCAAATAGCTTTGAAAACAGAACACCTTGAAAATTATTCTGACTATAGTCAAGGACAAGCTAAGGCTAAAGACTTATATGAAATTGGCATAGACATTATCTACCATACAGGAGGTGAAAGCGGCCTTGGGGTAGATGAAGCAGCTGAAGATATGTCTAGATTTTCCATAAGCTATGGATTAAATGAAACTAGCAAGGATAGTCCTCATATCATGATGTCGATAAGTCCAGATTATAAAATGGCTACAGACCAAGCCCTAAGAGATGTTACAAATAAAGATGCAAAAAGAAAAGTGGCATATGGATTTGCTGAAAATTCACTAAGCTTGAATCCTTATATTGAAGAAAGTTATTTAGACCAAGATACTTATAACAAGATATTATCTAAGATAGAAGAAATCAAAGCTGGTAAGGTGAAGATAGCTTTTAATGAGGAGTCTTATAAGGACTTGTTGGAAAAATAGAGGGAGTAATATGAAAAAAATATTAGTAATAGGAAGCATCAATAAAGATATTTCCCTTTATGTAAAAAGCTTACCTTCTCTAGGCGAAACGATTTTAGCTAATAATATGAAAGAAAGTTTTGGTGGCAAGGGTGCCAACCAAGCCATGACTATAGCTAAAATGAAAGGTGATATTAGTTTTGCAGGTGCGGTTGGTGATGACCTTGTAGGAGACGAAATAATCAAGTTTATGAAAAAAGAGGGCATAGATACAGCTGCCATTAAAAGGTCAAAACTTCCTACAGGTACAGCCATGATTACAGTTGATGATAATTCTGACAACAATATAATTGTTTATCCAGGTGCGAATTACAGTATTACAAAAGAAGATATTGACGATATAGATAATTTAATAGATAAATCTGATTTTATACTAATGCAGTTTGAAATCCCTATGGAAACTATTGAATATGTGATAGAAAAGGCTAGTGAAAAAGGAAAATATATAATATTAAACCCCGCTCCATACAATCAAGATTTCAACAAAGAATTGTTGAAAAAAGTAGACTTATTTATTCCAAATGAAACAGAGTTTTTGGAACTTATGGGTAAAAACACTAAAGATAACCATTATATTGACTGGTATAAAAATGAAGCAAAAGAATTTTATGATAAATACAATACAGACCTTATAATCACGCTTGGAAGTCTAGGATCCTTGTATCATGGAAAAGATGAAAGCTTTTTAGTTGAAGCTAACAAGGTAAAAGCAGTAGATTCTACAGCTGCAGGGGATAGCTATATAGGTAGCTTAGTATATTCATTATCTATAAATAAATCTTTACAAGAGTCAATGAAATTTGCATCTAAGGTGGCAGCCATCACTATATCTAGAAAAGGAGCTATGGAAGCCATACCTTATATTGATGAAATATGATAATTAAATTAAACATATAGTTTAATACAAATCTAAATATAAATTTATAGCAGAGACATATTTTTTATTTGTCTCTGCTTTTTTTTATTTGAAAGACGGTAATTGATGTGCTAGAATATTATTAATAAAATATTATATAAAAAAAACGATATTTATACAAAAAAAAAGAAATTTTGAACTAATATGTAAAATTAGCTTATTAACAGGGAGTATTATGAAAAGACAAGAAAGATTTATTAATAAATATATAAAAGTAGATGGTAAAGGAAATAAATATATAGGCTTTAATATATCAAATAATACATTCAATATGAAAATAAAATATATAATAGGCTCTTTAACTTTAATTTTAGCTTCGCTTATAAGTGTTTATATTCCGTATTTGGTAAGCCTTATAGTTGATAATATTGATAATGTATTAAATTTTATGGACAATAAAATTTTATTGGTTATTTTATTTTTATTCCAAACAATTTTGGTCTCTGTAGGAAATATAAGCTTTGTAAATATATCAGAGAATAAGGCATTTGAAATTAGGGAAAATATTATAAGTAGTATAGTTTACTCAAGTGAAGAAAGTTTAGATACTATCAATGTAGAAAGATTACCTAGTCATTTAGATAACAACATATCTGTTATAAAAAATTTTTATGGAAGGAGTATTCCTAACATAATAAGTGCTATAGTAACTGTTATAATCTCAATTTATTTTTTATTTAGCTTAGACTCTAAGCTCAGCATAGTTTTGCTAACCATGTTACCATGCATAATGATAGTAGTAATGCCAATTTCTATTATTTCAGGAAAGTATTCTAATAGCTTTCAACTCGAAAATTCTAAATATATTGAAAAACTATCTAATATTTTTAACAATAATATATATATAAAATCATTAAATGGACAAAAAGATATTATAAAAAACTTGGATGAAAATTCTAAAGAAATAAAAAGATATTCCTCAAAAAATAGAAAAATTGACTCTTTTGCCCAACCATTTTTAACTATATTTCTAATCGCTATAATAGCTATAATATTTATTGTTGGTGGATCAAGAGTAAATCAGGGGAAAATTAGTGTAGGTGTCTTGATAGCCTATTTACTATATATATTTCAATTGCTAAATCCTATATCAAATATAAGTTATTTCTTTTCTGACCTAAACAGACTTAAGGTAAATAAAAAGGAGCTTCAGGTATATGAAGATCTTGCAAAAGAAGACTTTACTGAAAATGATAAAAAACATATAGGAAAAATAGATAATATTAGTTTTAAGAATGTTAATTTTTCATATCCTAAAAAGGATTATGGAATAGAGGATATTAATCTAAATATAGGTCCCGGTGAAAAAATAGCTCTTGTAGGGGATTCGGGTGCTGGAAAGTCAACTGTATTTAAACTTTTATTAAAACTTTATGAGCTAAAGAAAGGCAATATTTTTATAAATGGAGTCGATATAAATGATATTAACTTGAAGTCTTTAAGGGAAAAAATTAAATTAGTTCCTCAAGAAAATAGCATAGTATATTCGAACCTGGAAGAATTTTTAAAACTGGGAGAAGAATCCTTAGACTATGAAAGTATAGATAAGTATATAAAAGAATTAAGATTAGACAAGGCTCTAGGGGAAAGTTCTGAAGAATATATGTCTTATGATTTTAAATTAGGAGCTAAAAATTTATCTGCTGGAGAAAAACAGAGAATACTTATTTTAAAATCACTTATAACAAATTTTGATGTCCTATTGATGGATGAATCGACTTCGTCTTTAGACTCTGAACTAGAAAATATAGTCTTTGAGATTATAAAGAGAGACTTAAGTGATAAGATGATTTTATTCATTACGCATAGATTATCGACTGTGAAATATATGGATAGGGTAATATTTATGGAAAACGGCCAAATCACAGGGAATGATGTCCATGAAAATCTTTATAAAACTCATAAAAGATATAAAACATATATTGATATGCAAAATATTGAAAGAAAAGAAAATATTGCATAATAAAAAACTAAAAGGGATGCAAGATTTGCATCTCTTTTAGTTTTAAATGCCAACAGTTCTATTTAATCTCAAATATAGGCCTAAAGTTTCTTGGGAAGCCTTCTGAGTTGTTAAGTTTTTTCATTTCAAAATCTTCAAGTTTTCTATTATATTTATATTGTTCCTTGGCTTTCATCTTATCAATTTTGAAGTTTAATATCTCTTCTTCCTTACCGGTATCTTTTCTTTTAGCCTTCATAGTGACGTAAACATCTTTCTTTTCAGATTGGGTCTTATTTTGAATGATAAAATTTACATAATGATTTTTGTCTGAAGGCTCATCCTCGCCTTCTTGAGGTTTGGCAGCTAATCTAAATTCATAATGAATAACAAAATCTTTTAGTGAATTTTTCTGAGGTGTACAAGCTACAAGAAAAATTGCTAATAAAATTAAAAATAGGCTTAATTTCTTTCTCATTTAGGCCTCCTTAAAATGAATAATTATCCTTTCTATAAGTATAATAGAAAATAATTATTCAGATTTATATTTCTGTCTTACAATAATAATAATCAATATATTATTGTTATATATATAATCATATTCTATATCATTTGTCAATAAAAGATGGCATAATATACATATTTTAGAATGATAAAACAACTATACGAAATAAGCAGAAAATTCAACAGAAAACAAATGATAAACCTTTTCAAAAATATTGCTTAAGTTGCCTTAATTGTGGTATATTTACTATATAAGATAATAATTTTAAATTGGGATATTATCCCCAAGAAAGGAAAAGAAATGGACATTAAAAAAATATTATCATACGCAGACCATACACAATTAGCTCAAACAGCTACATGGGAAGATATAAAAAGATTAATTGATGAAGCTGCAGAAGCTAAAACTGCTTCAGTATGTATACCTGCTTCATACGTAAAAAGAGCAAAAGAATATGCTGGAGATAAGGTAGCAATTTGTACAGTAATCGGTTTCCCAAATGGATATTCAACAAAAGAAGTAAAAGTTTTTGAAACTGAAGATGCTATTAAAAATGGTGCAGATGAAATCGACATGGTTATAAACATAAACGAATTGAAAAATAAAAACTATGACTATGTTTTAGAAGAAATGAAAGAAATCAAAAAAGCATGTGGAGATAAGATCTTAAAGGTAATCATTGAAACAGCTTTATTGACAGAAGAAGAAAAGATTAAAATGTGTGAATTAGTTTCTGAATCAGGAGCTGAATTCATTAAAACATCAACAGGATTTGCTTCAGGTGGAGCAACATTTGAAGATGTTAAACTATTTGCAGACCACGTAGCAGACCATGTACAAATTAAAGCTGCTGGTGGTATTTCAAGCTTAGAAGATGCACAAAAATTTATTGATTTAGGTGCTACAAGATTAGGAACATCAAGACTTATTAACCTAGCAAAGGAAGCTGAAAAATAAAAGGAGTCTTAAATGATAAAAGAAGATATTAGGTTGGCCTTAGATTATTTGAAAAATGCCAACCCTATATATTCAGATTTCAGTGTAGCATCTGTACTTACAGATGTTGATGGCAATAAATTTGTTGGTGTAAATATCGAACTTCCTTCATTGACTAATGGTATATGTGCTGAAAGAAATGCCATATACCACGCTATTGCTGAAGGGTCCAAAAAGTATAAAAGAATTGTTGTAGTGGGTGGACTTCATGGAGAGGTGACCCAATTGACACCTCCTTGCGGAGTTTGCAGGCAAGCTCTTATGGATACTTGCGATCCAGAAACTTTTGAAGTAGTAGTTGCTATAAATGAGGAAGACTATAAGGTATTTAAACTAAAAGACCTAGTTCCAATGGGATTTGGTCCAGATAGATTAGAGGATTAGAAAATGAGAATGATAGATATTATAGACAAAAAAAAGAGAGGACTTGAATTAAGTAAAGAAGAACTTGAATTTTTTGTCAATGGCTATATAAAAGATGAAATTCCTGATTATCAAGTATCAGCTTTATTGATGGCTATATACTTTAATGGAATGACAGAAAAAGAAACTACACAATTTACTTTACTAGTAAGAGATAGTGGAGATGTAGTAGACTTATCAAAAATTGAAGGTATAAAGGTAGACAAGCATTCTACAGGTGGAGTAGGTGACAAAACAACCTTAGTCTTAACTCCAATAGTTGCTGCTTTAGGAGCAAAGGTTGCAAAAATGTCAGGTAGGGGCCTAGGTCATACTGGTGGTACAGTAGACAAGATGGAGTCTATACCTGGTATGGAAACATCCTTAGAAACCCAAAAATTTATAGACCAAGTAAATGAAATTGGTATATCAGTTATTGGGCAAACAGGTAACTTGGCTCCAGCAGATAAAAAGTTGTATGCTTTAAGAGATGTTACTTCTACTGTAAATTCAATACCACTCATAGCATGCTCAATTATGTCTAAGAAACTTGCAGCTGGATCTGATGCTATAGTATTAGATGTTAAGACAGGTTCAGGTGCCTTTATGAAGACCTTAGACGATGCTATTGAATTAGCAACAGAAATGGTATCCATAGGTGAAAATGCTGGAAAATCTACAATAGCTTTAATTACAGAAATGGATATACCTCTAGGTCACAATATTGGTAATATCTTAGAAGTAGAAGAAGCTGTTGAAACCTTAAAGGGTCATGGACCAAAAGACTTAGAAGAAGTTTCATTAGAATTAGCAGCAAACCTAGTTTATATGTCAAAGATTGCTAAAGATATAGATGAGGCCAGAGAAATGGTTAAGGGTGCCATAGCAGACGGTTCAGCCTACAATAAGTTTTTAGAATTTGTTGAAGCCCAAGGTGGAGACAAGTCATATATTGAAGACTTTGATAAGTTTGACAAGGCAGCCATCCACCATGAAGTAAAGGTAGATAGAGATGGATACGTTTATGAAATGGATACTGAAAAAGTAGGTAATGCCTCAGTAATCCTTGGTGCCGGAAGAGAAACCAAAGATGATGAACTAGATTTTGCAGCAGGTATTAAACTTGTTAAAAAGACAGGCGATCAAATCAAAAAAGGTGATACAATAGCTATTCTTTATACAAATGATGAAGCTGCAGTAAAATCAGCAGAAGACCTAGTATTAGAAGCTTATAGCTTGTCAGATGAAAAACCAGAAATGGAACCTCTAGTATTGGCTAGGGTTACAAAAGATGGTGTAACAAAATATTAGAAAATAAAATATATAAAAACAAAAGAAGGCTAATTAGCCTTCTTTTTGCTTATTATTCAGTTCTTAATGCTTCAACAGCATCTTTTTTTGCTGCTATTCTAGAAGGAATTATTCCTGCTATTAGGGTAAGCGTAACACTTAATAAAATTAATAGGAGGCTTGCTTTAATAGGAAGTACTGCAAAATTATTTACTCCTGTTAGGGATTTTATAATGTTATTTGCTGGTAATATTAATAAGCCTGTAATTAATATGCCTAGAGACCCCGATAGTAAGCCAATTATAATGGTTTCTGCATTAAAGACTCTAGATATATCTTTTTTGCTTGCACCTATACTTTTTAGGATACCTATTTCTTTTGTTCTTTCTAGAACTGAAACATAAGTGATGATTCCAATCATTATAGAGGATACAATCAATGAGATTGAAACAAATCCGATAAGTAGATATGAAATTACATTGATTATACTACTTACAGAAGACATGATTAATCCAACAAAATCTGTATATTTAATTTGGTTGTTTTCATCATCAATATTTGAATTATAGTCTTTGATAAAATCATCTATCTTTTCTTTAGACTCAAAGTCTTTAGGATATAGATTAATGAAGTTTGGACTTGCTTTATCTACTATCCCCAAAGTTTTAAGATTATCTTCAAGAGTGTTTTTTGAAGCTTCTGCAAAATTAATCAAAGCTTCTTTTTGTTCTTTTTCTGGTAAAGTAGAAACATATGCCCTTATATTTTCAGGTAGTTCTTCTAACTTAGCAGGTTGTATCTCTTCTCCAGCCTTTAAGAATGGTTTTTTTGTAAATACATCTATTTCTTGATTATCTAATTGCTCTTTAGCTATCTCGGTATTGTTTACATTTTCAATGATATAGTCGGTCAATTCTTTTGTATAGCCAACTTTGCCACTTTCAGATTCAACACTAGAGTCTTCACTTGCCTTTACAATACCTACTATTTTTAATTCTAAAGCATCATCGTATAGTTTTTCTAATAATTCTTGGTCATCCTCCTTAGATATCCAAGAACCATCTTTATTTTCATAAAATGATACAGAAGGTATATATTTAAAAGTGAGTTTTAGAATTTCATCATAAGAAATATCCTTATCAATTTCATTTACTTCTTCACCCTTGGCAATTTTTTCTTGTTTTTCTTTAAGATCATTAGGATTTAATATTCCCAATTGATATAGAGATAGGTCAGATAATTGATTATCTTTGTCAACAAAGAGAACCAATTCTTCTTTCTTTTCAGGCCATTTACCTTCAACTAAATCGTATTGGCTTTCTAGAAGGTTTTTATTGCCTAAAAGTTCTTCCCATGCGTTAAGAGGTTGATTGCTTGAAGATGTGGCGAATCCTGAATCTTCCGCAGGATTGTCTATATATTCAAAAGGGTTTAGTTTCGTTATTTTATCATCTATTTTGTTATATAAATTTAAGTTTATATTATAGCCATAATCAATGGCGTTAGTTAAATCTTTTAGTTGGTCTTTATTGTTTTCTATATGTTTTTTAAAATTGTTTAAGTTGTTTTCTGTAGTTCCAGTAAAGGCCTGCATACCAGTAAGCATTTGAGTAGTTACATTTTTAGTTGTTACTAGCTTGTCATCCTTTTTATCCTTATCTTCTTTGTCATCATTGTTATTTTCTTGGAGCTCCAATAAAGAAGACAAGTCTATAGCATTATCTTCTATAGTGATTGGGTACATTGTTAATGTATCAGCCTGTATCCTATCTATATAGTCTTGAGCTCCTGTAGAAAGTGACAAGATTAGTGATATACCGATTATACCTATACTTCCAGCAAAAGCAGTAAGAATAGTTCTTGCTTTTTTAGTTAACAAGTTGTTAAAACTAAGTGCTAGGGCGGTAAAAAATGACATAGATGTTTTATTGTTGCTTGTAAGATCAGCTTCATTTTTTGTGCTATCTTCATAGGGCATAGTGTCATCAATTATATGGCCATCTTTTAGGTTGATTATTCTAGTTGAATATCTTTCTGCAAGCTCTGGATTATGGGTAACCATTATTACTAATTTTTCATTAGCAATTTCTTTAAGTAGTTCCATTATCACTTCACTTGTTTCACTATCCAAAGCCCCAGTTGGCTCATCAGCTAATAAGATGTCTGGGTCATTGATTAAAGCTCTAGCAATGGCAACTCTTTGCATTTGCCCGCCTGATAATTGGGTAGGTTTTTTATTGATATGTTCACCTAATCCTACTTTTTCAAGCATTTCTTTTGCTCTTTGACGTCTTTCTTTTTTATTAACACCAGAAAGTGTAAGGGCGAGCTCAACATTTGAAAGTATACTTTGGTGGGATATTAAATTATAGCTTTGGAAAACAAAACCTACTGAATGGTTTCTATACCTATCCCAGTCTCTATCGCTATATGTACTGGTAGATGTGTTGTTAATGATTAAATCACCACTGCTATACCTATCTAAACCACCAATAATATTTAACATTGTTGTCTTACCAGACCCACTTTGTCCAAGTATTGAAACGAATTCATTTTTTCTAAATTTTAGACTTATGTTATCTAGTGCTGTAAAATCGGTACCAGCTACATTATAATGTTTTGAAATATTTTTTAATTCTAGCATTTAAGCTCCTTATAAATTACAGGTTAATTTCTTTATTAATTTATTGGTTTATAATGTATAAATCTTATACAATTTGTATATTTCTATATATTAATCTATTTATCATAATACTAGTACCAATAATATATTTTAATTATGTACTAAATATGGATTTTTTTAAACTATTATATTTTCACAATAAATATTTATCGAATTTCAATAAACTTTTATTGAGCTTCAATTTAATTTGATGTATTATATGTATATAGAAAGAGGTGGATTATGTTTGAAAATGCTCTTGATAAAAAAACAAAAAAAAGCTTATTAAATTTGAAGTATCTATCTTATATATTTGTATTTGCAACTATCGCTTTAGGCTATATAGTGAGTACATATACAGCATATAGATTGTTGGGGACTTATAGTGAACTGAAAACGCAAATAATTTTATGGCTTATAATCTCTTATGTAGTTTCTTTCATGATAATTTGGGGAATATATGATGTCATAAGATTGCTGAATAATTTACATAAAGGTAATATTTTTACCTACGAAAATGCTGATATTTTAAAAATAATAGATAAAAAGATAATATTTACCATTATTTTTTCTACTATAGCTAATGTAGTTATGACCTTGATGAATGGAAACCCTATATGGTTTTTATTAGTTTGGTTTGTCTTTATAATTTTCCTTGTGGTGGGACACATTTTAGTTTACCCACTAGCCTTGCTAGTAAGAAAATCAGCTGACTTGCAAATAGAAATGGAGTTAACAATATGATAGTAGTTAACTTAGATGTTATGCTAGCTAAAAGAAAAATGACTGTAACTGAATTATCAGAAGCTGTTGGCATAACTATATCAAATATTTCAATACTTAAGAACAACAAGGCCAAGGCTATTAGACTAGAAACCTTAAATGCTATCTGCAGGGAGTTGGACTGTCAACCTGGGGATATAATTGAGTATGTAAAAGATGAAAAATAGTATATCTACATTAGAAAAAAAATAATATCTATATTAAGTAAAAAACTAGCTTTCAATTTTGAGAAAACTCAAAGTTGAAAACTAGTTTTTTTATTATTCTATATTCTTAAATTTAATATATATAGTTCCATCAATCATTTGTATAGAATCCTTGGCGGGATATAAAGGCATATTTTCTATTGTTGATCTTAAAGGTTCTAGATTTTCAGTTATTTCATCAACATCACTAATAGGATTATCCAGTCCTAAAAATCTTTCAGGATAGTATTTAAATGAATAAAGTCTAGTCAAGTGATTAGCTATGATGAATGGTTCAGTATCTCTTGTATCAATGAGTTGGGTAAAGTCAGTCCTAGAGTCTGGATTCCCAAGCATAACTACCTTTGTATCTGTAGTATATCCATCAACCATTTCTATCCTCATTGAAATCCTGTTGGCATAAGCATGAGAAGACTTGTTAGTATTCCAAACCTTGAAGTAGGCCTTATTTGTTACATAAATATTGTTGTAGACAGACAAGAAGCTTACGATAACTAAAAACCAAACGCTTATATGTAGGAGTTTTACTTTTTTATTTGCCGTATTTTCATGTACTTCATTTGCAGGAATTGTTGAAATTTCCTGATTTTCCCTATCGCTAATCTTATAAATATATTCTATTAAAATTAAAGGTATGATAAAGCATATAGTATAGGCATAGGCCATCCTCAACATTACTCCAGCCTGCCATGACATGATATATATTACATTTATAGCTGGTGGAAGAATGATCAATATAAAAGCTGCAAACAACATTCTATCTTTGTCTAATTTGGATTTCTTTCCTAAATAAATAATTAAATATATAAGTAAAATAAAGGAAATTACAAATACATAAGGCATAAAGGACCAATGATAGTTAAACTCCTGGCCGGTAAAAAATAAAAACATGTACTTGTAAGTTGAAAATACTGCTGTTGGAAGTTCTTTAAGAGGTATAGACCCCATGGTATCAAGCCCCTTGTAGTCAACCAAATATTTTCCAAATATTCCCCTTGAAACTATTAAATATATTAGTATAGCTCCAGTAAAAGAAATCATCATTTTCAAAAAGTTATTAAAGATTTCTTTAGTAGTTTTTTCTTTTTTAAATAAGTCTATTAAAAAGTAGACTAAGATGAGACCAGCTGCATAGCCCAAGTATGATTGGTAAATAGCCAATGATAGGGTAAATAAGACCATTGAATATAAATAACCCTTGTCTTTTTTTACTAATAAATAGGCTCCAATACCAGTAAGCATAGCCCCAAATTGATATGAATCTTGTGTATTCATAAAAGGCATTAGTGAACCTATTGTAGGGAAGGTTACCAGGATACCTCCAATTAAAATGGAATTGATTTTTGATTTAATATCAAACATTGATACTATAACAGATGCCATAACAGCTGAGTAAAATATGGTTAAAAATCCATTTAGCCAAGGTAGGGAAAATTCACTTCCTATAGCGGATGGGAACATTAAAAACCACCTGCCGGAAGTGGTCCTATTCATCGTGTCTACAAGTTGAACTATGTCGTCAAGATTTAGCCATTTATTGGCCATCATAAAACCGTGGCAGATAAAACCTATTACAATAGTAGAAAAAAATGCTAATTTATTGTTGTAGGGTAAAGATTTATACCAATTATTTATCTTATTTTCTGGAAACATTATATACTCCTTCAGATTTTTATTCTTCAAATTTCATTATATTAAATCTAGTCTAAAATATCTAGTTAGAAAATGTTAAAAAAAAGTAATAAAACTTGATTATATGTAATCGAATGGGGTATAATAAAAATGAAAGTCAAAGATAGTCAAAGTTTTTGATATACAAGAGTTAATACGAGAGATTGGAGATTAGATTATGCAATATAAAGATTATTATGAAATATTAGGAGTAGACAAGTCAGCTGATTCTAAAACAATAAAAAAAGCTTATAGGAAGCTTGCCAAAAAGTATCACCCTGACTTAAATAAGGGTTCGGAAGAGGCTGCAGAAAAATTAAAGGAAGTAAATGAAGCCTACGAAGTTTTATCTGATGAAGATAAAAGAAAGAAATATGACCAATTTGGATCTGCCTATCAAGATGGGATGAATTTTGATCCATCAAATTATGGTTATACCTATACTAGCTCAGGCGGAAGTGGATTTTCAGACTTTTTTGAAACCATATTTGGTAGATCTGGAGGAGGATTCTCAAGAGATTCTTTCTTTGGAGGATTTGGGGAGAAATTTTCAAATGCCAGACCAAAGACTAGACCAAGATACAATCTAGAACAAAACTTAACCATAGCAGAGGCCTACCATGGGGGTCAAAGACAAATCCCCGTTTCTTTAGGTGGACAAAATACCACTATAAAGTTGAAATGGCCAGCAGGGATTACAGATGGTAAGTCCATAAAAATCAAAGGGGATAAATTTGATATCCACGGAGATATTTATGTAAAAATTAAAATAAGTGATAAGGATAAATTAGAAGGGTTAAATATCACTAAAGACCTAGTTGTAAGTCCTTGGGAAGCCTACTTTGGTACAAAAAAGACCATAGATACCTTTGATGGAAAGATAAAGGTAAGCATACCAGAAAGAATTCAAACAGATAAGAAAATTAGACTAAGAAATAAAGGTTTTAAGGATATGAAGGGTAAGTTAGGTGACCTATACTTGAAGATAAAAATTAAAAATCCTGAACTTACTAAAGACCAAGAAGAAATATATAAACAAATGATGGAGGAATAATATGAACATGGATAGATTTTCAGAAAAAACATTACAATACATTCAAAAGGCTCAAGATATAGCCATTAAAAACTCAAACCCAGAATTAAATGAAAAACATTTGGCCTATGCTATGATGCAAGAATCAGATGGTCTTGTATTTAGACTAATTAATTTAATGGATAAGGACGCCTCAACTATTAGAGAAGAGCTGAAAAGATTGGTAGATAATTTATCAGAACAAGCTGGTGGATCACTTCATGCATCTACCGCCTACCAAAGAATCTTGTTAAAGGCAGAAGATGAAGCTAGTGAATTAAATGATAGCTATATAGGTGTAGATCACTTGTTCTTAGCCTTATTAAAAGAAAAAAATAATGAAGTTGTAAATCTTCTAAATAAATTTGGTGTAAACTATAAGAGTTTTAAAGAAAAACTTTTAGCATTTAAAGAAGATAAGAAAAACAACCCGGGTCAAGCTGAAGATTCCGCCTTAGCTAAATATACAGTTGACCTAACAAAAGATGCGAGGGAAGGTAAGATTGACCCTATCATTGGCAGGGATGAAGAAATAAGATCAGCTATTAGAATTTTGTCTAGGAGAACTAAAAACAATCCTGTTTTAATAGGGGAACCGGGTGTAGGTAAAACTGCAGTTGTAGAAGGTATAGCCCAAAGGATTGTAAATAATGATGTGCCAGACAACTTAAAAGGTGTAAGACTTCTTTCTCTAGACTTAGCAGCCTTGATAGCAGGAGCTAAATATAGAGGAGAATTTGAAGAAAGGCTTAAAGATGTCATAAATGAATTAGAAGATTCAGATGGTGATATTATACTTTTCATTGACGAAATGCACATGATAGTTGGTGCAGGTAAGACAGATGGAGCTATGGATGCTGGTAATATCATGAAACCAGCCCTATCTAGAGGCTTAATCAAGGTAATAGGTGCTACTACCTTAAATGAATATAGGCAATACATCGAAAAAGATGGAGCCCTAGAGAGAAGATTCCAAAAGGTATTAGTTGATCAACCAAATGTTGAAGATACTATTTCTATTTTAAGAGGTATAAAAGAAAAGTATGAATTACACCACGGATTAAGAATAGCTGACTCTGCAGTTATATCTGCGGCTGTCTTATCAGATAGATATATAACAGACAGATTTTTACCTGACAAGGCTATAGATCTAATGGATGAGGCTGCAGCTATGGTAAAAACCGAAATAGATTCAATGCCAGAAGATATAGATAAACTAAGAAGAGAGATATTACAAATTCAAATAGAAGTAACAGCTTTAAAAAATGAAACAGATGAATCTTCAAAGGAAAGATTAGCATCTTTAGAGAAAGAATTGAGTCAAAAAGACGATCTTTACAATGAAAAATTTGCTAAATGGCAAGATTCTAAAAAAGTTTTAGACAAGATAAACAATATCAAGGCTGAAATTGATAGGGTAAAGATTGAAATTGAAGATGCTGAAAGATCATATGATTTTGAAAAGTTATCACAACTAAGATATGGTAAATTACCACAATTACAAGAAGAATTAAAAGAAGCTGAAGAAAAATCTAGTCAAGAATCAGATCTAAAAGAAGAAGTAACAGATGAAGAAATTGCAGAAGTAGTTTCAAAATGGACTGGTATACCTCTTTCAAAACTTCAAGAAACAGAAAAAGAAAAAATCTTGACTCTTGGAGAAAAATTAAAAGAAAGAGTAATCGGCCAAGACCAAGCTGTTGAAGCTGTATCAGAAGCTATCTTAAGAGCTAGATCTGGACTAAAGGATGAAAATAGACCTATAGGTTCATTTATATTCTTAGGACCTACAGGTGTAGGTAAGACAGAATTGGCCAAGGCTTTAACTGGTTTGATGTTTGATAACGAAAGAAACATGATTAGGATTGATATGTCCGAATACATGGAAAAGTATTCTGTATCAAGATTAATTGGTGCAGCCCCAGGTTATGTAGGTTATGAAGAAGGTGGACAATTAACAGAAGCTGTTAGAAGAAATCCTTATTCAGTAGTCCTCTTTGACGAAATAGAAAAGGCCCACCCTGATGTATTCAACATTCTATTACAAGTTTTAGATGATGGTAGACTAACAGACAACCAAGGTAGAACTGTGGATTTCAAAAACACCATTATTATCATGACTTCAAATATAGGGTCTCAATACCTATTAGATGGCTTGGATGACAAGAGTCAAATAAGCCAAGAAGCTAGAGACAAGGTTGATGAAGAATTGAAGATTAGATTTAGACCAGAATTCCTAAATAGGATTGATGAAATAGTTATGTTCAAACCTTTAGGTAAAGATCAAATCAGTCACATCATAGACTTAGAATTGGTAAAGATTGCTAGAAAACTAGAAGATAGAAAGATTAACTTATCTATTGATGACAAAGCAAAAGACTACATCATAGAAAATGCTTATTCACCAACCTTTGGTGCAAGGCCAATTAAGAGATTCTTACAAAAGAACTTAGAAACTAGCCTAGCTAGAAAATTACTTGCTGGAGAAATCAAGGAAAAAGAAGCGGTACAAATAAGTGCTGATGACAATGGTTTGGTTTTTAAGCATTAGAATAAGTGGAAAGACTTCAAGGGTTATAAATCCTTGAAGTTTTTTGAAAATTTAAAATAAAAAAATCACTTAGTTAAGCAACTAAACAAAAACTAAGTGATTACGCAAAAATATCACCAATCAAGTAAGGATTAAATCCTTAATGACTTGATAAGTCTATACTTATTATAGACTTAATTACTTAAAAAATCAAAGATTAAATATAATAAATAGAAATCAGAAAAATATAATTGAATATTATCTAAAAAAAAGATAGAATATAGTCATCACAATAAAGGAGAGTGGGGATGGTAATTTTATAAAATGGATTAATGAATTTAATACTTATAGTTAGCAGGATTATATTCCTGTACTGTTTAGTATGCCATTTTATATGATATCATTTAGCACGGACCTATCTGTTTATCTATATAAACAGATTTTTTTATATCTAAAATCTAATTCAATAATTTTTAATATCCATATATTATGGCATACATTCTCAAAATTGAAGGAGGATTTATGCTACAAATTAATAATCTAAACATATACCTACTGGAAGACTTACGCCTTTTGATCGAAGATTTTACTTTTTCATTAAATAAATCTGATAAGGTCGCCCTCATAGGTGAAGAGGGAAATGGTAAATCAATCTTATTGAAGGCTATATATGATAAAAAATTAATAGAAGATATATGTTCTATTTCTGGAGATATTTTTACAAGCAATGAAAATATCGCCTATTTACCACAAGCAATAGATGAAGAAGTACTAAAAAAGACAACTGAGGAATATTTACACGAAAATATTCCCTATGAATTCTTCAAATATAATCTATTCTACAAATTAATTGTTGAACTAGATTTTGATGAAGACTTAATTTCTACTGATAAATATATTTTAACCTTATCTGGTGGTGAAAGAATTAAATATATTTTACTAGTGGAACTTATGAAATCACCAACTATATTTTTGATGGATGAACCAAGTAATGACCTTGATTTAGAGTCGGTTAAATGGCTTGAAAATTTCATGAAAAACTTAGATATACCACTTATATTTGTTTCGCATGATATTGAACTTTTGTCAAATGTTGCAAATAGGATAATCCATCTTGAGCAAATAATGAGGCGTTCAAAAGCAAAGCATACTATTGCCTCTATGACTTACCAGGAATATGTAGAGAAAAGATCCTTAAACATTTTCAATCAAACGAAACGAGCTAAAAAAGATAAAGAGGAATTTGATAAGAAAGTTTCTAGATATAGGAGAATTCATGATTCGGTGCAAGATTCATTAAGAGCTACAAAACCAAACAATCCAGAAGTTGGTAAAAATCTGAAAGATAAGATGCATACAGTTAAATCCATGGGAAAAATATTGGAAAAAGAAAGAGAAAATCTTGCAAAAGTACCCGATTATGAAGAAGAGATATCTATAAATTTTGATGAAGATATAAATGTACCTAATGGAAAAGTTATTTTAGATATGTATTTAGAAAATCTTGAAATTTCTGGTATGACTTTATCTAAAAATATAAATTTAAAAGTTATTGGACCTGAAAAAATTTGCATTATAGGTAAAAATGGTGTTGGAAAATCAACTCTATTGAAGATAATAATAAAAGAATTGAAAGATTTAAATCTAAATGTTGGATATATGCCACAAACCTATTTTGAGCTTGAAGAATATGAGATGAATGCTATCGAATATTTATCTTATGATTTTACCAAGGATGAACATTCTAAAATTTCAACTTATCTAGGATCTCTAAATTTTAAAAGAGAAGAGATGTATAGAAATGTAAAATCTTTATCAGGTGGACAAAAGGCAAAATTATTTTTTGCAAAAATGAATCTAGATAAGTGTGAAGTTTTAGTTTTAGATGAGCCTACAAGAAACCTATCACCTTTATCGCAACCGGAAATTATAAATGCTCTAAAATTATTTAATGGTTCAATAATTTCAGTTTCACATGATAGAAACTTTATAAAAGAAGTTTGTGATAAATGCTATGAACTTACTAAGAATGGTCTAAGATTATTAAATTAATCACTTGTTATTAAAATTCATATACTTTAAAATATAAGTAAAATACCTAAAGGAATAGAAATGAAACAAAAATCCAAAAGAAATAAAACTATAGATTTTGGCTTAGATGAGGCTGGAAAATATTTACAGAATGCTATTTACTTTACAAAAGATTTAGCCTTTAAAGATATGATTAATAAAAATATAATAGGGGATACTTTTGAGGTCTTAAAAAATGTAGAAGATGAGTCTATAGACCTTATCATAGTCGACCCGCCTTATAATCTAAGAAAAAACTACCATGGAAATATCTTTACTGAAAAAGATAGCAAGACCTATGAAAAATACACAAGGACATGGATAGAGATGGTAAAAGATAAGCTTAAGGAAAATGCTAGTATGTATGTTTGCTGCGATTGGAAATCTTCTTTGATTATAGGTCCCATTCTTCTTGAATATTTTAATGTCAGAAATAGAATTACCTGGCAGAGGGAAAAGGGCAGAGGCTCGAAAAATAATTGGAAAAATTCCATGGAAGATATTTGGTATGTAAGTAAAGGTGATGATTTTACCTTTAATATCGATAAGTTAAAACAAAGAAAAAGAGTTCTAGCTCCCTATAAAGAAGGTGGCAAGGCCAAAGACTGGAAAGAGGGAGATAATGGAAAATATAGAGACACCTATCCGTCCAATTTCTGGGATGATATAAGCATTCCTTTTTGGTCTATGGAAGAAAATACTGGTCATCCGACTCAAAAACCTGAAAAATTAATAGCCAAGTTGATACTTGCTTCTTCAAATGAGGGTGACCTTATCTTAGATCCTTTTGCTGGGTCTTGTACCACTTCAGTAACTGCTAAGAAACTAAGTAGAAGATATATAGGCATTGAACAAAACGAGTTATATGTAGCCTGGGGTGAGAAGAGGCTTGAAAACGCTAAAAAAAATCCTACTATACAAGGCTATGAAGATGGGATTTTTTATGAGAGAAATTATAGGTTGTGAAAACAAACAAATCAAAAAAGCATTAGCTACCAAACACGGTACTAAGCTTTTTTGTTATGTGAGATAAAAAAGAAAAGATAGGGCGATTAAATAAGGGAGACGGCCCTATCTTTGTAAATATGTACGCACACCCAGCTTTGTTATAGCTATCAATGCCACTACTTAATAGTTAGCTCAGAAGAGGCTTCCCCGTATCACACAAAAGGGACTACTTAATGCTGCTTCCTTCCGGACCTGACATGGTTCATAGGCTTTTGTTGCACGGGACCCCCGCATCAACACCACTTGTTAAGCGTATCTCATCAATAAAAATATCTAGGCTGGGACTTCAACCCTACTATAGCGGATTGTAGGTTACAGGGCACCGCTACTTCCCCATCTAGTGCATTGGCGGAGAGTGAGGGATTTGAACCCTCGGTACGGCTAAAGCACCGTACACATGATTTCCAATCATGCACCATCAGCCACTCGGACAACTCTCCATAGTCACTAGATAATTATATTAGATTAGAAAAGATAAGTCAAATAGCTAAAATTTTTACAAAAATGTAATAAAACACCAAGCTCTAATAAATAGGTAATTACCATTGTTTTATGTATATATTCTATTTTTATAAGCAAATCTATAATAAAAAATCGTTTTCGCTATTAGACAAATGTTTTCATAATCTTTATACTATAATTAAGAAATTAATTAGGAGGAAAATATGGCAAAGAAAATAATTTCTTTATTATTAGCGTTAGTGTTAGTACTATCACTTGTGGCATGTTCTAATACTAATAAGGAAACAGGAAAAGAAACAGGAAAAGAAACAGGAAAAGAAACAGGCAAAGAAGTAAGTGAAGGCCTTCCATTTGAAGGGAAAACTCTTACATTTGCAGGTTTAGAAGGTGGTTACGGAACCGACGGATGGAATGAAGTAATCAAAAAGTTTGAAGAATTATCCGGTGCTAAAGTTGAAGCAACATTCTCTCAACAAATTGAAGATGAAGTAAGATCAAAATTCTTATCAGGTCAAGCGCCAGATGTTAACTACATTTCTTTAAGTAGAGAAGCTGGACTTACTGAAGCTCAATTAGCTGAAAAACAAGTTTTAGAAATCACAGACGCTTTTGATGCAAAGATTTTAGGAGAAGACCAAACACCTAAAGAAAAATTACTTGATGGTTCATTAGGTGGATCAACAACAAATCCTTATGGTGATGATAAAGTTTACTTAGCTCCTATACATCTAGCTCCAAATGGTTTCTTCCATAATGCTAACTTATTTGGAGAAGGAAAATTAGAATTACCAAAGACAATTGATGAATTAGTTGCTTTAGAAGGTAAACAAGAAGGTGCAGCAGTCTATACATATCCAGTAGCTGGATACCACGACTCAGTGATACCTGCATTGATTAGCCAAGTTGGCGGACAAGATTTATATACAAAATTAATGAACTATGATTCAAAAGCATGGGAAACAGAAGCAACACCAGTTTTTAAAGCTTTAGGAAAAATATTAAAACATGTAAACAAAAACACAGTAGCTCAAGCTAACGGTGAAAGTTTTACACAAAACCAATTACAAGTAATGAAAAATGAATCATTATTTATGCCAAATGGTACATGGGTAGTAAACGAAATGAAAGAAGCTGAAGGTGTAGCTGAAGGATTCGAATGGGGTCTATTACCAGTTCCTGCATACAAAGAAGGTGCTGACAGATATGTTTACTCATTCAACGAACAAGTTTGGGTATCAGCCAAAACAAAAGAACCTGAATTAGCTAAAGCATTCATAGCATTCTTATACTCAGATGTTGCTGCAGAAGCATTCCAAAACAACGGTGGTGCTGTAATACCTACAGCTAAGGCTATCGAATTAATCAAAGACCCACTTACAAAATCATTCTACGATATTTTAAGTAGCGATGATGTTAAGATAGTTTCTGGTGGTTTTGCTCAAGCTCCAGCAGTTGAAGGTGTATCAGTAACAGATGCCCTATATGAAACAATCAACTCAGTAGCTAACGGAGACAAAACAGTTGAAGAATGGCAAGCAGATGTTGTTAAAGCAGTGAAAGCAATAGAAGAAGCAAAGGCTGCTCAATAAGATAAATTATGATAGGCGGCGGATAGATCCGCTGCCTATTTCAATTATAAGCAAGATTAGAAAGATGGTGGTTTTATGAAAAACTCTAAAAGTAAATTAACTTTTATAAATTTAAGTTTAATACCTGCCTTCCTTTTATACATCGTATTTATTTTGTATCCAACTTTTACAGTTTTCAAATCCTCTTTATATAAGAAAACTGCATATACGATTGGAAATGGTGAATTTGTAGGATTAAATAATTTTAAAATACTAATGGATGATCCTAAGTTTATAAAAGCTTTTCAAAATACAATATTCTTAATGGTTATAGTAACAGTGATTACAATGTTTTTAGCAATTATATTTGCAGCTATTTTAACTAGAGAAGATTTAAAGGGAAAAAATTTCCTTAGGATTATATTTTACGTTCCAAACATTTTATCTATTGCCGTAGTTGCAGCGATATTTGCAGCTATTTATGGGATGGATAACGGTTTAATCAATGGCTTAGGAAAATTATTTAATCCTGAAACATGGACAAATATACCATTTTTAGGTGATAGGAAAATAGTTAATTATTCCATAGTTGCTGCCATGGTATGGCAAGCTGTTGGATATTATATGGTTATGTATATGTCAACCATGTCTCAAATACCAAATCATTTATATGAAGCGGCTGAAATAGATGGGGCAAGCAAGTTTAAACAATTTTTTGATATAACCTTACCTTTATCATGGGAAACAGTAAGAACTACTTTAACATTCTATGTTATATCTAACATAAATATAGCCTTCCAGATTATCAAAGCTTTGACAGGAGGAGGACCTGATGGTGCTTCTACAACCTTGTTAAATTACCAATATGATCAGGCTTACTCAAATCTATCATTTGGTTACGGCTTAGCTATAGGTGTAGTAGTATTCTTATTCTCATTTATATTGTCAGCTATCATATCAAGAATAACAAATAGAGATTCAGTACAATTTTAGGAGGGGAAATGAAGAAAAAAGTTAATTTATATAAGATATTTGTATATCTTGTAATGGCTATATTTGCCCTCTCTATACTTATTCCTTTAATTTGGGTATTTATGGCTTCTCTAAAAGAAAACAAAGAATTCTATCAAAATCCATGGCAGTTACCCCTAGGTTTCTACTGGGAAAACTTTAAAAATGCCTGGGTAGGTGCTAATATGGGGACCTATTTCTTAAATTCTGTAATCGTTACAGCAGGGTCTTTAGCAATATTACTTATAATTGCAATCCCATGTGCTTATGTATTATCCAGAATAGAATTTAAAGGCAGAAGTGTATTAAGAGGAATTATGAAAGCTGGTTTGTTTATAAACCTCTCATATATTGTAGTTCCAATATTTATGATGCTATTAGATTTGAACCAAAAATTTGAAGTAACATTCTTCCTAAATAATAGGCTTATACTATGTTTCATTTATGCAGCATCAGCAGTACCATTTACAGTTTATCTATTATCAAACTTCTTCCAATCAATATCTAAATCTTATGAAGAAGCAGCAAGAATAGATGGTGCTGGTTATTTCAAGACCTTAGTAGATATAATTTTACCTATGGCAAAACCAGCTGTGATAACAGTTATTTTATTTAACTTTTTATCTTTCTGGAATGAATATATTTTAGCTTTAACAATATTACCAGATGATGCAAAAAGAACCTTACCGGTTGGTTTAATCAACCTACAACAAGCATCTAGAGGTGCTGCCCAATATGGTAGACTTTATGCTGGTTTAGTATTGGTTATGGTTCCGACTTTAATTTTATATATTTCAGTTCAAAAACAATTAACAGAAGGTATGATGGTAGGAGGAGATAAAGGATGAGAAAAGACTATAAGAAATCTAGAACTCATGGTAGGGTAACTTTACCAAGTGAAGAAAACTTCTATGATGAAACAATTGAATTAATTGATAGGTTGGGAGCTGATGTTTTAAGGGATTCTGATGGTACAAAACTTCCTGATGACCTAAAAGACCTTGAAGGAATATCAGTTTATGCAAAATACTTAACAGCTCGTGGTTACAATGACTTTGCTAATGACCATAAAGAAGAAATCACAAGATTTTATCTCATGAGTGAATTTGTAACAGCAACAAGTGAAGAAACAGAAATTGACTTTGCCAAAGAATATTTCGACCAGCAAATCAAGGCTGACTATGACCATGATCCTAAAGAATGGTGGGAAGTTATAGATAGGACTACAGGACAGGTAGTAGATCCTGCAGACTGGGAAGTTGACAAAGAAAAAGATATAGTAACTGTAAAAACAATCCCATTCCATGAATATACCGTTTCGTTTTTAGCCTACTGTATATGGGATCCAGTTCATATGTACAATTTTATTACAAATGATTGGCCAGATACAGTTCCTCATGCTATTCCAATAGATGTAAGGTATGATGCAACCAGTGAATATTTGGAAGAATTTTTAGATGAATTCTTAGAAAAAAATCCTAAGACAGATGTAATTAGGTTTACAACATTCTTCTACCAATTCTCTTTAGTATTTAACAAACATGGTTTAGAAAAGCATGTAGACTGGTATGGTTATACAAACTCTGTATCACCAAAGGCTTTTAAAGAATTTGAAAAGGAATATGGATATAAATTAAGACCAGAAGATATTGTTGATGAAGGCTATTACAACTCAACCTTTAGAGTACCTTCTAAAGCCTTTTTAGATTATATAGACTTCACTTCTAAGTTTGTAGCTAAAAAAGCTAAAAGACTAGTGGATATAGTTCACAAACATGGTAGAAAGGCTATCATGTTCTTGGGTGACCACTATATAGGTGTTGAACCTTGGTCTAAAAACTTTGAAAGTATTGGATTGGATGGGGTTGTAGGTTCTGTTGGTGACGGTGTTACCTTGAGATTAATTTCAAGTATAAATACACCTATGACAGAAGGAAGATTTTTACCATACTTCTTCCCAGATACTTTCTATGAAGGTAATGATCCAACTATCGAAGGTAAGGACAACTGGGTAAAAGCAAGAAGAGCCTTAGTAAGAGAACCTTTGGATAGGATTGGTTATGGTGGATATATGTCCCTAGCTTACCAATTCCCAAAATTTATAGACTATATTGAAAAAGTAACCCAAGAATTTAGAGACATCCATGACATAGTTTCCCAAGGGAAGGCTTATAGTTCTGCCAAGGTGGCTATTTTGAACCACTGGGGTGATAGAAGAAAATGGTCTCCATGGATAGTTGCCCACGGAAAATGGTACAAATTATCATATTCCTATATGGGTATTACAGAAGCCTTAGCTGGAATGGATATGGATGTTGTATTTATCGACTTTGATGATGTAAAAAATGGAATTGATAAAGATATTGACGTAATTATAAATGCTGGTGATGCATACACATCATTCTCAGGCGGAAAAGCCTTTATGGATGAAGAAGTTGTAGCAAATATAAGAAAATTTGTATACGAGGGTGGTGGATTTATCGGTGTTGGGGAACCAAGTGCCTACCAAGCAAATGGTAGATATTTCCAATTAGCAGATGTAATGGGTGTTGATAAGGAAATAGGTTTTTCACAATCTAACAACAAGTACTTTGTTGATGAAGTAAAAGACCACTTTATAACTGAAGACCTAGTTGAAGACTTGGACTTTGGTGATGATAAACAAAATGTTTATGCAACAACAGAAAATACAGAAATATTAAGTTTCTTTGATCATTCAGTTCATATGGCAGCAAATGATTTTGGAAAGGGTAGGTCTTTCTATATAAGCGGTTTGCCATATTCAACACAAAATACAAGATTGTTAAAAAGAGCTATACACTATGTAAGTCATAAGGAAGATGAGTTGAAAAAATACTATGCTGATGACTTGAGAATAGAAGTAGCAGCATTTCCTAAATTAGGTAAATATGCAGTAATAAACAATTCTCTAGATGATATAGAAACTACTGTATATGGAGGAGATGGAAAGTCTCACCAAGTTAAAATTGCTGGTGCAGACCTAGTATGGATTGAGGAGTAGATATGGATTACTATAAAAAGAGTAAAGTAAAAAACTTCATATTGTTTGTGATATTTGCTATTGGAGTCTATCTACAATTTTATGGACATTCCATAGAATCAAAAACTGGTTTAATGATACAGTTTTTATCTCTAGTGCTTATATTGACAGTATTGTTCTTATACAACAGAAAGCATAAGTAGGTGGTATTATGTCAAAAGTGTATATAGGAATAGACGCAGGTGGCACAAAAACTGCATATTTAATGATTGATGAAAATGGGAAAATTTTAGAAAAAGAATCAGGACCGACAGTTCATATTAAACAAACTAGTGAAGAAGATATTAGATATAGTATAGAAAAATCGATTAACACCTTACTTGAAAGAGCTGGTAAAGAAATAAGTGATATAGGTCATTTATTTGCGGGTTTACCAGGATTTGAAGCATTTCCTGAAGTTAAAATTTTATTCAGTGATATATTTTCAAAACTTCTGGGTGATGGAAAATTCACCCTTAGAAATGATGCTGTAGCTGGTTGGGCAGGATCACAAGCAGCAAGACCAGGTGTAAATATGGTTTTAGGTACAGGAGCAATCGCCTATGGCATTGACTCTGAAGGAACAGAAGCAAGATCTTCAGGATGGGGTCCTTATTGTGGAGATGAAGGTTCAGCCTATTGGATGGGTAGACAAGCTATTGGACTTTTTGGAAGAGAATCAGATGGAAGGGCACCAAAGTCACACCTTTATGAATTGATAAAATCTGAGTACGAATTAGAAAATGATTTAGACTTTATAAGTATTATTCTTGATTTAGAAGATAATAGGACAGAAATTGCACAGCTTTCTAGACTCTTATCAAAGGCTGCGGAAATGGGTGATGAAGAAGCGATATCAATTATCAACCAAGCTAGCCAGGAGGCTGTAGAAAGTATAAAAGCTGTAATAAACAAGTTGAATTTTGCTGAAGATGAAGATATATTCTTCTCATATTCTGGAGGAGTCTTCAATATAGGAAAGTTATTAACAGATCCTATAGAAGAGGCTTTATCTAAAGATTCTAGATTTAAAAAGGTGGATTCTGTTCTCCAACCCGTACAAGGAGCTTGCTTACTTGCTTTGAAATATGCAGGAATAGAAATAACTGATGAAATTTTAGAAAATTTGAAAGGATAGACTATGGCAGGATTAAAATTAAAAAACATTTACAAGGTCTATGATGGAGGAGTCACAGCTGTAAAAGACTTTAATCTTGAAATTGAAGATAAGGAATTTGTTGTATTTGTTGGACCATCAGGATGCGGTAAATCAACGACTTTAAGAATGGTTGCTGGACTTGAAGAAATAAGCCAAGGTGAGTTATACATTGATGATAAATTAGTCAATGATGTTGAACCTAAAGATAGAGATATAGCTATGGTATTCCAAAACTATGCCTTATATCCTCAAATGACAGTTAGAGAAAATATGTCATATGCCTTGAGATTAGCAAAAAGACCAATTGATGAAATAAATAAAAAAGTAGAAGAAGCAGCTAGGATATTGGACTTAGAACAATATCTAGATAGAAAACCAAAAGCCTTGTCTGGTGGACAAAGGCAAAGAGTAGCCTTAGGAAGGGCAATTGTTAGAAATCCAAAAGTGTTCTTAATGGATGAGCCCCTATCAAACTTAGATGCAAAATTAAGGGTTCAAATGAGGGCTGAGATTTCAAAATTACATGAAAGATTAGGTACAACCTTCATCTATGTAACCCACGACCAAACTGAAGCTATGACTATGGGTGATAAGATTGTAGTAATGTCAATGGGAGAAATCCAGCAAGCTGACACACCTCACAATGTATATTTCCACCCAGCAAATATGTTTGTTGCAGGATTTATCGGTTCTCCACAAATGAACTTCATAGAGGGTAAAGTAAGAAAAAATGGCGATTCTTACACTGCTGAAATATTTGGTAAAGAAGTTCATATTGATGAAAATCACGGTAAAGTCTTAGAAGAAAAAGGTTATCTAGATAAGGAGATTATAATCGGTATAAGACCTGAACACATTTATGATGATTTAAGACCTACAAAGATTCCTTTATCGGCTAAAGTTAGTTTTATAGAAAGGCTAGGGTCAGAAAAACTTCTATACCTAAATATAGATGATGATCATGAATTACAAGCTAAACTAGTTACTGATACAGAATTTGACAGGGGAATGGATGTCAACTTATATATAGATGAGAGTAAATTACATTTCTTTGACAATAAAACAGAAAAGAATATATTGATATAAAAATAGAGTTTAGATTTAGGAATTTCTTAAATCTAAACTTTTTATTTTAAAATTTTTAAATGGCTAAAAATCAACGATTCAACTATTAGTTGGTCCCAAAATAAACTGTAAGTTGTGAAAAATACATCTAATTCAACTCCTAATATGTTTATTTTTTCGATTTTGCTTGGTAATATGTATGTAAGTTAAGTGATATATATTACAGCTAGTTAAATTTGAAAGGATCTATTATGTATAAATTAGGTGAAAAAATAAGTGATTTAAGAAAAAAAGAAGGCTTGACTCAAGCTGGCTTAGCAGAGAAATTAGGAGTATCAGCCCAAGCTGTTTCAAAGTGGGAGATAGGTTCATCATATCCAGATATAAGTGTAATGCCTAAATTGGCTAAGATATTGTCTACAACAACTGATTATTTACTAATTGATGAAGCTCAACCTGAAACTGTTTACCAAAAAGAAGAACAAAGAAAACCTGTTGATGAGTTGATAATGAAAATAAGAATACTAGATGATGGCGACAAGGTAAAAGTCAATTTACCTTTTGCCTTTATGAAAATGGGTACTAGTTTTATGGAAAATATGAATGTAAATGGAAACAATCTTGGAGATATGCTCAAGGGAGTTGATATGGATTTAATATTTGAAATGGCAGAAAAAGGTATGCTTGGAAAATTTGTAGAGATAGAAGGAAAAGATGGTGAACATATTTCCATCAGTGTAGAATAATGAGAATTAAAATTAAAACTGATGACTTAAAAAGACCTATAAATATAAGAGTTCCGAACTCTTTAGTTTTTAACAAGTTAACAAGTAAAATGCTAGAAAAAGTAATTAGAGAAAATTCAAATGGGACGGTTGATTTTAACCTAGACACGAAAGAAATAAGGAAGATTTTAAAAGAAACAAAGAAAAAATATAATGGCAATTTTAAATTTGTAGAAATAGAAACTGCAAATGGTGAAGAGATTTTGATAGAAATATAAAAGAGGGCTCTAGAAAGCCCTCTTTACTCTTTTAAGCTATTTATTATCAATATCTTTCCACTTTTCATAAGCTTGTCTTAATTCTTCTGCTGTATCTTCTACCCTTCTAGGGTTTGTCTTTGCCCAAGCTGCAGTTTCAGAAGAAGCATTCCATTTTATAGAATTTTCACCTCTTAGTGGTGGGAAGAATTTAATGTGGAAGTTATAATACTCTTTACTTTCTTCTTCCAATTCACTATTAACAGGGATTTGATAAATTCCCATCATATATGGAAAGACTCTATCGAACATGTGGTCAAAAGTTCCTTGCAAGTCTCTGAGTATTTGAGCTAAGTCTCTGCTTGTTTTTTCGTCAAAGTCTTCAAAACTATGGATGTCATTTGCTTTTGGAACAAGATAGCAACCATATGGATAGTCTGTGAAAAATGGTAAAAATACAACAAAACTATCATTTTCCATTATAATCCTATCTTTAACCATTAACTCTTCATCTCTAATTTTAAGTATTAAAGATTCTCCAGTTTTATCAAAGTGTTTTTTAGAATTTTCTAATTCTGCTTTTATTCTTAAAGGCATAAATCCATAGCCATATATTTGACCATGAGGGTGGGGCTGGGTTGTACCAACTTCTTTCCCTCTATTTTCAAAGGTTAAAATATATTGTATATGTTTATCTTTTTTTATTTCTATAAATCTTGCCTTCCATAGGTCCACAAGTTTTACTAAATGATCTACAGATAAATTCCATAGAGACGCATTGTGGTCAGGTGAATATAAAATAACTTCCGCCTTACCATAAGACGGGGCTGTTTTATAAAAATCAGTTGCTACATCATCTTCCTTTGGTGGATTTGGCATCATAGAAGGCCAATCATTATCATATTTTAAAACGGTATAAGTATCTTTGATTTGTTTTGAACCAGGGCAAAATGCACAATAATCCTTTGGCATATCTGGTCTATTTTGTCTTTGTCCATTTACGATTGTCCAGTCGTCTAAAAGTGGGTTATATCTAAATTCTGCCATAATACTCTCCTTTATTTTTACACTTCTATTTTATAACAAAAGTGAAAAATATTAAAATAAAAATGGTCATAACCATTACTTAGTTATGACCATTAGAATTTTTATTTTTTATTTCTTTTTTGTTTTGATTTTTCTTTTCTAGCCTTATTTTCTTCTTCTCTCATTTCTTTCATGAGTTGTTTTTCTACATGTTTAGTAAATTCGGGCTTGATTCCCTTTAATTTCATAGAAATGAATTCTGCAAAAATCTTTATCAAGATTACTGCAGGAACGGATAAAATCATTCCCCATACACCAAACATACCACCACCAATAATTATGGAAAGTAATATAACTAGTTCATGTATACCAGAAGATGCAGAAAATAGCTTAGCTCCAACAATATTTTGTTCTACCCATTGTAAGAACCAGCACAAGAATGAAACCCATACAAAGGTCATTGGTGATTTTATAAAGGCGAATATTAAGGCTGGAAGAGTAGCTACTACAGGTCCTATATAAGGTACTATGTCAAGTAGCATGGTTATGAAACCAATTACCCAAGCGAAAGGTATACCAAACAACCAAAGCATTAGACCGGTTGAGAATCCAATAAATACCGCCATTAATAATCTACTCTTCACGAATTCATTCATAGAAAAATTAATTTCTTTATATAGATATACAGTATCATATTTGATTGATTTTGGAATCCTGTTATAACACCATTGAAGGATTTTATCCTTACTTACTAACAAGTGATAGGTGATTAATGGAATCAATACTAAGGTTACCAAACTTCCTACACTACCTTGGATTGTGTTTATCAAAGAACCTGTCCAAGCTGGAATATTGTTTGAAAGTCCTATCAAATAATTATTTATTTGAGATCTCATATTATCTAAAACTTTATAGTCTATATTCCAATCTTTTAATAAGCCTTTTATATAATCATAAGTGTAGTTAATTGAAGAAGGTAGGTTTGATAAAAATAAGCTACTTTGGTTTATAAGCTCTGGCACTATAGCTATAAGTAAAACGGATATAGCCAAAACAATAAGTAGATAACTTATAATAGTACCTGTTCCTCTTTTTAGACCCTTTTCTTCAAGTTTATTTACTATAGGATTTAATAAAAATGCTATTAAAACTGATACAAACAAGGCGAAGGCAGTTGAACCTAAGATGCTATATGTCTTAAATAAATTAACTACAACTACAACACCCATGATTGCTAAAATAATCTTAGCTATATTGTTCCAGTTTATTTTAATTTTGTGTTTATCATCAATTGCTCTATTCCCAATATAGATCATATAGTAGATAGCTAGGCCCGCTATGCCCGAAATCAAGAAATATAAAACATATTGAAAGAAAGGAGATATTGTACTGTTTGCAGAAAACATGCTTCCTCCTTATTTATTTTATTTGAAAATTACCCTGTGGAATACTTTCTTTCCTTTTTGAATAATTAAATCTTTTTCTAATAGGTCACCAGAAATTTCTAGGGATGGATCTTCAACCTTTTCGTCATTTACCTTAATTCCACCTTGTTGGATCAATCTTCTAGCCTCACCATTTGATTTGGTTATACCAAGATGACTTAATAAGTTTAAGAGTCCTGGATTTTCTACCATGAAAGATTTTTCAACTGCTGTGCTAGGCATATTTTCATCTGCTTGTCCTTTTGAAAACAGGGCTTTTGAAGTTTCTTGAGCTTCTTTAGCCTTTTCTTCACCGTGAACTAAATTTACAATTTCAAAGGCTAAAACTTCTTTAGCATGGTTGATCCTTTCGTCTTGGTGTTTGGTTAATTCTTCTATTTCTTCACTTGGTAAGAATGTAAGTAGATTTAAGAATTTTTCAACATCCCTGTCATCTGTATTTCTTAAATATTGGTATAACTCATATGGAGAAGTTTTTTCTTCATCTAACCATACAGCTCCACCCATGGATTTACCCATTTTTTGTCCGTCAGCTCTAGTTAAAAGCTTAAAGGTCATACCGTATACTTGCTCTCCTTTGTGTTTTTTAACTAGGTCAGCACCACCAATGATATTTGCCCATTGGTCAGATCCACCCATTTGTAGCTTTGTACCATGCTTTTCGTTCAATACTAAAAAGTCATAAGATTGTAAAAGCATATATGAGAATTCGAAGAAGGACAATCCTCTTTCTAACCTATTTTTATAGGCGTCTTTTTTAATCATTTCACCAACGTTAAAGTGGACACCAACCTCTCTCATAAATTGTAAAAAGTTGATATCTAACAGCCAATCAGCGTTATTTTCCATGATTGCTTTGTCATCGGAAAAGTCTAAAAATCTTTGGAATTGTTGGTAAAAACATGCTGCATTATGGTCTATGCGTTCTTTAGTCATTACCATTCTCATATCAGACCTTCCAGAAGGGTCACCGATCATGGTTGTACCACCACCTAGAAGTACTATAGGTTTATGGCCATAGGCTTGCATACGCATCATAACCATAATTTGAATAAAGTGTCCAATTGTCAATGAATCAGCGGTTGCATCAAATCCAATATAGAAGGAAACTTTCTCTTTGGCTAATAATTCTTTTAAATCTTCTTCGTGAGTAGCATGGTCTAAGTAACCTCTGGCTACTAATTCATCAAAAACATTGTCATGTTCTTTCTTGTAAATCATATTTCCTCCGTAGTAATTAATAATATAACTATTATATTTTAATAGAAAAGTATAGTCAAATACTTATTTTTACAAAAACCTTTCCACTTTGTTATATAATATTAGATAATTGAATAAGAAGAATCGACTTGATATAATTTTATTGATAAATGAATAAAAGTTAGGAGAAAAAATGGATAAGAATAAACAAGCTTATTATATTACAACACCAATATATTATCCTAATGGCAACTTGCACTTAGGACATACATACACAACTATCGTTGCTGATACATTAAAAAGATATAAAAATATTCAAGGATATGATGCCTATTTAGTTACAGGTACTGACGAACATGGGCAAAAAATTCAAGATGAAGCTAAAAAAAGGTCTATGACACCTTTAGAGTTTACAGATGGTATTGTTGCGACAGTTAAAGACTTATGGAAAAAGCTAGAAATTGACTATGACCAATTTGTGAGATCAACAGACGAAAACCATGAAGAAAATGTAAAGAAGATATTCCAAAAACTCTATGACAAGGGTGATATCTACAAGGGTTTTTATGAAGGTTACTATTGTAAACCGGACGAAGCTTTTTGGACAGAAACCCAATTAGATGAAGATGGAAATTGTCCAGTTTGCCACAGACCAGTTGCAAAACACCAAGAAGAATCATACTTCTTCAAACTATCAAAATATACAGATAAAATTCTAGAACTTTATGAAAATAATCCAGAATTTATCCTACCAGAAAGATCAAAAAATGAGATGGTTAACAATTTCTTAAAGAAAGGACTTGATGATTTATCAGTTTCAAGACCTAAAAAATCCTTAGAATGGGGGGTAGAAGTTCCTTTTGATGAAGACCATGTTATTTATGTATGGATTGATGCCTTAAGTTGCTATTTAACAGGTATAGGCCTAGGTGAAGATGAAGAAAAATTCAACCATTACTGGCCTGCAGGTGTTCACTTGATGAGTAAGGAAATAGTAAGATTCCATACAATCATTTGGCCAGCCCTATTGATGGCTTTAGATTTAGAAATGCCTAAGCAAGTCTTTGCCCACGGTTGGATCTTATTTGATGATACAAAGATGTCTAAGTCTTTAGGTAATGTTGTTTATGCAGAACCATATATAGACCTATATGGTATAGATGCCCTTAAATATTTTGTTCTAAGGGAATTTACCTTTGGACAAGATGGGTCATTCACCAATGAGAAATTTATTAACAGAGTAAATTCAGACCTTGTAAATGACTTAGGTAACCTGGTCTCAAGAACTTTATCAATGGTTGATAAATATAATGACGGAATAGTTGTTGAAGTTAAAAAGACAGGCGACTTTGATGCTGACCTTATTGAACAAGCAGAGGCTACAATAACAAGAGTTGAAGAGGAAATGGATAAGTTTGCTTTCTCTTATGCCTTGGAAGAAATTTGGAAACTGGTTAGAAGAACAAACAAATACATTGATGAAACACAACCATGGATATTAATCAAGGAAGACAAGGATAGGCTTGATACAGTCCTTTATAACTTAGTTGAAAGCATCAGGATTATAAGTCAATTGATTCAACCATTCCTACCACACACTTCAGAAGAAATATTTAAACAACTTGCTACAGAAAATCTTGGTTGGGACTCAGCAAGAAAGTTTGGTGAGTATCCAGTAGGAAACAAGGTAAATAAGGGAGGAAATCTATTCCCAAGACTTGATTTAAAAGAAGAATTAGAAAAAATCCGAGCAGCTAATGAGAAACTTTTCTTAGAAAGAAATTCAAAAACTGACAAAGAAGAAGAATCATATATTGATTTTTCAGATTTTGAAAAACTTAACTTGAAAGTTGGTCTTATAAAGAGTGCAGAAGACCATCCAAAGGCTGATAAACTATTAGTATTCAAAGTCCAAGTAGGAGATGAAGAAAGAACAATAGTTTCAGGCATCAAAGAATGGTACAAAAAAGAAGATTTAATTGGTAAAAAAGTTGTAGTTTTAACAAATCTACCTCCTAAAAAGTTAAGAGGTATCGAATCTCAAGGTATGATTTTAGCTGCAGAAAAAGATGGTGAGCTTAGCTTATTATCAGTTTTAGAAGATATAGAAGATGGAGCGGAAATATCATAATGTCAGAATATATAATAGATTCCCATGCCCACCTCTGCGATAGTAGATTTGACGAGGATAGGCAGGAAATAATAGACAATTTAGAAAAAGACAAGGTAAAACTAGTAATCATACCAGGTACAGATTTAGAATCAAGCCTTGCGGCTGTAGATTTAGCTAACAAAAATGAAAGAATCTACGCTTTAGTGGGTACCCACCCTCATGACGCAAAAGATTATACAAACGAAACTAGGGAATCCTACAAAAAATTAGCCTTAGAAAATAAAAAAGTTTTAGCTATCGGAGAAATAGGTTTGGACTACCATTACGAGTATTCACCTGTAGAAAAACAAAAAGAAGTCTTTATTGACCAAATTGAACTAGCAAAAGAACTAGATTTACCTATAGTTATCCATTCTAGAGAAGCTTTTGAAGATACTTATCAAATATTAAAAGACTATGCCAAGGGTATGAAAGTACTCTTACATTCTTTTAATGAAACCTGGGAAGACTTGACTAAATATTTAGATTTAGACTTTTATATTTCCTTAGGTGGCATGTCAACCTTCAAAAATGCAGACAATTTAGTAAGGGTAGCAGAAAGGGTTCCTATAGACAGAGTTTTTTTAGAAACGGATGCGCCATATCTTACACCTGTTCCACACAGGGGCAAGAGGAATGAGCCTAAATATACTCATTTTGTTGCCGAAAGATTAGCTAAAATGAGGGTAGAGGACTTATCCTATATAAAAGAAGAAACTAACAAAAATACTATGAAATTTTTTGGTATAGAAGATGGAAGATAATTTAAGTATAAAAGAAGTTATTGTTGTTGAAGGAAAAAGTGATATTATAGCTGTTAGAAGAGCCTTTGATAACAATATAAAAGTTATTGCCAGCCATGGACTTGGCTTAACTCATGAGTTTTTGGAAGAACTTGTTA
>NZ_CAMPYN010000004.1 GCF_946998255.1 uncultured Helcococcus sp. | reverse complement strand
TATTCGCGCCTTATAGGCGCTGTGCAAACTACCAGCTAAGCTGGTAGTTTTGATTCTTATTATAAATTTTTGAGTATAATAATTCTGATATAAGGGGGAAGACCCCTGGATACAATACATGGTAAATGTAAGAGAAGTTAAAAATTATTTTAGGAATTATAACAAAAATTTAGATTATATAGAAATGTATAGAAATGATTTAAAAGAGTCGGATGTGAAATATTTAGAAAGTAACAAAAAGACGGAAAGACTTAAAAATGCTCAGACTGAGATTATAATTAGAGACTTGTTGTATTATAGGTTAAATGACAAGGAAAAGAATTTGATAGATATGAGATATAAGTATGAAATGGATGTGGAAGAAATTTCAAATGAATTATATTGCTCTCATTCAACCTATTATAGGAAGATGAGACAAATATATAGGAAGTTATCTCAAGAATTAGCTGAAATTAAGGAAATAATAAAATAAAAAGGAGGAAGACAGGTAAGTCAAAATTGTAATAATTTTGACAGTTTTTAGTCGTCCCCCTTGTATATAATTATCTTGTAGAGTAATAGATTCTCAAAGCCTTATTTATAATTTTATATCTTGTTATATTAAATTTAGGTATTTCACTAAGGCTACTTAAGTGATAAGGAAAATACTCGGTATCTATTAATCCATTTACCATTGTTTTATTCTTCTTTTTATTTGACCTTATAGCAAGATTGTAAGATAGGTAAGTATTGATATTTTTTGTAAGTATATCACAGATAGTATTTGCGTCTTCATCAAAATAAATATCATCTATTTCAAAATAAGACTCATCTGAGCTAGTGTAAAAATTTGAAGTTTTAAGATTAAAATATTTATCCAATGTGTTTTTGATAAGAAGTCTTAAAGTTAAAGATTCTAAGATCTTAATCCTCTTATCATAATCAACATAAATTTTGATCTTATCATTACTTGCCTTGAAGTCTGCCACCATGGCAAAGCCTAGGCTTGACTCATATATTTCTTCAACAGGAAAGTCATTTACAAATACCTCTTCTTCCTCTATATTGTATTTCTTATAGTCAAGAAGAATATTTTCCTTGCTAACTAGGTGTGTCTTGTTATTTATAAATTTTCTTTTAATTATTCTACTATTTAATTCATTAATGTAAACATTCATATTAAACTCCAGGAGATTCTATGAAAAGACCCATTTTATTAATCCTTGTGGCTCTAATAACAGGGATTCTAATTCATGAATTTATTTTAATAGACCTTGTATTTGTCTTTTTGTCTATTTCACTCATATTTATATTCTATACAAAATATAGGGAAAATACCATTATTTTTATTTTCTGCCTGATTATAGGTTATATGCTTACGGGTTTTAACGACCAATATATTAATGAGACATGGATTAACCTTAGGGGAGAGATTGTTAAAGTAAAAGAAACTGATGACTATAGGCTTTATTTTATAAAGACGAATTCGAACACTTATATATTTTATAATGACCTGGTCCTTAAAGAAGGGGATATGGTAGAAGTCAGAGGAAGACTAGAGAAAATCAGGTCTTATAATAATTTTAGAAGCTTTAATAAAAGTAAATATTACAGGTCTAAAAAGATTTTTTATGAAATCAAGAAAGCCAAGGTGCAGGTGGTCGGCCATAAAGCTAGGTGGAAGTATGGGGTAAAATCCTACATGACTGAAAGAATAGATAAAAATCTATCTAAGCAGGGTGCAAGTCTTGTGAAGTCAATGCTTTTATCAAGTGATAAAGGTGGTGAAATCACTGAGTCCTTTACCAACTTAGGCCTAGCTCATATTTTAGCCATATCAGGACTTCACTTAAGCATACTTATTGGACTTTTAGACCATCTAGGAAGAAGGCTATATTTGAACAAGAAGTATTATTCTATTTTTATAATTAGCCTACTTATTTTTTATGGCTATATAGTAGATTTTCCTGTATCTTTTATTAGGTCGATTATCATGTATGGTTTATCTATTTTAACTATTTATACCTTAAATATAAAGGATAGGATAAATGATATGCTGGTTGCCATGACCCTCTGTCTTTTGATAAATCCTTTTTACATCTACTCAGCAGCCTTTTATTTATCTTACGCTTCTGTATTTGCTATTTATTATATAAGTCCTAATTTGAGTAGGATCTTCAAAAAGACTCCAGACTTTATCCTTGGAAATCTTGCCATTCAATTAGGCCTACTTCCATTCTTATCCCTATATTTCAATAAGTTTAACCTGATTACTTTTGTAGCAAATTTATTGGTCGTACCAATCATGTCTAGGATTTTGTTTTTATCATTTATACTAGTTATTTTTAATTTGAGATTTTTGTCTTATATTATAAATCCAAGCTTTGACATAATAATTTTTCTAGCGGAAACTATGGAATATCTGGGAAAAAACCTCTGGCTGTCATTTCCGTCTTTGTCCCTAAAAGCAACCGTTTTGTATTTTATCTTTATATACATAATTTTTAATTATAGGATTTTGATCTACCATCTAAAGAGGAAGAAAAAAATATATATAGTATATTTGTCAGGAATATTTATGCTAGTTAAGTTAGCCATTCCAGTGGCTACAGTGAATATTATCGACATAGGTCAGGGCGATGCCATTCTTTACAGGGATAGAAATCTCAATATCCTATTTGATACAGGTGGCGATTATTTAAATAAGGAAAGGGCTGGAGAAAATATCTACCAGTACCTAATAAAAAATGGAGTCTACAAGCTTGACTATGTTTTTATATCCCATCCTGATATAGATCATATGGGCAACCTATATTACCTAGTAAATAAGATTCAGATAGGAAAAATTTATGCCAATAATTTAGATGATTTCAAAACTTACCCTATAAAATCCAATGATAAATTTAACTCTTATCCTTTAAATTTAGAAGTCTTATATGTAAATCCCAACCACCCAGAAAGCAATGAGACTTCAGCTGTCATCCTTGCCCATATATTTAAATACAAGCTTCTTTTGACTGGAGATATAGGAGAAGAGGAGAATAATATAAAGACCAAGGGACTAATTGATTTCTTGAAAGTATCCCATCACGGATCAAAATTTTCGACATCAAAAGAGTTTTTGGAAAATAACAAATTTTCTAAAGCCTTGATTTCTGCTGGTTATAAAAATAGATATGGCCACCCAAATCCAAAAGTTTTGTCTAGACTAAAGGATAAAAATATTGAAATCTACAGAACTGACCAAGAGGGGAATATTGAAATAAAATTTAGACCCTATGGATACCATATAAAAAGATATTGGGGGAAGAGGACTGTAGGGGATTTGTTGAGAGGGTTGATTTTTTATTAAAAATCTATACATATCAAGATGAATTGTATAAATATATTGACCGATTGATATAAATAAATTACTATTAAAGAATAATAATGATATTGAAACATATATAAATTTTGCACTATAAATTGTTTTGGTATTCAAATATAAGGAGGAAACTATGCACAAGTACCTAGGTATTATTATTAAGTTAATTATTGCTGGCTTGATTATTTATTGGTTAGGCATATCAAAATTAACAGGGGTAGAATATATAATTTTCTTTTTATTAGTATTTGAATATTTAAATAATAAAAGGAAAATTGAAGTATAAAAACGAATAAAGGAAGAGGATGAATTTTTTATATTATTTAAAGAAAAAATGGAAATTAACTTCAATTATAATTTTATTAAACATATTAGAACAATTTTGTGTTGTTTTTTGGGGGTTTTCAACCGCCAAATTAATTACCAATATATCCAATAAAGATATTGATGGATTTAAAACATGGCTTATATTGATGATAGTGGATATAACTATTTGGATATTTGAAATCTATTTTATGAAAATTTATTATCAAAAATGGGTTCAAGAATCTAATATAGAGATAAGAAAAGATGTTACAGAAAGGCTAATAAATACTGGCTATGAGGAGTACGCTAAGAAAGAAGCAGGAGCTTATATTTCATGGTTAACTAATGATATTTCAATCATAAATGATTATGGGTTTGATGTGCTAAATTATGTAATTGGACAAGTAGTTTCGATCATATTTAGTGCTATAGCAACCATATATTTCAATTACTCCATATTGTTTACAATGCTTATTTTAGCTGTATTTGTTATCAATGCACCAAAACTTTTTAAGAAAAAAGTACAAACAGAGATGGAAAATGTAAGCATCGAAAATGAAAGATTAACCAATGATTTAACAGATATTTTTAATGGGTATGAGGATCTAAAATTCCTTAACTTAGAAAAATATATGCTTAATAGGGTGAATTACTCTTCTAGAAGACTTGCTAGACAAAAATATATTTATGCAGATATAACTGGAAAAATGTCTAGTGCTGTAAATGGGACAAGTTTAGTAAGTCAAGTAATACTTTTTACTCAGACTGCTTATTTATTTTTTAATGGTGTAATTCCAATAGGAGCCATAAGTGGAATTCAGTATTTCTCAGCACTTATATTTTCAGGCTTAACAGGATTTTCGGCAAATTTACTTGAAATGAAAGCATTAAATCCGATATTCGAAAAGTTTGATTCAATTATTGAAAGTAGGGATTTAGAATTATTAAAAATTGACAAGCTACAAGATTCTATCAAAGTAGAGAATTTAAGTTTCTCTTATAATGATAAGACAAATATTTTAGATAATTTTACTTATAATTTTGAAAAAAATAAGAAATATGTAATATTAGGCGAATCAGGCAAAGGAAAAACTACATTATTAAATATACTAATTGGTAAGCTAAATAAATATGATGGAAAAATAATGTGGGATGGTAAAAATATAAGGGATATAAGTAAAGAATCTATTAGGAGTAAAATAATATATTTAAATCAAAATCCACATATATTTAATGCAAGTATACGAGAAAATATACTCTTATCTGAGGATATAAGTGAGGAAAGATTAAATAAGGTTATAAAAGAAGTAGGTTTGGAATCCTGGATTAATAGTTTACCAAATGGCATTGATACACTAATAAGTATGAATGGTAAAAATATTTCAGGTGGTCAAAAACAAAGGATTGTTATAGCTAGAGGATTGCTGAGAGACAAAAAAGTTATTTTAATTGATGAAGCTACTTCTTCGCTTCATAATGATGCCGCAATAGAAATTGAAAAGATGATATTTTCTAATAAAGAATTGACTGTGATTATGGTTACTCATTTATTAAGGCAAGAAATAAAAAATATGACAGATGACATTATAAAATTATAGGAGTAAGCATTGAACATTGATTATGGGATAAAAGAATATGTTAATATAAATAATCTGTCTAAAGATTTAAATATGTATAGAATTATAAATAAAAGTAGGACAGATTTTAAAATAGCAAATGACGAAAATAATATTTTAAATATAAATATAACTGATATCAATAATTCTTTAGTTGTTGGAGATTTTATAGAATTGATTCAATTTGATAATGAAAATTATATAAAAAAATCGTATGAAAGAATGTCAATTGTGAGTAAGGCTGCGAATACTACAAAAAAAGACTATAGCTATAATGATAATGAACAAATCCTTGCTTCAAATGTAGATCAAATTTTTATACTAATTGCAGCTGATCAAAGATTTACTTTATCAAAATTTGAAAGATATTTATTGACTTTTGGAAATATGGCTGAGGAAATAGTAGTTTTAATATCGAAAAGTGATTATGATGATAATAGTCAGAAGATTATTGAGATGATTAAGGAAGTATATCCTAATGTGAAGGTTAGACCATATTCTATATATAACGAAAATTCCTTAATTAATATTAAATTATTATTTAAAGAAAATAAAACTGCAATTTTAGTAGGCTCATCTGGAGCTGGAAAGTCAACATTAACAAATTATTTATTATCAAAAAAAGATGTTGCTACTCAAGATGTAAGAAGTGATGGTAAAGGTAAGCACACTACAACATCAAGCACCTTATATTATTTACAGAAAACAAATTCTTACTTGATAGATACTCCAGGATTTAAAACAATCTCAACTAGTAGAGAGATTGATGAAGATATTTTATTTGAAGAAATTAATAATTTAAGTAGAATGTGTAAATTTAATGATTGTAAGCATGAAACAGAGCCTGGTTGTGCTGTAAAAAAAGCTATTGAAAATGGAGACCTATCAAGTGAACTATATAAAAGATACCTTATAAATAAGAATAAAGAACTTAAATTCAAGAAGTTTGAAGAAAAAAAGTTAACTAAAAAGGAAAGGTTAAAAAGAAATAAAAGGTAATTTTTCGTAAAAACTGGGTATAATATAGGTATAATATTTAATATTATAAAAAAGTAGAAAAAAGACGATCGAAATTTTAAGGAGTTAATATGAAACCTTATTTCATAGATGATAATGAAAAAATCCTTTGGCAGGGTAAGCCGCACAAATTTATGTATCTGTTTAACGGATTTAGTATATTTGCATTTCTATTTTTTATAGTGTGGGCAACAATATTCATAGGTGTAGGAAAAAACTTTTTTATGTTTTCAAGCGAGTTTAGAAACTTACCTGCCATGTCTCCAGATAATATGTTTGGCAGATCCTTTAGTTTGTTCTCTTTAATTCCTATTTTAATATTTGTAATAGTAGCTAGTGCCTTTATAATAATACCAATTAAAAGATTTATTGAATCTTTCAAGGTGAACTACTACATCACAGATTTGAGGATCTATATAGAATCTGGAATTATAGGCAGAGATATACAAAGTATAGAGTACAAAGAGATTAATAAATTAAATGTAAATGTTGATCTATTTGGTAAGATATTTAATAGGGGAACCATAGCTCTTACACCAGATCAGAGCTACTCTGATGGAGATAGAAGTTATACAGTTAGAGGGATAAGGTTGATAGGGGTTGAAAATCCTTATGAACTATACAAGATGATTAAGAATAATTCTCTAGATGTTACAACAGACCAACAATATCCAAATGCCTACAGACCAGATAAAAACCCTGGTTATAATACAAGATTTGATGATAAATAAAATATTTTAAGAGAACTAGAAATAGTTCTCTTTTTTTGTAGGTAATAAATAGCTAATTTCTGACATACTTTTCCTTTATTACATAAAATTAACAAAAAGGATTTAGAGAACACCTGCATAAAATGTTGAAATTTACATATAGTACTTCAAATGATGGCTAACCCCAGAAATGGTGATAGCGTTTACAGGTAACGCTTTTCATACTATAATCAAGTCAAGAAAATATTAAGGAGGATTGTATGCAGTTTAAAAACAGAAGACTAATGTCTATATTTTTAATATTCGCCATTCTTATAGGAATATTTCCTGTAGGAGCTAAAAATGTAGACGCCCAGTCTTTAGAACCGAAAACCGAAAATGGTATCACAACTTTTACCTACCAGGGAAATCAAGATACTAAAAAAGTAAACTTGGCTGGTAACATGAATGAGTGGGATCGAGAAAATATTACTCTTGAAAAAGGGGATAACAACCTATTCAGTAAAAGTTTAAACTTACCAGCAGGTAAGTATGAATACAAGTTTTTTATTGACGGAGATTGGATGGATGGAGACAACTTAGAATATGTAGTTGAAGGCATCAAAATAGTATCCGATGATTCCGTTAAAAGTGGAAGTAGTCTAGATTTAAAAACTGTAAATGTCACTAAAGACGGTGGTGAAGCAGAAGTTGCAGCTACTTATGAACTTAAAGAATCCTACAAAGGAGTCAAATTAGAAGCTAACAAACTTATTGTTGGCGAAGATGCTGATGTAAAAGAAGTAACCCTAGTAAGTACTTTTGAAGGTAAAAAGACTGAAAAAACTATAAATGTTTTATCTCAAATGTTTGAATACACCATCAACTATAAGAGAGATGATAGTAAACAAATGGATTGGGATATGTGGGTATTCGGCCAAGGCTTATATGGTAGAGCTGTTAAATTTACTGAAGAAAATGATGGCTATGCCAGAGCTAAATTTAATCTACCTTTAGATAAAATTACTATAATTACTAGACCAGGATCATGGGACGCCAAAGAAGCTGATAGGAAAGTAAATATAGCTGAAGGAGAAAATGCTGGTGAATTTTGGATTCTTCAAGGTGATGATACAGTTTATACATCAAAACCAGATGAAAACACACCAAAACCAAAACAAAGAAAAGTACAAGTAACCTACTTAAGAGAAGACCAAAATTACGATGGCTGGAACCTATGGTTATGGTCATCAGGTTTATCTGATGGAAGACAAGATTTTGATAATAATGTTTCCGTATTTCCAATAGCAAAAACTACAACAGATGTAGGCTTTATTGTTAGAAAATCTGTTGAAGGTGACGATTGGGCAGAAAAAGATCCTAATAAAGATGTAGATAGAAGTATTAGTACTGATCCTAATGCTTTAGAATTAACAACTAAAGTTATTATAGAAAGCGGAAAAGATGAATTTAAGACTGTTCCTTACCTAAAAGGACCAGAGATAAATGATGAAAATATTACTTTCTATTATAGGGACCTAGACCTATATGAAGAAAATAAAATGGACACCCTTGATGGTGCAAAGATAAATATAATTAAGAAAAATCTTGAATATGGTAAAGAAGAATCTTTAGGATCTTTCGACATGACCTATTCAAAAGAAAATGAAAGATATGAATATACTTTAGAAAATGCTGAACCCGGCTTCGACTATATCTACACCTTTGATGTAAGCAAAGGTGGACAGACTGAAAAAGGTCTAAAAGATGTATCAAATATTAAAGATGATAAATCTTATGTAAGATTAATAGATACACATATTGGTGTAAAAGCGTCTATTAATAGGCCAGAAGCAAAGGCTGGAGAATCAGTATTAGTAGATATTGAAATCAACAATCCAGAAAACCACGAAATAAAAGAAGTTTATTTAGACTTAAAAAATCTAAAACAAGGTAAATCTATTGTTGCTACAGACCTATTAAAACACAATGTAGCCTTACCACTAGATCTTGAAGCTGGTGAAAAGGAAATTGAAGTTGTAGTAGTTGATAGCTATGAAAAAGAACATAAGACAAGTGTTAAATTAAATATCTTAGCTTCAACAGACACCAAAGAAACTATTGCTTGGGATGAAGAAATAATTTACTTCATGCTGACAGATAGGTTCTTTGATGGAGATAAGACAAATAACAATCCTAATAATGACGACTCATACGATCCAAACTACTTAGAAGCCTTCCATGGAGGAGACTTCCAAGGAATTATTGATAAGGTTGACTATTTAAAACAATTAGGTATATCTACAGTATGGATTACACCTATAGTTGATAATATCGATGAAAACATGCGAGCAGCTGACAATGATAGACAATATGCATACCATGGATATTGGGCAAAAGATTTTACAAAACTAGAGCCTAGACTAGGTGATGTAGAAAAATTAAAAGAGTTAATTGATGTATTACATGATAATGGCATTAAATTAATGGTTGACGTGGTATTAAACCATGCTGGTTATGGAACAAGTGAAGACCCAATATTTGAAGATATGATTAGAACAAATCCAGGTTCAGATGATATAACTGGAGAACTAGCTGGTTTACCAGATTTCATAACTGAAGACCCAGAAGTAAGTGCAAAACTTGTTAAGTGGCAAAGTGATTGGCTAGAGACCTTAACCACAGACAAGGGAAATACTATTGACTACTTCAGAATAGATACCGTAAAACATGTTGAACATGATACATGGAAAGAATTGAAAAATGCATTAGTGGATATTAAACCTGACTTTAAGATGATAGGTGAATACTATGGTGCATCTGCTGATAACAACGGTGGATATCTAGCTAATGGTATGATGGACTCTGTATTAGACTTTGAATTCAAATCTATAGCAGAAAAATTTGTTAAGGGTGATATAGCTGGAGTTGAAAAGAGACTTCAAGAAAGAAACCAAGCTATAACTGATATAAGCCAATTGGGACAATTCTTATCATCTCATGATGAGGATGGTTTCTTAGCTACAAGAATAGATGGAAACAAAGACTTATTGAAAGTTGCAGCTTCCCTACAAATGACAGCTAAGGGTCAACCTGTGATTTATTATGGTGAAGAAATAGGAATGTCAGGTAAAAATGCTGATTTCTCTGTAAATAGGATGGGTGAAAATAGGCAATCATTCAAGTGGGACCAAGTAGAAAATAATGACTTATTAGACCACTATAGAAAGATTACCAATATTAGACGTGAAAATGCAGAGGTATTCTCAAGAGGAGATAGAGAAAGTCTGCATACAGATGTCAATGTTTCTGTATTTAAGAGATCTCATGATGGAGAAAGCCTATTGGTAGGTCTAAATATCTCTGACCAAGACCAAAAGGTAACTTTCAGTCTTGACAAAAATATAGGAAATAAACTAATAGATATTTACAACGATAATAAAGAATATATAGCTGAAAATGGCAAGGTTGAAATAACCATACCTGCCAACTCTAAGGGCGGAACTTCTGTATTCAGGGTAGAAAAAGATCCTAGCCTAGAAACTGAAGATCCAGATGCACAAAAGGTAATTTTCCACTTCGAAGATCCACAAGATGGCGAATGGGAAATGTATGTATGGCCTAAGGGTGGTAATGGTGAAAGACATCCATTTACTAGAAAAGAAGGTGATACAAAGATTGCTGAAATTACCTTAGATAAAGATGTAGAAGAAATCGGCTTTATAGTAAAAGGAAGTAAGTCCGCAGATGACTGGAGAAAAGATGTAGATAAGGATAGATTTGTGACAATTACCAAAAATCCACAAAATGTTTATTTGAAATCAGGTCAAGAAGATTTCACAACTGATGGAATGGCTAAAACTCTAATTGATAGCTTCACAGTTGATGAATTTAGAAAGGCTAACTTAGTTTTAACTAAGGAAGCTAATATAAATGATATCCTTGAAGACTATAGCTTAGAAATTGCAGGTAAAGATATCAAAGACAAGGTTGCAAGTATAGAAAGTACTGGAAATGATAAGGATAATTCAAAATCATTTGTTATAACTTTCAAAGAAGACCTTCCTCTTGATGAAAATATAGATATACAATTAAAATTATCTGTCAAAGATGAAAATGACCAAGATGTAGAATATGAACTTAATAAAACATCAAGACTACACAAGATCTTTGAAAGCAAAGAATTTGAAGACAGGTATGCCTATGATGGAGAATTGGGTGCTATCTATACACCTGGATCTACAGAGTTCAAGGTATGGGCTCCAACAGCTAAAAATGTTGAGCTTGTGGTTTACGATGGTAGATTTGTTGCAAATAGTCCAGAAAATAAAGACTTGGTAAATGAAGAAAAATATACTTCATATCCAATGACTAGAAATGAAAAGGGAGTATGGTCATACAAATTAGAAGGTGACCAAATAGGTAAAGCCTACATGTTTAATGTAGATGTAAATGGTACAAAGACCTTAGCTATCGACCCTTATGCAAAATCTGTAACCGTAAATGGTGAAAGAGGGGTTGTTGTAAATCCTCAAAGGACAGATTCAAAAGAGATTTCTGACAAGGATGCGAAAAATCCAATTATCTACGAACTTCATGTACGAGACTTATCTATACAAGAAAATAGTGGAATAAAAAATAAAGGAAAATTCTTAGGTGTTGTTGAAGAAGGAACAAAGACTCCAAGTGGACAAATTACAGGTTTAGACTATATCAAGTCCTTAGGTGTAACCCATGTTCAATTTATACCTGTTTATGACTACAGCAAGCATTCAGTAGATGAAACAAGATTAGATGAACCGCAATTTAACTGGGGTTACGATCCTGTGAACTACAATGCTATAGAGGGTTCATATAGTACAGATCCTTATGATCCATTTAGCAGAATAAATGAATTCCAAAAGATGATTGACAAATTACATGACAATGATCTTGGAGTAATCATGGACGTTGTATACAACCACGTTGCGGGTATAGATCAACATTCATTCGATAAGATAGTTCCTGGCTATTACTTCAGACAAGATGCTAAGGGTAACTTCTTAGGTGGTACAGGTGTAGGAAACGAAACTGCTTCAGAAAGAGCCATGATGAGAAAATTCATCGTTGATTCAACTAAATACCTGGCAAGCACATATAACCTAGATGGATTTAGATTTGACCTAATGGGAACCCATGATTACAAAACTATAAATGAAGTCAGGGAAGAATTAGACAAGATAAATCCAAACATCTTCATTTTAGGTGAAGGTTGGAATATGGATATGGGTATTCCAGAAGACCAAAGAGCAACTCAGGTAAATGCAGGTAAGATTTCTGATAGGGTAGCATTCTTCAATGATGACTTAAGAGATGCTGCCAAGGGTAGTGTATTTGAAGAAACAGATCCAGGATTTGTAAATGGAGCCCTAGGTAAGGAAGAATTTTTACTTCAAAATATTAGAGGTGGAAAGGGACTTAAGACATATAAGTCAGCCAACCAGCTAATTCAGTATGTAGAAGCTCATGATAACCTAACCCTATGGGATAAGTTGAAATTTACTAATCCAAATGAAGATGACCAAACCCTATTAAAGAGACACAAACTAGCAACAACTCTTGTAATGTTCTCACAAGGTACTCCATTTATCCATGCAGGTCAAGAATTTGCAAGGACAAAGGGTGGAGACCACAACTCATACAAGTCAAGTGACGAAGTAAATAGGATCGATTGGGATAGGGTTGAAGAATTTGGAGCAAATGTAGAATACTTCAGAGAAATAGTTAAAATCAGAAAATCTTATGACATATTTGACACTAAAGACTTTGCTGAAATTGATAGAATCTTCAACAAATTAAATGCAGAAGACCAATTAATTGCATACGAATTAAAAGATTATCAAAAAACAAGCCAACATCTATACCTAGCCTACAATGCATCCGACGAAAGTAAGGAAATTCAAGTAGCTAATGGTAAATATAAGGTGCTAGTAAAAGATCAAATGGCTAAAGTGGAAGGATTAGAAACTATAGAAGTGACAAATGGTAAGTTGGAAGTTGCTTTTTTATCTTCACTAGTTCTTGTAGAAGATGTAAAAGAAGACATTCCACTAACACCATTAGACCCTTCAGAACCAATTGAAGATGAGGACAAGGAAGATATCCCGCTAACACCGTTAATACCTGCAGAGGAAGATGAAGATAAGGGTGACATCCCGCTAACACCATTGACACCTGCAGAGGAAGAAGAGTTAGAAATGTTTATAAAAGACCTTGATAAAAAGGTTGCAGAATTAAACTCTGACTTAGACAAGGAATTGACCGATAAACTAGGTAAAAACTATAAGACTCTTGTTAAAGATATCTACTTTAGATACAAGATTTCAAAAGAATTAAAACATGAATTTGAAGAAAAACAAACAATTAAAGTTGATGTATCTAATTTGGGCTTAAAAGAAAATAGTACATTACTAGTATATAGGATTCATGATGGTAAATTTGATGTCTTAGACTATACATTGGAAGACAATATAGTTACTTTTGAATCAGACAAGTTCTCTCCATATATATTTGCGACAGAAGCTGACTCAAATACAAGAGGAAATGATTCTAAAGATACTAATGTTAAAGTGAATGAGTCTAAGGATTCAAACACCAAAACAAGTCCTAAGACTGGGGATAGTGGAGTAGTTGTAACTTCAATTATTCTATTAATTTCCTTGCTAGTGCTTGTAGCTATAAGAAGATTAAGAAATGATAAATATATAAACAGATAATGAGTTAATATATTTATTAATAGAAAAAATATACAAAAACCAAAATCCTGATGGGTTTTGGTTTTTTGTGTTTAAAAAACTATCTTCTAATATGCATATATATGCATTTTTCACAGCATTTAATCTTGTAATATGGTACAATTACTATATACATTATGTGTATAAATATTACATAAAGAAGGGAGGAGTATATATTTAATATACATAAGACTATATGAAAAGAAGAACGAGAATTGTATCTTTATTTTTAGCTTTTATTATGGTTTTATCAAATATTTCTTATCCGGCTACTGCACTTGCAAACAGTCTTAATGGAGACCAAGAAATAATTGAAGTTGATAATACACAAACTGAAAATAAAAGTGAGTCTAAAGATGATAAAGATGAACTATCTAAGGAAGATATAAAAAACTTAGATAAACTCAAAGAAAATATCTCTAAAGACTCAAGTGATGCAATAGAATTAAATGAAGAATTAGGTCTAAAAGCTGCAGACAAGATATCGACTGATGAATACAATCAAATCATGAGTAGGTCAAGTTTGAGCAATAGAAATGTTTCTTTATTTAATGCAAGAAATGCTAGCAATGATGCTGCGGATGGTTCAAAGATTGAATCTATATCTGTCTCTTGGATAGATAAAGAGCAAGGAGATAATTCTAGACTAAACCTAGTATGGAATGACAACTACAATCAATCCGTAAGAATGAAATTGAATTTTGCCATGTCAGGTCAATATGATTATGAACCTGGTAAAGTTCAAATAAAGATTCCAAAGCAGATATTCAAAGATAGAAATGGAAAACCTATAGGAAATATGACCTTAGCTGTGCCAAAAGCGCCAGACAATAATGGTATATTTAACTATGTCGAAACAGATGATTCATATATTTTAGTAAATACTAAAATAATATCAGCTGCTTCTCAAGGTTCAATAGAAATGACTATAAATTCATTGAAACCTTCAGAGATAAAAGACTTAAAAACAGGCTATGTGACAGATCCATTCTATGCCGATATTAGTGTGATTACTAATAAAGGAAACCAAATCACAAAAACATCTAACAAGATAGATGCACAAGTGGATACAAAGGCTAGAATTTCTGATGCATTTAAAAGAAATGAAACTTTTGTGCATGAAAGCTATCCAAGTGATTGGCCGCAAGAGTTGAAGCCAAAAGAAAATGCAGACGATTATGTTTACGTTAAATGGACTGCTGGTGCTAACACTAAGGCAAGTCAATATTTTAATGTAGAAGTAGAAGATAAGGCAGATAACACTAAAGAATATAATAAGGGTGTTAAAGTATTAGGGTTTGAAGATTCTAAACAAGGGACAGTTTATAAAAATGAAACAGGAGAAGCTTCTGTTTTTAAAGAAACTATTGCTAAAAATGTCTATTATAACGATGGGCAAAACTTCAATTCAACAATATATACAGCCTATCCAAAGTCTGAATTTGAAAATGGTAAAACTTATGAATTAAAGAATAATATTAACTTCAAAATGACTGCTGTTGATGATGGTGAAACATCAGAAACTTCAGCAAATGCAAGTATAAAATATTCACCGGTTGCATACCATAAGCCAACTGGGCATTTTATTGTAAGAAAAAGAGGTATGGGTCCACAAAATACTATGGTCTCTGGAAAGAGAGAAGGTATTTACTCAACAGCCTTAAATGATCTTTCAAATGGGAAAAATACTGACATAGAATTTGAAGTTGATGTAGTAGGATTTGGTGAAAAATGGACCTTAGGTGAAGATTCACAAGGAAAAGATTTAGATCCGTTTAATAAGAAATCATATAACCAAAAGGACTATACTCTAGTTGTAGAGGATACAGCTGTTAATTTTGACTATGGAAAATCTCTAGACTCTAAATCTTTTGAATTTAAATCATTAAGATTCAAAATACCAATTATATCTGACTATAAGAAATTTGAAGAAACCAGATATGGATACCTTGAAGGTGAAAATGGTATTGCTTGGGGAATAATTCCTAAGGGATACTATGGTTATGAAAGAATTGAAGATAAAAAACTAATTCCTGATATAGAAGTATTTGGTATGGTAGATGGAAATAATGACTATACAAAATTTGCAACTATTTCTCATAAAACAGGAAGCATGGTAATAGAAACTGTAAATGGTGCCACAGCTGATAGAGATAAGGTGATATTCCCTGAAAATATCGTTAAATACAAGGTAACATCAAAAACTAAATTATCTCATTTAGAATGGAATATGTATCCTACAGTTACTTTAAAGGCTAATAATCAAATAAAAGAACAAGTTCAAAATCTTTATGATAATTCCTTAAGACCTATGACAAGGTCCGAAAATACTATTAAGATGGATATCTTAGTAAATAATAGTAAAGACCTAAAACATATAAATGTTGACGTAGGTAGAGACCAATTGATGGGATTCTCAAGTGGAACTAAGATGGATAAACACCTAAGCTACTCTAATGATAAATCAAATGGAAGAGTTTTACTTAACTATAGCGCAAAGGTTAGAACAGAAACCAACGTTAATTCATTAGAAGCCCTACAAGAGGCCATCGATAGTGGATTATATGAGGAACAGAAAAAAGGAATATTTTATGATTTGCTTCCAGAAGGGGTAATTCCTGATACTAAAACAATAAAATTAAGAGAAAATGACACAATTACAAATATTGAGTTATTTGAAAACTACAAAAACACTGGAAGAATATTATTAAAAGTAGAAGCCGATTTAACACCAAATTATAAATATAACAATAATGTATCCAACTCCATGATAGGATCATCAGGATATTATGATGAGCAAGAAATAAGCTTCCAAGCTAGATATTCTTGGTTATCACTGAAAGATTTTGGTGAAAAGTTGGATAATAAGATTGCTTATGAAGCGGTAGGTATTGAAAAATTAGGTTCAATCAAAGATTTAATGGGTGAACCTGATAACCCATATGCCGGAAACAATAAATATACAAAAGATGCTTTTTCTGATGAGGACAAAGAAATAAAAGATGCTTTTGTTAACCTTAACGACAAGCATAATAAACCAGTTTTTGTATATGCGAAAAATGAAAGTAGTGTAGAAGCCGACACTTATACTCTAGCATCATTGCAAAAACTTGTTGATGTAAATAATGAGCAAGCTTATGGGGATGGTTTAGATAATCTACTTCCTAAAAATGTCTATGAAGGTGGTCAATATTCTTACAATATTAGATATAGGACAACTCAGACTACAAAATCTAAAAATATTGTGATTTATGATAATCTTGAAAACTATAATCCAACAAGTGATAAAGAAGATCATAATGATCAAACATGGAGAGGTCAATTTAGATCGATAGATGTCAGAGCTCTTAGAAATAGGGGAGTTGACGTAAAAGTATACTATTCAGTAAAAGAAAATCTTACACTGGATGATACAGACAACAGACAAGATATGGATTTATCAAATACCAATATTTGGTCTACTCAAGAGCCAAGTGATAAGTCTAAAATCACAGCAATAGCTGTAGATGCTAGAAAAGATACTGAAGGAAATGACTTTGTTTTAAATGAACTTGAAGAGATTTCCTTCATTATAAATATGAGTGCACCTATGGTTAAAGACCTGGCAAAAGTCGGTGAAGAATCTAAATGGTATGACACTGACCTTAAAGAAAATGAGACTGAAGAGGGCCTAAACGGTGGTGCTCATGCCTATAACAACATTAGCGTGTTAGCATCAACAGCTTCTGAAGGTGACAGTTCTCAAAAAGTTGAACTTATCAGACAAGACTATGTTAAAGTTGGTCTAAAACCACACAATATAGAAGTAACTAAAGAGTGGGATGACTTTAATGATAGAGATGGTAAAAGAACAGATTCAGTAACCATTCGTCTTTTAGCAAATGGAGTAGATACAGAAAAATCCTTGGTATTATCTAATGATAATGAATGGAAGGGTGTTTTTGAAAACCTACCATACCAAGACAAAGATGGAAATAAGATAATATATTCATTAAAAGAAGATTATGTAGAAGGTTACAACTTTATACCAGGTCCTGGCGAAGATATAAAAAATGGTATTAAATATAATACTAAAAATAAACATAATCCAGAACTTGTTGTAATTGAAGGTGAAAAGAAATGGGATGACCAAAACGAAATTACTAGACCTGAAAGTATAGAAATTATGCTTTATAAAAATGGAGTTAGATATATTACAAAAACTGTAAGGCCTGACTCAAATGGTCAATGGAAATTTAAGTTTGATAATCTTTTCAAATACGAAAATGGTGAAGAAATAACTTATACCATAAAAGAAAAGTATGTTAATGGATATGTAAGTGATATAAAAGATTTCAATATCACAAATAAATATACTCCTTATGGAAATTTAAATATAACTAAAGAAATCACAAATAAGTTAGAAAGTAATAAAGACCAAAACTTTACTTTTGAATTCTTCTTAAGAAAACCGGATGGAGAAATATTTAACTCAAGATTTAAATTTGTTAAATATAACAAGGAAACTGAAGAAGAGATAAGTGAAGGAACCGTAAGTTCTAATGGTGGACTTATTGAATTTAATTCTAATGAAAAAGTAGTGATTGAAAAAGTTAACTCTGACTACCAATATGAACTAGTAGAAACAGATATACCTCAAGGATACAAGTTTGATAATAGAAACTCTGAAAATATTCAAGGTACTATTCAAGCTGGGGAAGAAAAAGAAGTTAAAGCAGTAAATATCTATACTTCAAAAGGAGAATTGAGACTGGATGCAAGTAAAACCCTTAAAGGAAGAGACTTGATACCTGGTGAATTCCTATTTGACATAAAAGATAAAGCTACTGGCAATATTGTATCTTCAGGTAGAAACTCTAGTGATGGAAAGATAAACTTTGCAGCAATAGAATACACTCATGAAGATATTGGTAAAGAATTTAATTATATTTTAGTTGAAAGAAATCTAGGAGCAAAAGGTATAACAAAATATGACGAGAGTCAATATGAGTTTACTGTGGATTTAGTAGATAATGGCGATGGAACCATATCAGCTAGTCCAAGATACTTAGATAAAAAATTAGAATATATTGATGGTAATCCTAACTTTATCAATGAATATAAGGCAGAAGGTGAGCTTGAATTAAAGGCTTGGAAGTTCATTCAAAATAATTTTGAAATTAAAAAGGATGAATTTACTTTTGCTATATATGATGAAGAAGGAAAAGAACTAGCTCAAAGTAAAAATGATGAAAATGGTAAGATTAGTTTTAAACTTAAATTTTATGAGACTGATATAAATAAAACTAAAACATTTACTATTAAAGAATTAGCTGGTGACAACCAAGACATGGTTTATGACGATAGTAGTATAGAATATACAGTTAGGGTCATAGACAATAAAGATGGAACTTTATCCTTTGAATCCAATGCTAAAGATTTGAAAACGGATGATATAAAAAATGATCCAAGTCTACCTATATTTGTAAACAAATATAAAGATGGTTCACTAAGTATTCAAAAAGAAATAAGAGGTTATGGTGATCCTAATAAGATTTTTAAATTTAAGGTAAGACTAAAGGGTGATAAGGATCTTTTACCTAAAGGAAAACTTGATATAAAAAGATCATATATTAATGATCAAGAATCAAACGAATCTAACGTAGATAATGATAAAGAGTCATCTAATAACATCTTTAGAAATGTATTGGATAGTGTGATAAATCTATTTACACCAAGCACTGTAGAAGCTGCAGCATCAGATGCTCCATATGCCTTAAGTAAGGGATATATTACAACGGATAATCGTGTTGTAAAAAGTGGAACAATAGACAATGAAAATGGAAGTCATGGAATCACTTGGGAGATATATGATAATGGTCATCTAGTTATTAGACCTACAGGCAGTGATGCAGGTGTGATAAGTATAGGTGAGTATGAATTTTTAGCTTATAGGCATGTAAGCGAAAATGTTCCGTGGGTACATGAAAAATATGATTCTTTATCTATAGAGAAAAATGTTAAAGGTGGAAGATCTATCGGTGGAGTTTTTGCAGAAGAAGGCATTCCAGGTTTTGGGAATGATTCAAGCAGTGATTCTAATCGTGGAGATAAACCAACTCACGCTAAAAGAATAGATGTAACTAATCTAGATACATCAGATACTGAAATATTCAGGGAGATGTTTAGAGGAAATAAAGAGTTAGTAGAATTAATTGGTCTAGAGACGCTTGATACAAGTAATATGAAAAGAATGGACGAAATGTTCCAAAGAGTAGAGTCATTAAAAACATTAAACTTATCAAGTTTCAAGACTTCAAAAGTGGAAAATTTTGCTGCCATATTTGATAATATGCATTCTTTAGAAGAGCTAGACTTATCAGGATTTGATATGTCTAATATGACCGGTCAAAGTTCAATGCTATCATATCTTCACAGTTTGAAGAAAATAACTCTTGGTCCAAAAACAAAATTAAACACTGAAGCAGGATTAGAAAATAGAAATAATTACAATCCGGATGCTAATCAATGGATTAATATAAATGATGAGACTAAAAGATATACAGCTATTGAACTTCAAAATCTAACAGGCGATCCTACTGGAACATATAGGCTTGGAGGTAAGCCATATAAACTAAGATATAAGATGATTTATAAGAGATTTTCTTATTCACCAGAAATTGATTTACCGGATGCATATAGCAATATATATAACAAGGAAGAAAGAACCTTAGAAATGGGTGATAACTTTGTTATACCAAAACCTAGTCATTTGGCTAAAAAAACAGTAAATGGAAAAGAATATTATACTGTAAAAAATGATGGTATTACACTAGGTTTAGTAAACTTTAAATTGCTATCTTATGATGGGGCAACGCCTAACCGTATAACTTATTACGGAGATTACAATATAGGAGATAGGATTGACACATCTAGATTTTCAAGTATAAATAATCCACATGTATACTTAGAGTCAACATGGAAAAGGTTGAATTATAAAATAAACTTTTATGATACAAATCGAGGTGGTGGTGAGGAAATCAAACCCATAATCGCTAATCCAGGTGAAGAAATTGTATTGCCTGATCTTGTTAGAGAGATTACTAACAAAGATGGACTAAAATATGTATTTGAAGGTTATTATGACTATGACTTTGGCCAATATCAACCAGGAAATACATTCATACAAAATCTTCAAGATAATGTTGAGTTAAGTGATGTAAGCTTCTTTGCTCAGTGGACACCTATTAATTATATAATTAGCTTCGATGCAAATGGAGGCATCCAGACCTATAAAGATATAATTGCTAAAGAAGATGAACCTGTAAAATTACCAAGTCCAACTAGGTTAGGTTATAAATTTAAAGGTTGGTCTAGATATCCTGATGGAGATATTATTTCAGACAACAAAAATATATTTTCTACAGGATATAAAGAAACCCTTTATGCTGTTTGGGAACCAGATAATAATAACATAGATATAGTAGATGGTGAGTTTGAAATAGAGCTAATACCTGGACAAAAGGTAACAATAGAAAATCTTCCATCAGGTATCACTTATGAAGTATATGAAGAGAAAGAAGATGGCTGGGTTTTAGTAAGTGAAGAAAATACTAGCGGGGAGATAAAGTCTAATACAGAATCTATTGCTAAGTTTGTAAATGAACATAAACCTTACTCTACAGAAGCAAAAATCCAAGGTAAGAAATATCTGGATGGACAGGGTTCAAAAGGATTCAAATTCAATTTATTAAATGAAGATAGGGAAGTAGTTGATACAGCCGTTTCTCTAGAAGATGGTTCCTTTAGTTTTGCTAATCGTATTTTTGAGGACGATTATTATTACTATCAAGAAAATGAATTCTATGAAGAGACTTACTATATACAAGAAGTTGTTGGTCAGGATCCTGCAATTGAATACGACACTCATGAAGAAAAAGTTGTTATAAGAGTAAGCAGAGATGAAAATGGTTATTCTCTAAAATCAGAAGTAATCTATCCAGAAGGCAAAACTCAAGCTGTATTCAACAATACAACAAAGAAAAACGACTTAACTATATCTAAAGAAGTTACAGGAACAGATGCTAAAGACATCGACTTTACTATAGTGGTAAGTTTTAATGGAGGAGAAGAATCTCCAAATGGTTATGATGAAACCATTACATTAAAGAATGGTGAAAGTCATACCATTGAAAATCTAAAATATGGTACAAACTACGAAATTAAAGAAATCAACCTTCCTGACAACTATACTTTAGAAAATATAAGTAATGAATCTGGAACTATAAAAGGAGTAGATGTTAAATCTGTTGTTACAAACAAGTATTCATATGAGGCAAGTGGATCATTTAACTTAAAGGCTAAGAAGATTTTAGAAAATGCTGAACTTCAAAGTGGACAATTTGAATTTGAATTGTTAGATAAGGATAAAAACTTAATCGAAAAAGTTAGAAATGATCAATTTGGAGAGATTAACTTCAATGCAATTTCTTTAGATGAGCCGGGTGAATACACCTACTATATTAGAGAAATAAAAGGTAATCTTCCAAATATAAAATATGATACTCATGAAGAAATAGTTAAAGTTACAGCTACAGATAATAAAACAGGAAGATTAGACATAAAAGTCGAATACGATAATGATGGACCTGCATTTACAAACATATATGAGCCTGAAGATAATACTAATATAGATTCATATGATCTAAAGGTATCTAAGACAGTAGTTGGAACTGAAAGACTTGATAAATTTACTCTAGTTGTAAGTCTATCTGATAAAGATAGACAAGCTCTAACAAGTGCTTATCATTGGGAATCTGACACCAAATCAGGAACCATAAAAGATGGTGAAAGTCTTGACATATCTGCTGGTGAAACAATAACTATTAAACAATTGCCTGAAGGTGCAATTGTAGAAGTAGTTGAAGAAGAATCAGCTGGATATACTTTAGGTCAAGATTCCAAGACAACAGAAACGATTACAGACAAAGAAAATGTAATTTCTTTAACTAACATCTATTCTGCAAATGGCCAATTAGAAATAAAAGCTAATAAAACTCTTGTAGGTAAGGATATCAAGGATTACGAGTTTGAATTTATGATTATGGAAGATGACAAAATAATCCAAACTGCAAGAAACAATGATAAGGGTGAGATTGTGTTTGAACCTATTCAATATACCTTAGATGATATAGGAACACACAAGTATAGGGTCCTAGAAAAAGCTGGTAATGAAAATACTATCAAATATGATGATAAGGTATATGAATTCGAAGTTGAGGTAAGTGATGGTGGCCAAGGTAAATTAATTACTGAAATAAGTGGTCTAAATGAAGATATTAACTTCAAAAATGTATATCGTCCTATAATGCCAGTCACAGGTACCCACAACACTATAAGCTATCTATTAGCTTTAACAAGTATGCTATTTGTTGCTTTATATATAAATAAAAAAGATTCAATAAGGAGAAAAATCTATGAAAACAAAATTAAATAGGCTTTATGCTCTAGTATTATCACTACTTATGATAATAACAGCTAGTTCAACAGTTTTTGCTGCAAATCAAAATCTAGCAAATCACACAACAAAATTAACAATCCACAAGTTACAATATATGAATTCTAACGAAGAAGGACAATATATTGAGAAGAAAAATACTGGTAAGGAAATGAATATTTCAGACTTTGGTACTGAAGCTAAAGTATGGGATAAATCAAAGAATGGTGAAGTTGGATTTAGTATATTTAAATTAGATAAAGAAAAAGTTTTAGAGTCTAATTTAGCAGATAACAACCCACAAGCTATAGCTGATGCTGTAGAAAAAGATAATACAGCTTATGGAGCAACAAAAGTCAATGATCAACTAACCGTTGATGAAAATGGTTTAGTGTCATTTGAGAACTTAGAAGAAGGACGATATGTAGTAGTAGAAACTTTATCATCTTCAACAGTTACTCAAAAAGCTAAAGCAATGTTCATATCTCTACCATTAAACAATGATGAAGCTAATGGATATTTAGATGAAGTACACCTATATCCTAAAAATAAGGTAGAAGAAAAAACACAAGAACTTGTAAAATATGTTTTAAGAAATGGTGAAGCAGACTCTAAAGCATATGAAGGTGCAAAATTTGACCTTTATAAGGGACTACCTGGACAAGGTACAAAAGTAAACCAAAAAGATTTAGTAACTAATGGTGAAGGTAAAATCTCTGTAAATGGCTTAGAAGTTGGATCATACTATTTTGTAGAATCTTCAGTAGCAGATGCTGATTTAATTGAAGGTCAAGCAAACAAAGTTTTACTAAACCAAGAAGTAGTAAATGAAGCAACTAACAAGTTAACATTTGAATATAAAAATGATGGTTCTATAGTTTATCCTGAAGGATCATTATTAGCTGAAGGAAAACAAGTAATAAACTACGAAAAACCAACTATTAAAAAAGAAGCTACCGATGAAAGACCAGTAAAATCATACAATATTGGTGATGAAATTTCTTATAAAGTTACAGTAGATGTTCCACACAATATAACATCATATAAAACATTCAATTTCACAGATAAAGCTGATAAGGCTTTAACTGTTGATGTTAACTCAATTAATATAGAAGGTTTAACTAAAGGTACTGATTATCAAGTGAGTGAAATTGATGGTGGATACCAATTAGACTTTACTCCAGCTAATTTAGCTGCTTTTGCTGGTAAACAATTAACTGTAACATATAAAGCAACTATAAATGACCAAGTAGAATTTGGAAAACCAGTAAATAACACCGTTGAACTAAACTTTGATAATAATACTGAAACTGGTAAAGAAAAAGATAATGAAGAAGTATTTACTTATTCACATAAACTAGTTAAAAAAGGTCAAGGTTTATTTAATACAGGTATAGCTAAAGAAAACCTTTCAGGTGCTGAGTTTAAGATATATAGACAAGGTGAAAACGGCGTAGAATACCTAAAGAAATCTGATAACAAGGTAGAATGGGTAGCAGACAAAAATGAAGCTACTGTTTATACAACAGGTGAAGATGGTAGTGTAGTTATTGAAGGTCTAAAAGCTGGTTCATATGTAGCAGAAGAAATCAAGGCTCCTGTAGGTTATAACTTACCAACAAATCCTACTACAGAATTTACAGTAAGTGATAAAGAAGAAGGACAAAGTGAATGGACAGTTTCTGAAACAGAAATTATAAACGAAAAATCTCCTGACATGCCTATGACAGGTACAGAAAAAACAGTCCTAGTAATTGCTGGACTTGCAGCATTGACTGTAGTTGGATTTGTAATTTCAAAAAGAAATAAAGAACAAGCTTAAAATTAATTAGATTTTAATTGATTAGATAGAGGTAAAATTTGAGAAAACATTTGGATAAAATAATATTTTTGACAGTCATCTCGATTTGTTTGTATACAATCTTTGAAATGAGAGTGACTGAAAGAAATAGACAAAATGAATTGATATCAAAGTTTGAGTCAAACTTTGAAATACAAGAGGATAAAAATGAAGGTGATGTTTTCTCTGTAAAAAGGGCCTTACTTGAGACTATCGGTGTACTTTATGTACCTGACATAGACCTTAAAATGGCGGTGTTTTCAAATGCTGGAGAGGCAGCCTTAAATGAAGGGGCAGGCCTTATAGTTGGAACAGGTAATTTAATACCTTATGAAAATTCCAATAGTGTCATCACATCTCATAATGGGGACTCATTAAAGGACCTATTTATAAATGTACCTAAATTAAAAGCTGGTGATCATTTTTATATAAAAAATAGGGACTCCAAGATATATAAATATGAGGTGTTTGACACTAGGGATGTCAGTCCAATAAATGAGTTTGAAAAAATTATTCAGCCAAAAGCTGATGAATCTTATGTAACACTTAGGACTTGTACACCTATAGGGATCAATAGTCACAGGTTTTTAGCAACAGGTAAATTAATTGAAGAAGTAGAAACCATACCCAACTCAAGTTTTACCCTATCATTATTTGAAATAGGACTTATGGCAATTGCTACAATTGCTTTAATCCTATTGCTTATAAGCATAATAAAAAAAGATGACCAAAAGGAGAATAAAGAAAATGGGAAAAAATAATATTAAAAAATATTTCTCAATCTTATTAGCAGTATTATTATTTGTATTACCATTAGGTAATGTATTTGCCAACAATGTTGAAAATACAGGTAAAGCTGAAGCAACAGTTAACCTAGCAATTAGAAAACTAATGTATGAAGGTGAAAAAGAACTAAACATCAAAAATACAGGTAAAGAAGTAGAATTACCACAAGAAGTTACAGCATGGGACAAATCTAAATTTGGTGATGTTGGATTTAGCCTATATAAAATAGAAAAAACTGCTTTAGCTAAAGTTGAAAAAAATGCTATGGAAATAGCTGGTGAAGTTGAAACAGCTGTAAATGCTGGAACAGAATTACCATATGGTGCAGTAATAGTTGGTGAAGAAGTTATAGTAAATAATGAAGGTGTTGCCTTATTTGAAAATGTAGAAAATAATAAAGATCATTTATACGTTATTGTAGAAACTAAGACTTCTGCCTTGGTAAAACAAAAAGCTAGACCAATGGCTGTACAACTACCAATAACAAATGAAGAAGGAAATGGTTACCTAAAAGATACTATTATTCTATATCCAAAAAACGAAGCACAAAAATTAACCTTTGATTTAATTAAATTAGTTCAAAGAACAGGAGACGCAGATGCTAAGCCTATAGAAGGAATTAACTTTAAGTTATATGTTGGTGAAGCAGGTAAGGGTAAAGTAATTCAAGATAATGAGGATAAAGATTTAGTTTATACTACTGATGCTGAAGGTAAAGTAACAGTTGAAGGACTAGTAAAAGGACACTACTACTTTGTAGAGCAAGAAACAGCTAATCTAGTAGATGGTATGTTGGAAGAAGTAGACGCTAAAAGAGAAGATGTTGGTGATTTATTAGTTTCAGGTTTCGCTCAAAATAACGAACACAACAAATTAGGTTTTACAGTAGATGCTAATGGTGATATAAAAGTTGACGATGAAGAATTCTTTAATGCTTATACTAACTACGATAAACCAGAAATCGATAAAACTCTTACAAATCCTACAGCTACAGTTGAAGGAGAAAAATCTTCTTACTCAGTTTTAGAAAAAATGGACTTTAATGTAAAATTAGATGTTCCTCATGACATAAAAAATTATTCTAAATTTGAATTTACTGATGAATTGCAATTAAACAATGAAAAAACATCTGATGCAAGATTTATCTTAAATGATCAAGGAAAACTAGAAGTTGAAGTAAAAGCTGGTGAAACTGTACTAGTAGAAGGTGAAGACTATACAGTTACCTTAGATGGAAATAACAGCTTCAAGCTTAACTTTATAGTAAAAGATAATAAGGTATCTGATAAAGTTGCAGCTACAAGAGAATTAAATGTAACATATTCAGCAGAGTTCACTGGTGATGTAACTCCAAATGGAGACTATTCTAACGAAGTTAAATTAACCTTTAACAACGATCCTAATGGTGAAAATAAAGATAGACATGATAAGGACGAAGAAGAATTTACAACTTACGGTTTTGTAGTAAAGAAAGTTAATGATGGTTTATGGGGTTCAAGTATCGCTCCTGAAGCATTAGAAGGTGCTGAATTCATCTTAACTAAGGAAGATGAACAAGGAAACACTTTATATTATACAGGTGAAAAACAAGTCGTAGATGAAGCTGAAAAAGTATTTGAAGCAGTATTTAGTGAAAATGAAGAAGATGCTTTAACACTAGTTTCAGGTGAAGAAGGACTTATAAAAGTAAATGGTTTAAGAAAAGGTACTTATAAATTAGTTGAAACTAAGGCTCCAAAAGGATATAGACTACCTGTTGATCCAGTAACTGAAATAACTGTTAAAGAAGATACTCACACAGTTGGAGTTTTAGACAATATTAAAAACAACAGAACACCTGACCTACCAACAACTGGTACAGAACAAATGGTAATGACAGTAGGTATATTATTAGCAGTAGTTGTAATTTCTGTAATTGCATACACAGTATCAAGAAATAGAAAAGAAGTAAGATAAATTGAAAAAGTTTATTTCAACATTTTCTAAAATATTACTATTGTTAGTATTTCTTTTTACCTCATATACTGTGATTTCTCAAAGGTTTGTTGAATCTGCTAAAAGAGAAGAGATAATCGAAGGATATTTTGATATAGAAAGAAAAAACACAACTGATATAAGTGAACTTTTATTAAATATGGAAGGGGTCTTGTTGATCCCTTCTGTAGATATAAAGGTACCTGTTTTTACAGGAACTTCAGAAGCTGCAATTTCCACCGGAGCTGGTATCATTGAAGGATCAGGAAGCTTAGAAGATAAAGAAAATGTGAATGTTATTGTCACATCTCATAATGGAAGTAACAATTCAACTCTTTTTATAAATTTAGATAAACTTGATAATGGAGATATTTTCTACATCAAGACCAAAGAAGGAGTTGAAAAGTATGAAGTCTTTGATACAAAGACAGTTTCTCCAATAAATGAGCTAGAGCATTTTATTGAGCCTCAAAAAGGGGAAAAATATATTACTCTAAGAACCTGTACTCCTGTATATATAAACTCACATAGATTATTAGTGACCGGAAAGCAATTGCCTTATGATATGAATGAGACCATTCCTAGTCAAAAATTAGTTTTTTCATCATTTGAATACATAATGATGGCTATAGGAGGAGTTTCTTTAGTTACATTTATATTGATGGTAATATTAGACAAAAAGGAGAAAAAAAGTGAAGAATAGAATCTCTATTTTATTATTAGCTCTACTATTCTTAATTCCTACCAATATACTTGCAGCCAATAATGGTTCAAGCGAATTATACGAAATCACAATTCAATCATTGGATAAAAATGGGCAAGGACTTAAAGGATTTAAGTATAAAATAGTTAATAAGAATACTAAAGAGGAAACAATAGTTGATTTAACAGACTCAACTAGTAAAGTTGTTAAATTGAAAAAAGGTGAGTACCACTTTGAAGAGATTCAAACACTAAAAGGATATGAAAAATCTAAAAGATTTGATTTCAAGATTCCTTTAGAAGGAACAGGTACAATACAGCCTAAACATTTAAAGACTGTACATGAAACTATAGTAGAAACTGAAAGAGAAACAGAAAAAGAAACCAGAAAAGAAACAGACAAAGAAACTGGTAAAGAAACCGATAAGGAAACTGGAAAAGAAACCGGTAAAGAAACAAGCAAAGAACCAAAGGGTAAAAACAAGTATACAAAAACTGGTATGGAAGACAATAATGATAACAACAATGTATTCCTATACTTTTTAGCCTTCGCCTTGATATCATTGACTGGTATTTTAGTTTTTACTAAAAAGAAAGATGAAGTAAAATAAACTTTATCGTTGATATTTATATTAAAATGCTAGAGAGTCTAGCTTAGTTAAGAGAAGTATATGAGAAAAAAATTATTAACAATATGGGCTATAGTGACAACTATCTTGCTTTTATTAGCGCTATATTTATATCGTGATGATTTTATGCGATTTATAAAATACAATAGAAAAACTGGCGTGAATGGATATGTTGACGACTACGATGATTTGAGCAACTTGGGGTTGAACCCAAGCTACAACGTAGATGATGTAGAAAATTTATCCAGAGACTTGGTTGACAAATACAAGGATGAAGCCAACAGGGCGGTATCTAAGGGCAGGATTTTAATTCCTTCTGTAAATATAGATGAAAAAATCTTTGAAGGTATAAACAACGCCCACCTACTTTTAGGAGTGTGTGAACAACTTCCTAGAAGTCAAGTCAAGGCTGGAGACCACGGCAACTACATTCTTGCTGGACATATAAGTTTTATAAATGAGCATTTCATATTGACCCCTCTTAACAAGGTAAAATTAAAAGATAAGATTTTTGTCTTAGATCAAAAGTACGCATACGTTTATGAGATTGATAGTGCCGGTCTTTATCATGTGAGTGATACTAGACCAATAAACATCGATACCGACGAAAAAATGATAACCATCTATACCTGTAAAAGGCATGCTGGATACCATCCAACTGAGCGTTTTGTAGTACAGGGAAGATTGGCAGATAAATTTTCTATAGACAATTTTACAGAAAAAGATTTAAGGGACAAAATTAACAGCTTAATATAGATAAATTGAAGCCTTCAAAAAGTTTTGAGGGCTTTTGTATATTTAATATTGAAAAATTCCAGGACTATATATAATATATTATATATGAGTAAAGGACGAGATATGAAAAATAGAAATAATAGGCCTAGAAGAGTCTTAGAAGATTCTTATGTAGATTCTAATAGGGGTCAAAGATTTAAAAATGAAGAATCATATGATTATGAAGAATATAATAATTATGATAATAATTCCTTTGAAGATTATGATTATCCTTATGATTCTTATCCAAGAAAAAAAGCAAAGAAAAACAAGGTCTTTTCTTTAAATTTAATAGTATCACTTGTATTTTTAACTTTTATATGGGTTTTAGGCTTGTTTTATTATCCAACAAGATTGCTTATAACTATAATTTACCTAAGTTTGCTCTTGATATCTGTATTTATCAGATTATCTAAAAAAGCGGTCTTGGCAAAGATAATAAGCTGTATTTTAATGCTGGTAAATATAGGCTTTGTAGGCAGCTTCATATTTATATACCTCTATGCAGACTTTAACTTAAGGTCAACCAATATTGATGGGGTAAGGGCCAATCCAAATCTTTACAAGGATTATTCCTACAATATATTTATATCAGGTTTTGATAATGAAGGGTCTATAAATACGGCTTCAAGGTCAGATGTAAACATATTGACCAGTGTAAATATGAAAGATAAAAAAGTCTTATTGACTACCATTCCAAGAGATACCTATCTGCCAATTGCCTTGGGTGGGCAAAACCAATATGACAAGCTAACCCACGCCGGCATATATGGGGTAGAGTCATCTATGAAAACTATAGAATATGCCTTGAAGACTCCAGTAGAATATTATTTTAAGATAAACTTTACTTCCTTCATTGACATAGTTGATGTGATTGGCGGTATAGATATAGACAATGAATATGAGTTTACAGCATGGAATGGTGTACACTTTCCAGCAGGTAAATTGCACTTAAATGGAGAACAGGCTTTAAGCTATGTAAGGGAAAGGAAGTCTTTGAGTGAAGGTGATATAGGAAGAGGTAAGCACCAGCAACAAGTTATGATGGCGATAGCTGATGAAATAGCTAGTCCTAAAAATTTATTTAGGTATCCTAAAATTGTAAGAATGCTTAAAAAATCTATAGCTACTAACATTCCTACAAGAGTTTTATTTAACACCGCTTTTGAATATGGTAAGTCCAGCAAATTCGAAGTTGAAAGAGAATATGTAGAAGGCTATGGACAAAGAGGTCTTCCATCTTTTGCCATGCCAAACCACAATCTATATATGTATGTGCCATATGAAGAAAGTTTAGAAAAAGTTTCAACTAACATAAGGAACTTGTTAAACAATTAAACTTAAACACTAAAAGATTAACTCCTCCAAACATATCCGTCTGGAGGAGTTTTTATGTGTTGATTATTTTTGATGGAATTTAGTTTTCCATAAGTTCTAATATCTCATTAGCTATTTTTTCTACCTCTAATCCAATAACTACGTGGACATTGTTGTTAGACATGTGCATCACTTCAATAACCCCTAGTTCTTTCAATTTTTCATCATCAACTAGGGAAGGATCTTTAAGGTTTAATCTCAATCTTGTAATGCAATTTTCAAAAGTATTGATGTTTTCTTTGCCGCCAATATATTCTAATATTTGTCTAGATTTATCTGATATATTTATATTTTTATCTTTATTTACAATGGTTGTATCTTCTCTTCCTGGTGTCTTAAGGTTTAATTTCTTTATTAGGAATGTAAAGACAAAGTAATAGAGTGCCATCATTCCTAGTCCTACAGCTAACATCAAGACGGGCCTTGTAGCTTTGTTAAATTGTAGGATATAGTCTATAAGTCCAGAACCACCAACACCAACAATCTTTATACCTAGTAAATTACAAATTACATTTGATAAGCCTGTAAATAAGGCATGGACAACAAATAAGGCAGGTGAAACAAACATAAAGGAAAATTCAACTGGTTCAGTTATACCTGTAACAAATGTGGCTAAAGCTGCTGCATACATCAGACCCTTTACACGTTTTTTATTTTCTGGATAAGATGTTTTATACATGGCCAAAGCTGCTCCAACTAAACCAAACATCATCATTGGGAACATGCCTGATACAAAAGTACCAGCTGTTGGATCTCCTGCGAAATATCTTGGTATTTCACCAGTAACATTTGCAAATTCTGGAAGTGATGAAGGTAATTGCATCTGGATATATGTACTTATAATATGATGCAAACCAGTAGGGATAAGTAACCTATTAAAGAAACCGAATAAAAATGGTCCGGATTTTGCATTACCTAAAAATACACCAAAGTTTTGGAAGGCTGTGTCTACATATGGGAATACATAGGCCATTACTAGTGAAGCTAGGATAGCGAAGAATGAAGACATTATAATTACAAGTCTTCTTCCACTAAAGAAGGCAAGTGCTTTTGGTAAGTCTTTATCTTTAAATTTTTCATAGCTAAGGCCAGCGATAATACCGGCAATGATACCTACAAATATGTTGGATTCAATAGTTTCAATCCCTGCAAATCCAAATGAGTTTAGTCTTTCGTCACCAAGTGGTTTTAAAGTTCTAGTGATAATGTAGTATACAACTACAGATGCTAGTCCTGATGCTACGTGTTTGTCCTTGCTTATACCACCTGCAACCGAAACAGCAAATAGTAATGGCAATATAGCAAAAATTGTCCACGCAGCTTCTTTTAAGAATGGTATATTTAATAAATCATCAGAGGCTAACCTATTTAATATAGCCGCTGCTGGCATCACGGAAATAGCTAAAAGCATTGAACGTCCTAGGACTTGAAGCTTTTCACTAATCTTTTTGAAAAAGTTATTATTCTTCACAAATTCCTCCTTATAATTTAGATTTCATAATTTCTTCACAATGTACATAATGTTACTATATATTATATATATATTATATCTATAATAAGCAAGGAAAGGAAATGATCAAATGACTAATAGAAATGATGATGAATTTTTAAGATGGTTAAGAGATAATGAAAGTGAAGAAAATTCTGAAATAGAAAAAATAGAAGAATTTCATAATGATACTATTGAAAATGAAGAAAAAATAGAATCAGATGAAGATAAGTATGAAGATGATTTAAAGTTTGAAGATGAAAAATTTGCTGATAATCCTACTAATAATTCTAAAGAGGATAGTCATAGTGAATATTCCGATAAAAGAAATTATAACAACATAAATAGGATTTATGTCGATAAAGATTATGTTGATGAGCAGATTGCTAAGAATAAAAGTAGATTTTCGGCATTAAAGATCCTCGCCTTGATTCTTACGGGTGCAATTTTAGGTTCTTTTTTAGGGCCGATTTTACAAAGTAAGTTTATAGGACCAAATACAACTAGATCGAATATCACTAGTCAAGAAACAATAAATATAAATAGTAGTGATGAACCAAACATAGAGAACGCAGTTGCTAAAAAAGCTATTCCATCCGTTGTGGGTATCCATACTTCATTTATACAATCCAATCCATTTATGTTTGGTATGGAAAAGAAGGCTGAAGGTATTGGTTCAGGTGTAATAGTGAGTGAAGATGGTTATATATTGACCAATGCACACGTGATTGGGAACAATCCTGAAAAGATATCCGTTCTCTTTTCTGATAATACCAGTGCAGAAGCGGAAATTGTTTATAAAAATACCAACTTAGACTTAGCGGTTATAAAGGTAAATAAAACTGGTTTACCAGCTATAGAATTTGCAGATTCAAGCAAGGTTCAAATAGGTGACAAGGCTATAGCCATTGGAAACCCATTAGGATTTAACTTGCAATCTACATTAACCTCTGGTTATATTTCTGGTCTTGATAGGTCCATTACCATGCAAGATGGAACAACCATGACAAGCTTGATGCAAACAGATGCCTCAATAAACTCAGGAAACTCTGGTGGGGCCTTGTTAAATAGTAATGGGCAACTAATAGGTATCAATACTGCAAAGGCTGGATCTACTGACGGTATAGGCTTTGCCATTCCTTCAAATACAAGTAAAAACATAGTTGATCAAATCATAGAAAAGGGTTCATTCTCACAAGTAGTCTTGGGTATAAATGGTATAGACTTAGACTTGTACAAACAATATACAAAAAATAGAAGTATTGAAGCTTCCAAGGGTGTTTATATAGCTGAAGTCTTGAAAAATTCTTCTGCTGAAAAGGCGGGCTTAAAAGCTGGTGATGTAATCACACATATTGATGATATGGAAGTAGATTCTATGAATAAACTCCAACAAACTTTGATAACAAAAAGAGTAGGAGAAAATGGCAAGATTAAGATAATTAGGGACAATAAAGAATTAACCTTAGATATCATATATGAAGGGCAACAAGCCAATATATAAAAATCCTAAATAAGTATAAAAAAATTCTAAATTAAAATAAATTTGTGTTAATAAATTATTATATTGGGTATATTATTAATATCAGATATTAGGAGGTACGAAATGAGAATTGAATATGTAGGTAGAGATATAAATATTAGAGATAATTTCAAAAATGAAGTTGATGCCAAAATTTCCAGACTTGACAAATACTTTGATGAAGATGTTGATGTAAAAGCAACATTCTCAGTAAATGGAAATTTCAAAAAGGCTGAACTTACAATATTTCTAAAGGGCGGCACTATCTTAAGGGCCGAAGAAACTACCGATGATATGTTAACTTCTGTTGATAGGGCTATAGATGGTCTAATTTCACAAATTAGAAAATACAAGACCAAGCTACAAAACAGAAAACAAGGTGAATCCATCAGATATGAACATATTCAAGAAGATGAAACTACCTTAGAAGAAGATTCTGTCCCGGAAGTTATAAAGACTAAAAAGATAGGCTTGAAACCAATGTTCCTAGAAGATGCTATTATGCAAATGGAACTATTAAACCATGATTTCTTCGTATATAGTGATGCTGAAACTGAATTAGTCTCTGTAGTTTACAAGAGAAATGATGGAAACTACGGTGTAATTGAACAAGCATAAGTGAATTAAGAGATAAAAAGGAAGATTTTATCTTCCTTTTTTATTTATCTGAAAAGCATTTTGTGGTATAGTTATTATGAATAAGTATAAGGGAAAGATTGGAGAACAGATGGCTATAAGTTTTTTAAAAGGGCTTTTTAAGTCCTATAGCGAAAAAGAAATAAATAAATTAAAACCGACAGTTGAGAAAATTTTAGATTTAGAAAAAGATTTTGAACAATTAACAGATGCTCAATTAAGAGCTAAAACAGAAGAATTTAAAGGGAGATTAGCTAAGGGCGAGACTTTGGATGATCTTTTGGTAGAAGCTTTTGCGACTGTTAGAGAAGCAGCTTGGAGGGTTTTAGGATTAAAACCATATCCAGTGCAAATTCTAGGTGGGATTATTCTTCATCAAGGTAAGATTGCAGAAATGAAAACTGGTGAAGGTAAAACCTTAGTTGCTACCTTGCCAGCATATTTAAATGCCCTAGAAGGTAAGGGAGTTCACGTGGTTACAGTCAATGATTACTTGGCTCAACGTGACAAGGACCAAATGGGTAAAATCTATAGATTCCTAGGTCTTACTGTGGGAAATGTAGTCCATGGTTTAAGTGAAAGAGAAAGACAAGAAGCTTACAAGTATGATATTACCTATGCTACAAACAACCAATTAGGTTTTGACTACCTAAGAGACAATATGGAAATCCACAAGGAAGACACTGTTCAAAGAGGTTTACACTTTGCTATAGTTGATGAGGTTGACTCTATCCTAATAGACGAAGCTCGTACCCCTCTTATAATTTCAGGTCAAGGGCAAGATTCTACAGATCTGTACCAAAGAGCAGACCAATTTGTAAGTACTCTTACAGGACGTGTTTTAGACCCTGAAGAAACAGAGAAGAATAAGTTGGATTCTTTATTTGAAGAGCATGAATTAGAAACTGTAGACTTTGTAGTTGATGAAAAAAGAAAATCGGCTACTCTTACTGAACAAGGTAATGATAAGGCAGAAAAATTCTTTGCGGTAGAAAATTTATCAGATCCAGAAAATATGGAATTGATCCACCATATAAACCAAGCTTTAAAAGCTAGAAATACCATGCATAGAGATATAGACTATGTAATAAAAGATGATGAAGTATTGATAGTTGATGAATTTACAGGCCGTATCATGGAAGGTAGGAGATATTCTGATGGTTTACACCAAGCTATTGAAGCTAAAGAAGGCGTATCTATCAAGAGTGAATCAAAAACTCTAGCTACAATTACCTTCCAAAACTTCTTTAGAATGTATGACAAATTATCAGGTATGACAGGTACAGCCATGACTGAAAAGGATGAATTTGCTGAAATCTATAACTTAGACGCAATTGAAATTCCAACAAATGAGCCAGTAATTAGAAAAGATGAAAATGATAGAATTTATGTAAATGAAAAGGCTAAGTTCGACGCGGTTGTGGATGAAATAAAGGAAATCCAAGCTACAACTAGACAACCTATCCTTGTTGGTACTGTATCTATTGAAAAATCAGAATACCTATCTAAGTTGTTGAAGAAAGAAAGAATTCCTCACGAAGTGCTAAATGCTAAACAGCACCAAAGGGAAGCTGAAATAGTTGCCCAAGCTGGTGTTTTAGGAAAAATCACCATAGCAACAAACATGGCTGGTCGTGGTACCGACATTGTTTTAGGTGGTAACCCAGAATACTTAGCTAAAAAAGAAATGAAAAAAGAGGGCTTCGAAGATTATCTAATAGATGAGGCAGATGGTTTCGCAGAAACAGATGACCAAGAAATATTAGATAGTAGGGCTAGATTCCAAGAGTTAAAGAGTCAATTTAAGAAAGCGACCGATGAAAATGCTAAGGAAGTAGTTGCAGCTGGTGGACTAATGATAATTGGTACAGAAAGACATGAGTCAAGACGTATAGACAACCAGTTGAGAGGTAGGTCAGGTCGTCAGGGAGACCCAGGTAGGTCTAGATTCTATATTTCATTAGAAGATGATTTGATGAGATTATTCGGAGGTCAAGCCTTAAATAGGTTTTCATCATTCCCGGAAGATGATCCAATTGAAGCTAAACTATTATCTACAGCTATTGAAAAAGCTCAAGGCAGGGTAG
>NZ_CAMPYN010000003.1 GCF_946998255.1 uncultured Helcococcus sp. | reverse complement strand
TTCTTTTAAAAGACCAAGGTTATGATGTTGTTGGTGTCTTTATGAAAAACTGGGATGACACCAATGACCAAGGATTTTGTACAGCAGAGGAAGACTACAAGGATGCGGCTGCTGTTGCAGAAGAAATTGGCATACCAATCTATTCAATAAATTTTGAAGAAGAATACTATGACAGGGTATTCTCGTACTTTTTAGACGAATATAAAAAAGGCAGAACACCAAATCCTGATATCATGTGTAACAAGGAAATCAAGTTCAAAGCCTTTTTAAACTTCGCAAAAGACTTGGGAGCTGATTATTTAGCTACTGGGCACTATGCAAGGATTAGAAGAAATGAAGACGGATCTGTTGAAATGCTAAGAGGTCTTGACAACAATAAGGACCAAACCTACTTCTTATCCCAATTGAGCCAAGATCAAATAAAGGATGTAATGTTTCCTGTAGGAGAATTACAAAAATCTGAAGTAAGAAAAATTGCAGAAGAAAATAATTTGGCAACAGCTAAAAAGAAGGATTCTACAGGTATATGCTTTATAGGTGAAAGAAACTTCAATGAATTCTTATCAAACTACCTACCTGCTCAACCAGGAGAAATGGTTGATGTAGAAACAGGTAAAGTAATGGGTAAACACCATGGACTTATGTACCATACTATTGGCCAAAGAAAGGGTCTAGGTATAGGTGGTGATGGAGAAGCTTGGTTTGTATGTGGTAAGGATTTAGAAAAAAATCAACTTTTAGTTTGTCAAGGTTCAACAAATGAGCTTTTATATTCAAACAGGTTGATAGCTTCAAACTTTGCTAGTTCATTAAAAGATTTTGATAAAAAAGAATTTGAAGCCCAAGCCAAATTTAGATATAGACAGAAAGATATTCCTGTAAAGGTGAAGTTTTTAGATGATGGAAATGTAGAAGTGATCTATGACCATATAAAATCAGTTACTCCTGGTCAAGCGGCTGTCTTTTATGATGGGGAAGTTTGTATAGGATCAGCAATCATAGATGAAGTTTATAATGGTGACAAAAAATTAAAAGTTTAAAAGTAAAAAAGTTAGCTTTAGTATTGATTACTAGGCTAACTTTTTTATTTATGATAAGCGGTTGCTGATATAATTTTAGATCCTTTATTTGGAATATAATACCTAATTTTATTTGACCAGTTATCAAAGATTCTTAAAACTATAGTCTTATCTTCATATTCTATATAACCAATACATAAGATCCAATGCCAATCAAGTGGGGTTCTCATCAATAACAAGCTTACAAGTTTATCTTGGTCTATTGAATTTTTTATGAAATCTATTTTATTAATAAACTTACTTTCATAATTTAGATTTTTCATTATTTTTTTGGTTTTTCTGTTAAAGGAAATAACAGGTCCATTACCAATTTTCTTATAATGGTCTGGATAGCAAGCATTTCCATCAAGTATCTCTTCAATATTTGCAGAGGTTACAGATGCACAATGTCTTTTTGCTTCTGGAAAGTTTGACGTTATATTTAACTTGCTAGGGTCTACCAATATAGATTTGAAAGCAATGGGTTGTTTTACAATATGGTTAATTTCATCAAAAAATCCATAATATGACATAGATTCCTCCTTAAAGTTATTCTATATTATTAAAGTTAACTATATTTTCATAAAAAAGCAATATTTATGATAAAATTAATTATATAACATAAGGAGGGTATTATGCTAGGTGTTGATATAGTTGAAGTATCCAGGATAGAAAGATTATCTGAAAGAGATAGGTTTTTAACTAGAATATTTACAGATGCAGAAATTGAATATTTAGAAAGCAAATCTTTCAATGCCCATTCAATTGCTGGCATGCTTGCGGCTAAAGAAGCTGTAGCCAAGGCTTTTAAAACTGGCATATCAAAAGAACTCGTTTTTAAGAGTATAGAAATCTTGCATAATGCCGATGGTTCGCCTTATGTAAACGAACTTAACAATGATATACAAAGCTTGCTTAAAGATAAAAATGCCAAGGCTATAGAAATAAATATTAGCCATGATGGACACTATGCCGTAGCTGTAGCAAAGCTTGTATTTGATAAGAAAGAGCATAAAGAATATAAGGAATTTTCTAGTAAATTATTGAAAAGATCAAATAATTCTAATAAATATGACTATGGAAGAGTGATGATAATAGGTGGCAGTAAAGGGATGACTGGCTCTATCATGCTAGCTGGAAATGCTGCTTTGAGGTCAGGGGCTGGTATGGTTTATCTCTTAGTGCCTCAAGTGATTTCGTCTTTAGTAGAAGCCAAAACTTGTGAAGAAATAGTTTTAAGTATGAATGATGATGGGGACAAACATTTCGGTAATTTCAAAAGAGACGATCTATTAGAGCTTATCCAAGATAAAAGTGTAATAGCAATCGGACCTGGCTTAGGTACAGGTGACCATGCTAAGAAAATTCTTGAAATTGTGATAAATAATTTTGATGGACCTATCTTGGTCGATGCTGATGCTATTAACCAACTTGCTAAAAATCCAGACCTTATAAAAGATAATATCTATATAACACCACACAATATGGAGTTTTCTAGATTATCATCATTTACTTTAAATGAGATTGAATATAATAGGGAAGAAAGTGTAAAATACTTTTTAGACAAATACCATGTTAATATAGTCCTAAAGGGGAATAAATCTATAATTGCTAATGATAAAAATTATTATGTAAATACAACAGGAAATCCAGGTATGGCAACAGCTGGCTCAGGTGATGTTTTAACTGGAATAATTGCCGCCTTATTGGCTAGACATGATAATTTTAATATGTTCAAATTAGCTGTGTTTGTACATGGACTAGCTGGAGATATGGCTGCGGATAAGTATGGTCAAACTAGTTTAAGGGCCAGTGATATAATTGAATTTTTACCGCAAGCCTTTGGAGAAATAAATGAAGACTGATGCTAATATTTTAATAGTAGATTTAGAAAAAATAAGAAACAATATAAAAATATTAAAAAATCATACTGGTAAAAAATTATATGCTGTAGTAAAGGCTGATGCTTATGGTTTAGGGGCTAAAGAAATTGCACGAAACATCGAAAGTTTAGTAGATGGATTTTGTGTAGCCAATATAAATGAGGCTATCGAATTAAGACAGGCTGGTATAGGCAAAGAAATATTAATACTAGGTTATATATGTCCGGAAAATTATCCGGATATATACAAGTATGACTTAAGCCTTACTATTTACAACTATCAAATAGCTGAAGAATTGAATAAATTGGGACATCCCATCAAGGTACATATTAAAATAGAAACAGGTCATAATAGGTTGGGTTTTCAAAATACCGATGACCATATGGAAGAAATTATTAAAATATCAAAGATGGCAAACATTCATATAGTAGGAATATTTACTCATTTGTCTACAGCTGATGAAGAGGATAAAAGCTATACTCTTAAACAAGAAGCTATATTTGCAGAGGTTTTAAGAAAGCTAAAGTCTATATCCGACCATATAATAAAACATATATCAAATGATGCTGCGGCAATTGCTTATGATTTTACTGGTAAATATGATGCTATCAGGTCTGGTATTTCTATGTATGGAGTTTATCCATCTGCCTATATAAAAGATTCATATAAATTGAATATAGAAGAGTCCTTCCAGCTTGAATCAAGGGTATCAAATGTCAAATTTATAGAAAAAGGTGAAGGAGTATCTTACGGAAGAGAATATGTAGCGGATGGACATATAAAAATAGCTACAATTTCAATAGGATATGCTGATGGCTACCATAGGTTGATATCTAAGCAAGGATATGTTTTGATAAATGGACAAAAAGCTAAGATATTGGGTAGAATTACTATGGATCAAATGATGGTAGATGTAACAGGTCTTGATATAAAAATACATGATAAAGTAGTCTTGATAGGAAAGTCAGGAGATTTGGAAATAAGTGTTGACCAAGTAGCCCAATGGGCTCAAACTATTTCTTACGAAATCATGACTTCTATATCTGCCAGAGTAGAAAGACTTTATATAAATGAGGAGTAAGTTTTGAAGATAAAAAGAGGAGATGTGATCTATGCGGACTTGAGTCCAGTTGTAGGTTCTGAGCAGGGTGGAGTAAGACCTGTAGTGATCATACAAAATGATACTGGAAATAAATACAGTCCAACAGTGATTATCGCTGCAATTACTTCACAAACTGGAAAAACAAATTTGCCTACCCATGTGACTATAGATGGTGACATTAAACTTCCAAAAAACTCGGTTGTCTTGCTTGAACAGGTAAGGACTATTGATAAAAGGAGATTGAGAGATAAGGTAGGAAAGTTAAATGCTAAAGTAATGAGAAAGGTAGACCAGGCTCTACTCTTGTCCATGGCTTTAGAAGTTGATTAAAAATATATTTTGAATTGAGTGTTAAAATGATTTACATAATAGCAGCATTATTAGTATTTATAATTTATGTTGTTTTAGACAATGAAATTCCAAGGTTAACAAGCTATAGTTTTGTAATCAAGGATGGAAAAATAAAAAAACTAGATGAAGCTTATAAGCCGGATAAAAAATATACTATCTATCATATTTCTGACTTGCATAATCATCTTTTTGGTAAAAATCAAAAAAGAATAATAAATCTTTTTGATGAAAGTCCAGATTTTATATTTTTGACTGGGGATATGCTAGACAGGTTACAAAAAAATATAGGTGGAGCTATGACCTTACTAAATGCTTTAAGCGAAAAGTATCCCGATAAAGTATATTTTGTAACTGGTAACCATGAAAAGGCTTCCCCATTTTATAAGGAAATGCTTGCATATATGGAGAAAAACAAGATTATAGTTTTAGATGATACAAATATAGATTTAGAAGATTTTAACTTACTAGGATTGTCAGATCCTAGTGAGTATTATGACAATAAAAAAGTAAAATATATAGCCGGGACAGCTACGGTAGAAGCTAAACTAGATAAACTAATTGTTCCAAACAAGCTAAACCTGCTTTTAGCTCATAGACCTAGCTATTTAGAGTCATATAGTAAATCTGGAGCAGACTTAGTTTTTTCTGGCCACACCCATGGAGGGCAATTTAGGATTTTTAATAGGGGTTTGATAGCACCTGGTGATGGATTGTTTCCTAAATATGATGGAGGCATATACAGACAAGCTGATACTTATATGGTAAATTCAAGGGGGCTTGGAAATAATTTACCTATAGCAAAGAGGGTTTTTAATAGCCCAGAAATTTGTAAGATTAATTTGTACATAGATATTTGAGTAATATTTAAATTTATTGTAAAATGTATAGGTAATATGTAGTAACAGAAATAGAGGATGGTATGGATTTAAAATCAAAAATAAGAGTTATAGAAGATTTTCCTAAAAAAGGAATAAGTTTTAAAGATATTACTACTTTAACTAAGGATGGGGAAGCCTTCCAAGAAGCTATAAATATGATTATAGATGAAGTTAAAGATTTAGAATTTGACTATATAGCAGGTGTAGAAGCTAGAGGTTTTATATTAGCAGCACCTATGGCTATGAAATTAGGTAAAGGTTTCATACCAGTAAGAAAACCAGGAAAGTTACCAGGTGAAATTTTAAGAAAAGAATATTCTTTAGAATATGGCACAAATGCTGTTGAGTTAAGTGCTGATGCTATTAAAAAGGGTGATAAGGTATTATTAGTTGATGATTTATTAGCTACAGGCGGTACAGCCAAAGCAGCCTTAGATCTATTAGAAGAAGCTGGAGCTGAGATAGCAGCTGTAGGATTCTTAATAGAGCTTGAAGAACTACATGGCATGGAATTATTCAAGGATTACAAAAACTTTTCACTTGTTAAATATGATTATTAATATAAAGAATGTGGTTTGTACTTACTATGAACCACTTTTTTTATACTTGAAAGTAGTTAAAAATGAAAGATAAAAATAACATAGATAAGATTGATTATTATAAATATTTACTAAAGGACTTAGATAGTGATTTACTATCACTGATAAAAGAGAGAATAGCTCTATCTAAGGAATATAATAGTTATATTTTTAAGAATAATTTAGAAAATAAAAAAAAGTTAATAAATTCTTTTTCGGAAGTCAATTTAAGGCAGGAAGACTACGAACTCAAAGAAATTTTTAAGCTTTTAGATAATATGTCAAACAAAAGCTATAGGGATTTGTCTAAAAAGTATAGGGCTGATTATGCCTATATATCCGACAAAAGAGATGATTTCTTAGAATTTATTTTCAACCAAATACTTGGTCAAAAAATAGAGCATTTTGATGTAGAAAATTTTAATGAATTATTAAGCATTCTTAATAGAGACAATTTCAAAGGATATATATTAAAGGATTCTTGTGGATATAAATTAATAGATCATCTTACAGATTCTACAGACCAAACTAAAGAAATTGGTCAAATAAATCTAGTTCAAAAATTTAATAAGAAAAACTATGGTTTTAATACTGAATATGTTGGCTTATTAAAATTTTTACAAAAGGAAGCTATAGACCTTAGAGATAAGACGGTAGCAGTTTTATATAAAAAGGATGTAAATAAATCCATAGACTATGTCTTGAATAAGTGTGGAGTGGAAAAGATAGACCATATAGACATAGATGATTTTAAAGATTACCAAGTTTATTACAATCAAGTTCTAATAAATACTGTAGACTTAGAAGAAAATCAAAAATATAAGGAATTCAGTATTAAGAATTTTGACAATTTAGAATTAGTTTTAGATTTTTCTAACAATAATTTTTATACTAGATTATCAATTGATGCAAAAGATAAAAATATAAAATCCTTTAATTCCTTATATAAAAACTTGTACCAAGATAAAAAAAGTATAGAAATATTGACTAAAAAGAGAATTACAGACTATGAACTTGAAGATATTCTTAGTCAATATATAAAAAACAATTTAAATATTGTATTAGTAGGAATGCCAGGGGCTGGTAAAACTACAATTGGTAGGAAGTTGGGTAAGCTCTTAAATAGGAAGCATTATGACCTTGACAGACAATTCTATTTGGAATACGGCATTAGTCCCCAAGATTATTTAAATAACAAAGATGAAGAGTCATTTAGGCAAAAAGAAAAATTAGTAGTTGAAAAACTAGGAGACCTAAAAGGTGTAGTTATATCAACAAGTGGGGGAGCTGTATCAAAAATTGAAAATTATTATCCACTGAAAAGAAATTCCATAATATTTATGGTGGAAAGAGACTTGTCCTACTTGTCTACCAGAAATCGTCCACTATCCCAAGGTGGAATGGATACCCTAGTAAAAATGAGAGAAAATAGAAAAACTAATTATGAATACTTTACTGACTTCACTGTAGAAAATAAGGGCGATTTCAATGGGGTAGCCTATGAAATAGTTAATATTTTTGAAGAGTTATTTTAAAGGAGTAATGATGAAAACTGTATTGACAATTGCTGGTGTTGATCCATTTGGTGGATCAGGTATGCAGGCTGATATAAAAACTATAACTGCCCATAAAGTTTACGCCTTATCGGCTGTGACCTTGCTAACTGTACAAAATACTAAAGAATTTTTAGGAGGCCGGGCTGTAGGGATAGACTTTTTAGAAAACCAAGTAGATAAAATCTATGAAGATGTAGAAGCGGATGCTGTAAAAACTGGTATGTTGTTGACCAGTGATATCATAAGAAAAGTAGCTGACCTAGCAAAAAAACATAAGTTTAAAAATTTTGTAGTAGATCCTGTAATGATGTCCTACAAAACTATAAAGCTGATAGATGATCAGGCTATTGAAACCTTGCTGGAAGAATTAATTCCACTTGCATATGTTATCACACCAAATGCGGGAGAAACCGAAATCTTAGCAGGAATAAAAATAAATAATAAGGAAGACATGCTTAAGGCTGCAGAGATTATTTATAACAAATACAAGGTAAATGTTTTAACGAAGTCTGATTTATCAGATGGTGATGCAGATGATCTTTTATATACTGAAGAAGGAGCTCTTTGGTTAAAGGGTGAAAAAGTTGATACGAAAAATGTAAAGGGTACTGGAGACACCTTATCCTCTGCCTTAGCATCTAATTTAGCCAAGGGCTATAGTCTAAAGGAGTCAGCCATCATGGCCAAAAGATTTGTAAGTAAGGCATTGGAGTCCAACTTGCAAATAGGTGGTGGTAAGGGCCCTATAGACCATATGTTTGATATTAAGGGAATATACTAATAGGAGATAAGATGAAGCTGCATTTAACAGATATAGAAAAATCCTTTGATGATAAAAAAATACTTAAGGGATTAAATTTCACTTTTGAAAAAGGTAAAATATATGGATTATTGGGCAGGAATGGTGCCGGTAAAACTACTCTTTTTAATATAATTTATAAGGAGCTGAATGCTGACAAGGGTGAAGTATCCTATGAAGATGAAGGAAATACTAGAGTACCTGAAATAGAAGACATTGGCATGATTTTTGCTGAACCTTACTTGCCTGAGTTTTTAACAGGTTATGAATATATTAAATTTATAATAGACATATCCAAACCACACGAAATTTCATATATAGACCAGTATTTTGACATGATGGATTTTGATGAAGTTGATAGACACAAGTTGATCAAGGATTATTCATCAGGTATGAAGTCGAAAACTTCATTATTGGCCCTATATGTCCAACAACCACCAATCATTCTCCTAGACGAACCACTAACAGCCGTGGATGTTTTGGCTGGTGCTGAAATAAAAAAGTTTTTCAGGTCACTAAAAAATGACCATATAATAATTTTATCAACCCATATGCTAGACCTTGCTAAGGACATTTGTGATGAAATTGTATTGTTAAACGATGGTTTACTAACATCCTTGAATGATTTAGAAAAGGATGAAAATTATGAAGAAAGAATAGTGAATGCTTTGAGGGAACAAAATGTTTGATGCTATATCCTTAAATGCTAAATATAATTTTTTAATAGCCTATAATGGCTTCTTTTATTTTTTGAAAAAACTTCCTTTAATTGGGAAATTATTTAAAAACTCAAATAAGTGGATCCATAAAATAGACTTCTTAATTTTACCTTTGTCCATTTTATTTGGATTTTTAAGATCCATATTTAATAAAATAATATATTATCTTGTAATGTATTTTATTGTTTTATCCATGACTTTAGATTTTTTTGAAGTAAGCATGTCTAAAAGTACTGAGATGATTTTATTTTATATAGCTGGCTTGACACTTATTGGGACCTTTAGAGATTACGATTTTTTCTATACCAACAATACGACCAGTTATATTTTTATAAAGCAAATGAAATTAGATCCAAAAAAATATTATTTGTCATCATACTTTTATCAAATTATATTGAATGTGATTTCATTTAGCTTAATTTACTACATTATATTAAAAATAGCAGGTGGATTTTTTGGGCAAGTGAATATTAGTTATTTAAATATAATTTCCTTTACTATGATAGCTTATTCCTTGAGATTTATAGTTGCTTATATATTTTTGAAGAGAAACTTAACAAAGGACAAATTCAAAATCTACAACTATACCATATATCCTTTAATGGTAATCTTGCTTATAGGATTAATAGTTTTAATTGGCATAGGAAAAATTATAGATGTACAAGTACTTTTTAATCCATTAATGCTTGTTTTAGCCATTGTGATATTTGGAATACTAGTATTTAGATTTATGGCAACCGACAATATTAGATATATATCTAATAATTTTTTAGTTATCAAAGATTTAAAAAGCATTGAAGAAGCTGAAATAGACGCAATGGGCCTTCAAGCTGAAGATGGACAAATAAAAGTGGATGGAAAAGATTTCTCTTCCTACAAGGGAATTGAATATATAAATAAAATATTTTTCTATAGGCATAAAAGTATTTTGAAGAAAAAGGTAAGGATAGGAAATATAATTAAAATTGCTATATTCATAGGTATAAGTATAGGTGCAGTATATATTAGACAAAACGCTAACTTATCTATAGCAGAGGATGCTAAAAATATAGAGGAAATAAAATCTTACCTACCATATGTAATATTTGCAGCTTCTTACTTTATGTATACTGGTGAATTTTTTGTGAAATATTGTTTTTATAATATGGATAAAGACCTAATGAGGCACGCCTACTATAGGACATCTGAAAATGTACTAAAATCAATAAAAATAAGAATTGTGGAATTAATCAAGTATTATTTATTACCTTATTTATTTATGCTAGGGATGATATTGATAGTATGTGCATCTCTATCATTTGGATACGCCTATACAATTTCACTCTTATTGATATCATTTGCTGGTTTACTATTTTTTAGTATGCATTACCTATATATATACTATTTACTTCAGCCTTTTACAGAGAGTGCAAAGGTGAAAAACCCACTATATTCTGGTTTAACCTATGTTATCTATATGATAATGTACTTTTCTGGAACATCTGATTCTAAAGATTTAATCTTCAAATATATATTGATATTTGTAGTAATATATTTAATTTTAGGTGGTATTTTAGTATATAAATTTGCTCCAAAGAGATTTAAAATACATGATTAAAGAAATAGGAGATAAGAGTCAAAGAATCATTGACTTTTATCTCTTTTTCCTATAGAATATGTAGATGTATTAGAGTTACCGTCTAATAAATTCAAGTAGGAGGTATAAGTATGAGAGATAAAGTTAAACTAGCTTGCACAGAATGTAAGCAAAGAAACTACGACACAATGAAGAACAAATCAAATACTACAGATAGAATCGAGTTAAACAAATTCTGTAAATTCTGTGGAAAACATACTCTTCATAGAGAAACTAAATAGGAGTTTGAAATGACAGAAAAAAAGAAAACAGGTTTTTTTAGAGGAATAAGAAACGAATTTAAAAAGATTACATGGCCTACAAAAAATGAAATTTTCAAATCAACAGTAGTTGTTGTTGCAGCTTTAATAGGTATGTCAATCTTAGTTAAATTACTAGATACAATATTCCGCTTTATTTTATCATTTACTGTATAAGTAGAAGGAGAATCTAATGGACAACGAAAATATTGAACAAGCGAATTGGTATGTTGTTCATACTTATTCAGGACATGAAAACAAAGTAAAAAGTAAAATAGAAAATATGATAGAAAATGGGAGTTCACACAACATTTTCGATGTTAGAGTTCCTATGGAAGAGTACGAAGATATAGTTAGAGGGGAAAAGAAGATTAAAGAAAGAAAAGTTTTCCCTGGATATGTACTAATTAAGATGATAGTTGATTCCAGGAATTGGTATTTGGTAAGAAATACTAGAGGAGTTACAGGTTTTATCGGACCAGATGGGGACCCAGTTCCTTTGAGTCCAAAAGAGATAAAAGACTTTGGTATAGAATCTGAAGATCCAATATCGGTAAAATTAAACGCAGAAGATTTAGGAATCAATGTGGGAGATTCTATAGAGTTAACTGAAGGTAATTTCAAGGGCTATATGGCTACAGTAGTAGAAATAAACTATGAAAAACAAACAATTAATGCAACTATAGACTTTCTGGGAAGGGAAACTGCAGCAGAAGTACCTTTCGATTATTTTAAATAGCATCTTATTTAGTGGGAGGATACTCTCCGTAAACCACATTAGCGATTTAGGAGGAAATAATGGCTAAAAAAGTACAATCAATAGTAAAATTACAAATACCAGCTGGAAAAGCAACACCAGCACCACCAGTAGGTACAGTATTAGGACCTACAGGTATCAATATTATGGAATTTACAAAGGCATTTAATGCTCAAACAGCTGACCAAAATGGAATGATTATACCAGTAGTATTGACAATTTATGCTGATAGAACATTTTCATTTATTACAAAGACACCACCAGCACCAGTACTAATCAAAAAAGCATTAGGATTGGACAAAGCTTCAGGTGAACCAAACAAAAATAAAGTTGGTAAATTAACAAAAGAGCAAGTTAAAGAAATTGCTGAAATCAAAAAACCAGACTTAAACGCAGCTACATTAGAATCTGCAATGAGCATGGTTGCAGGTACAGCAAGATCAATGGGAATTACAGTAGAAGATTAGTGGGAGAAATTTTTCGTTAAACCACAAGGAGGAAAGAATGCCAAAAAGAGGAAAGAGATACGAAGCGTTAGCGGAATTATACGATAAAAATACACAATATGAAATTGACGAAGCTGTTGCAATAGTTAAAAAAGCTGCTACAGCAAAATTTGATGAAACAGTAGAATTACACATTAAATTAGGTGTTGACTCAAGACACGCAGACCAACAAGTTAGAAATACTGTAGTACTACCACACGGTACAGGTAGAGATGTTAGAGTAGCAGTATTTGCAAAGGGTGAAAAAGTTCAAGAAGCTTTAGATGCTGGAGCAGACTTTGCAGGTGAAGACCTAGTAGACAGAGTTCAAAACGAAGGTTGGATGGAATTTGATGTTGCAATTGCTACACCAGATATGATGGGTCAAGTTGGTAAAATTGGTAGAGCATTAGGACCAAGAGGATTAATGCCAAACCCAAAAACTGGAACAGTTACAATGGATGTTGCAAAAGCGGTTAAAGAAGCTAAATCAGGTAAGGTAGAATATAGAACAGATAAGCAAAATATCGTTCACGTACCAGTAGGTAAAGCTTCATTTACAGAAGAACAATTATTTGATAACGTAAAAACACTTTTAGCAGCTGTTATAAAAGATAAACCAGCTTCAGCTAAAGGTAAATACTTAAGATCAGTAACTGTGACATCTACTATGGGACCTGGAGTAAAAATTAATCCAAGTAGAATAGTAGAAATAGCTACAAAATAATTTGACTTTATTTATATAAAGTGATATTATTCATAGGTATATTAAATAGGCTACCAAAGACTATAGGAGGGCAACCTTAAAAATTATCCTATATAGGAGCATAATAATGATTATTATCTCCTTGCGTCTTTTCGTGAGGAGTTTTTTTATAAATTGATGCGAAAGTAGCCAAAGTAACTATGGAGGTGAAAAATGAGTAAGTCAACTTTGACACACAAACAAGCTGTGGTTCAAGAAATCAAAGAAGCTATTGAAAACTCAAAATCCATCTCAATCGTTGAATATCGTGGACTTAATGTAGCAGATATTTCAGAACTTAGAAAGCAATATAGAGAAGCTGGTGTAAACTACAAAGTATACAAAAATACTTTAGTAAACATAGCTCTTTCTGAACTAGGTTATGAAGGCTATGAAGAATACTTATCAGGACCAAACGGTTTTGTATTTAGTAACGAGGACATGGTTCAAGGACCAAAAATATCAGTAGATTTTGCAAAAGATCACGAAGCCTTAAAGGTAAAAGCTGGTATTATTGATGGAAAGGTTGTTGATGCCGATAGCGTAAAAGCTATAGCAAAACTACCAACAAAGGAAGTTTTATTAGCACAAGTATTAGGTGGATTGAACGCACCTATTCAAGGATTTGCTAGCGTGTTAAACGCAACATTAAGCAGTCTAGTATATGCATTAAATGCAGTAAAAGAAAAAAAAGAACAAGAAGCATAATTATATAGGAGGACAAAATGTCAGAAAAATTAACACAATTAATTGAAGATGTAAAATCATTAACAGTATTAGAATTATCAGAATTAGTAAAAGCTTTAGAAGAAGAATTTGGTGTTTCAGCAGCAGCTCCAGTAGCAGCAGTAGCAGCAGCACCAGCAGCAGGTGGAGAAGCAGCTGCAGCAGAAGAAAAATCAGACTTTGATGTAGTATTAACAAGTGCTGGTTCAGGTAAAATCAATGTAATCAAAGTAGTTAGAGAAATTACAGGTTTAGGATTAAAAGAAGCTAAAGAATTAGTTGACGGTGCACCAAAAGCAGTTAAAGAAGGTGTTCCAGCAGACGAAGCTAACCAAATCAAAGAAAAATTAGAAGAAGCTGGTGCTTCAGTAGAATTAAAATAATTAATTTTACAAGTTAAACAAAAATAAATTAATGGCTTAATTATAATATATTTAAGCCATTTTTTATTTTAAATTCATAAATTATTATTATTAATTATATTTAGCTATATTTGATTCCTCCAATCTCTTATTGGTGGTAAAAATATTAGTTTTAACAAGGAGTAAATTATGACAGAAGTAAAAAACAGAGAAACTGTTGGTTCTTTTATATTAAAAGTATTAAATGGAGCAACCATAGCTATAGTTGTAGCCTTAATACCAAATGCAATCTTAGCTACATTCTTAAAACCATTAGCATCCAATCAAATAGCTGCTGATTTCTTACACGTTGTACAAGTATTTCAATTCTTGACATCAGTAATGGCTGGTTATTTAATTGCTATGCAATTTAAATTAAATCCTATTCAATCATCATGTGTTGGTGGTGCAGCCTTTATAGGATCTGGAGCATGGAAATACATCAATGCTACAGTAGGAAACGCTGATCCAACATTTATTTTCCAATTGTCAGGAATAGGTGATGTTATCAATACAATGCTTACAGCAGCCTTAGCTGTTTTAGTAGTAAAATGGATTGGAGATAAATTAGGTTCTCTAAACTTAGTTTTAATGCCAATTATAGTTGGAGCAGGTGTAGGTTTTATAGGAACATTAACATTACCTTATGTATCAATGATTACAGCTGTAATAGGGCAAGGTATTAACTCATTTACTACATTACAACCAATGATAATGAGTATTTTAATTGCAGTATCATTCTCAATTATAATTATAAGCCCTATATCAACAGTAGCTATAGGTTTAGCAATAGGATTAAATGGTATATCTTCAGCAGCAGCTGGTATGGGGGTTGCTGCAGCAGCAGCATTTTTAGTATGGGCAACTATGAAATCTAATAAAGCAGGTGTTCCTGTTGCTATTGGTTTAGGTGCTATGAAGATGATGATGCCAAATTTCTTAACAAATCCAATAATTGGATTGCCAGTTGCAATAACAGCAGCTATCAGCTCATTAAGTGTTCCAATACTAAACATGGTTGGTACACCAGGAACAGCTGGATTCGGTTTAGTAGGGTTAGTATCACCTCTAGCAGCATTAAATGGTGGAAATATAGGGGTCTTAGTTATGGTATTAACTTGGATAGTAGTACCATTTGCTGTAGGATTTATAGTAAATAAAGTGATGTGTGATGTATTAAACATCTATGATGCTGAAATATTTAAATTCAAAGGTTAACTAAGTATAATTAAAAGTAGAGTTTATAATATAACAAACTTTAAAATGTTATAATAAAATAGGAAACAATATATTTAGAAAAAATAAAGGAGATAATTATGTTAACATATATTGCAGGCGCAGGCGCTATGGGTTGTAGATTTGGTTACCAACTACAAAAAGCAGGATATGATGTAATTTTATTAGATATGTGGGAAGACCATATCAAAGCTATTAAAGAAAATGGCTTACAAGTAGAAGGCGATATCAATGACAATGTTAAAATGGAAATAATGAAACCTACTGAAGCAACAGAAGAAGCAGATTACATTATTCTATTTACAAAAGCTATGCAATTACCTACTATGTTAGAAAGTATCCAACAAATTATTGGGGAAGATACAAAAGTATTATGCCTATTAAACGGTTTAGGACATGAAGATGTTATTAAACAATACATCCCAGAAAAGGATATAATCATGGGAGTAACTGTATGGACTGCAGGACTAAAAGGACCTGGTAAAGTTCACTTATCAGCTACAGGTACAGTTAACTTACAATCTATAGATGAAAGTGGTAAAGAAGGTGCAGAAAAATTAGTTGATATGATGAATGATGCTAAATTGAATGTAACCTATGATGAAGATGTTTTACCTTCAATTTGGAGAAAAGCATGTGTTAACGGTACAATGAATTCTAACTGTGCTTTATTAGACTGTACAATTGGAGAATTGTTTGCTACAGAAGAAGGTCTAAGAGTAGTTAAAAAAATCATCCATGAATTTGTATTAGTTGGTGAAGCTTCAGGTGTGAAATTAGACGAAAAAGAAATTACTGATTATGTAATGCACACAAGTGAAGTTGCAGCTGCACATTACCCATCAATGCACCAAGACTTAGTTCAAAATCATAGACCTACAGAAATTGACTACTTAAATGGTGCTGTTGCTAGAAAAGGTAAAGAATTCGGAATTGACACACCATATTGTGAATTAATAACTGATTTAATTCACACTAAAGAAAAAGTATTAGGAATTAAATAATAATATATTGAATTAGACTTTATAAAAGGCTTGTAACTTGTTAAGTTATAAGCCTTTTTGTCATATAATAGTAAAAGTGATAATATTATATATATTTATAATATATTTATGGGAGAATATATGGAAAAGACAAGATCAAAAATTAATTATCAGAAAAAAATGGAAGATATATTGGCTAAGGAAGCAGAAAAAGAAGGGATTCCTAAATTACTCTTGCATTCTTGTTGTGCTCCTTGCTCAACTTATGTATTAGAATATCTTTCACCTCACTTTGATATAGGAGTTTTATATTACAATCCAAATGTTCATCCTTCTGAAGAATATTATAAAAGAGAGGCAGAACAAAAAAGATTTATAGACCTAGTTAATAAGGTAAATAAAATTGAATTAATCCAAGCAGAATACAACCCTCAAGAATATTTTGATGCAGTAAAAGGATTTGAAAATGACAAAGAGGGTGGATTAAGATGTGGTTTATGTTTTGATTTAAGATTAAATGAAGCTGCTAAATATGCTAAGGAGCATGGATACGACTATTTCACTACAACACTTTCCATATCTCCACATAAAAATGCTGATTTGATAAATCGTTTAGGAGAATTATTAGAAAATAAATATGATATTTCTTATCTTTATGCGGATTTCAAAAAGAAAAATGGTTTTAAAAGATCTATAGAATTATGTAACCAATATGATGTCTATAGGCAAAACTATTGTGGGTGTGTATTTTCTCTAAAAGAAGCCCAAGAAAGAATGAAAAATATGGAATTAAAAAGTGAAGACCAATTAGATAAAGAACTGAAAGAAGACCTTAAAGGTATACATACTAACAACAATTAGTTGACTTTAGCCTAACAAAGATATATACTCATATAGCAAATTAAATATATATTTTATCAAGAGTGGCAGAGGGACGGACCCGTTGAAGCCCGGCAACCTATTAAATTAGGTGCTAAATTCCGCAGGACAACCTGAAAGATAAGATTTTAAGCTTACCAATCAGGTAAGCTATTTTTTATTTAAAAAAGAATTGATAAAGATATAAAGAAAGGAAGGAAAAATGAAAAAACTACTTACATCTGAGTCAGTTACTCAAGGTCACCCAGATAAGGTATGTGATCAAATCTCAGATTCTATTTTAGATGCATATTTAGCCCAAGATAAAAATGCTAGAGTAGCATGTGAAGTAATGGCGTCTCCAAATTTAGTATTCATCACTGGGGAAATATCTTCTACAGCAAATGTTGATGTTGAAGAAATTGCTAGAAAAACTATAGATGAAATTGGTTATAATAAGGAAGAATACGGATTTACAGCAGATGGAATAAAAATACTTGTGGATATAAATGAACAGTCAGCAGATATTGCTTTAGGTGTTGATAATTCTCTAGAAATTAAAGAAGAAAGTAGTGACCCATATGATCAAATTGGGGCAGGAGACCAAGGTATTGTATTTGGTTATGCTTGCAATGAAACTGAAGAATACATGCCAATGCCTTTAGTATTATCCCACAAGTTAGCTAAAAAACTAGCAGATTTAAGAGAAGACAATACCATAGATTACTTAAGACCAGATGGAAAATCACAAGTAACAGTGGAATATGTAGATGGCCTAGCTAAAAGAATAGATACAGTTTTAGTATCCACCCAACACGATGACCATATAAGCTTGGATACTATCAAAAAAGATGTTATAGAAAAAGTGATAAAAGAGGTAATTCCGAGTGAATTAGTAGATGACGATACCAAATATCTAGTAAATCCAACAGGTAGGTTTGTAATAGGTGGACCTCAATCTGATGTAGGCTTAACTGGTAGAAAAATAATAGTAGATACCTATGGTGGTTTTTCTAGACATGGCGGTGGAGCCTTTTCAGGTAAAGATCCATCAAAGGTAGATAGGTCAGCAACCTATATGGCAAGATATATAGCTAAAAATATGGTTGCAGCTGGACTTGCTGATAAGTTAGAAGTTGGCGTGGCCTATGCTATAGGTGTTGCTAAACCAGTATCTATCTATGTTGATTCTTATGGTACAGGTAAATTAGACGATGACAAGTTAACTGAAATAGTTAAAGAAAACTTTGACTTAAGACCAAAGGCTATTATAGACAAGCTTGATTTACTAAATCCAATTTATAAAAAAACTGCAGCTTATGGACATTTTGGAAGAAGTGAAGAAAGTTTTACATGGGAAAAACTTGATAAGGTTGACCAGTTGAAAAAATACTTATAAAAATTAAAATATTTTTTAATTAAATAGGAGTCAGGAAGTGTAGGAATGCTTCCTGACTTTCTTATTTATATATTAAAATTAAAGCTATATGCTATAATTTTAATAGGAGAAAATATGGACTTAGAATATTACATGGATCAGGCAATTGAAGAAGCAAAAAAGTCTCTAGAAAAAGATGAAGTTCCTATAGGTGCTGTTGTTGTTTTAAACGGTGAGATCATAGGAAGAGGCCACAATACGATAGAAACAGACAAATCTTCTTTGGCTCATGCAGAAATAAATGCTATAAAAGAAGCTCAAAGCCATCTTGGAGATTGGAGATTAAATGGAGTCTATTTATTTACAAGTGTAGAACCTTGTGCCATGTGTGCAGGTGCCATTGTGAATGCTAGGATAGATACCTTGGTTTATGGCTGCAAGGATGAAAATAGGGGATTTGCGGATTCAGTATTTAATATCATGCAAGTACCAAGCTTGAACCATAGGGTAAATATTATCCCTGCTATTAGAGAAAATGAAGCGAAAAAGTTAATTCAAGATTTTTTTAGAAAATTAAGAGAGATAAAATGAGAAAATTTACACATTTACACCTTCATACCCAATACAGCCTTTTAGATGGCTTTAGTAAAATAGACAAAGTTTTAGATAGGGCCCAAGAATATGGCATGGATTCTGTAGCTATTACAGACCATGGTGTAATGTTTGGCGTGGTTGAATTTTACAAAAAAGCAAAGGCTAAAGGAATAAAGCCTATCATAGGTTGTGAGATTTATGTGAGCGAACAATCTCATTTAATAAAAACTAGAGAGAATAAAAGATACCACCTTGTTCTATTAGCTGAAAATAACGAGGGATATCATAACCTAGTTAAGATAGTTTCTGAAGCCTATGTTCATGGTTTTTACTATAAACCTAGGGTGGACAAGGAATTTTTAAAGAAATATTCTAAAGGTATTATATGTCTATCAGCCTGTTTATCTGGAGAAGTGCAAGAATATTTAAAATATGATGATTATGAAGGTGCTAAAAAAGCAGCCAAAGAATACAATCAAATTTTTGGGCAAAATAATTTTTACTTAGAGATTCAAGACCACGGATTGCCTGAACAGAAAAAGGTTAATATTTTACAAAAAAGACTATCCGAAGAGTTAAATATACCTATGGTAGCTACTAATGATGTCCATTACACAGACCAAGAAGATTCAAAAGCTCAAGATGTGTTGTTAGCAATAGGTACAGCTGCTACAATAAACCAGACTAATAGAATGAGTTTTCCAAATAGTCAATTTTATTTCAAAAAGCCTGAGGAAATGTATGAACTCTTTTCTGACTATCCGCAAGCTTTAGAAAATACTAATTTAATAGCAGATAGGTGCAATATAACATTAGATTTTGATACCATGCACCTACCTAATTTCACAGTAGACAAAGACCATGACCAATATTTAAGAGAATTGGTTTATAAGGGACTTGAAGCTAGGTATGAGGAATTAGATAAAGAAATCACAGAAAGAGCTGACTATGAATTAAATATGATTCAACAAATGGGTTTTACTGATTATTTCTTGATTGTTTGGGATTTTATAGATTATGCTAAAAAACACGATATACCAGTAGGACCAGGAAGGGGTTCAGCAGCAGGATCTTTAGTTGCTTATGCACTAGGTATTACAGGCCTAGACCCGCTTAAGTATGATTTGCTTTTTGAAAGATTTCTAAACCCTGAAAGAGTATCCATGCCAGATATAGATATAGACTTTTGCTATGAAAGAAGGGATGAAGTTATAGACTATGTTAAGGCCAAATATGGGGAAGAAAAAGTTGCTCAAATCGTGACCTTTGGTACAATGGCTGCAAGAAATGCCATCAGAGATGTGGGTAGGGTCTTGGATATAGACTATGCTAAGGTTGACAAGATAGCAAAATTGATACCACAAGAATTAGACATAACTATTGAAAAGGCCCTAGTTCAATCTGAAGAATTTAGAAAAGCCTACCAGGAAGACCAAACAAGTAGAGAGTTGATAGATATGGCTAAAGAAGTTGAGGGGATGCCTAGGCATACTTCAACCCATGCGGCTGGAGTTGTAATAGCATCGAAAGCTGTAGATGAATTTGTTCCACTACTTAGAAATGGTGACCAAATTTCTACCCAATATAATATGATTGAGTTAGAAGAGTTAGGCCTATTGAAGATGGACTTCCTTGGCTTAAGAACCCTCACTGTAATAAGTGACGCTATAAAACAGGTGAAATACAATAGGGGTATTGATGTTGATATTGACAATATTGACCTTGAAGATAAAAAGGTTTTAGAACTATTTAATAAGGCTGAGACGATTGGTATATTTCAGTTTGAATCTGCTGGAATGAGAAACTTCTTATCAAAGTTAAAGCCGAGCAGGTTTGATGATTTGATAGCTGCAAACTCTTTATTTAGACCAGGTCCTATGAATGAAATTCCAAACTATATTAAAAACAGGCACAATCCAGAAGAAATAACCTATTTACATCCAATGCTTGAATCAATTTTGAAGGCAAGCTATGGAACCATAGTTTTCCAGGAACAGGTAATGCAAATAGTTCAAAAGTTAGCAGGATTCTCACTTGGAGAGGCTGACAACCTAAGAAGGGCCATGGGTAAAAAGAAAATGGAAATCATGGAAGAAAATAGAGAATATTTTGTTAATGGTAGGGTGAACAATGGTGTTGTTGAAATTGAAGGAACTAGCCGTAAGGGTATAGATCCTAAAATAGCAAACAAAATTTACGACTTAATGATAGACTTTGCTAAATATGCCTTCAACAAATCACATTCAGCAGCCTATTCTTTAGTTGCCATGCAAACAGCTTACTTAAAAGTCTACTATCCTGAAGAGTTTATGGCTGCCCTCTTATCATCAGTTATGGGCAATGCTTCTAAGGTATACCTATACATAAAAGAAGCTAAAAGTATGGGCATAGACATTTTACTCCCATGCGTTAATTCTTCATATGGTAAATTTTCAGTCGACAAGGGAAAGATTAGAATAGGACTTGATGCAATAAAAACAGTTGGCCACAATATCATTAAATCCATTGTTGATGAAAGAAAAGAAAATGGACTATTCACTTCCTTTGAAAATTTCGTAGAAAGAATGGTACAAGATGATAAGGCGAGCTTAACAAAATCTTATCTTGAAGCCTTGATTTTATCTGGAGCCTTAGATAGCTTTGGCTTGAAAAGGTCTCAAATGATGAGAATTTATCCAAATGTATATGAATCTTACCTAGATAGGGGTAAAAACAACCTACTTGGACAAGAAGATATATTTTCCATGCTTGATGAATCCTCAAAAAACTTTGATATTCCTGATATAGATGAGTTTCCTAAGAGAGAATTCTTAAATTATGAAAAAGAATATTTAGGAGTCTATATTACTGACCATCCCTATAGTGAATATGGCGAATTAGTAAAATCTTTGGTCAACTTTACAAGTTTGGATTTGATGGATGAAAATAAGAATCTTGACAATAAATATGTTGTATTTGGAGGTCTTGTCACTTCTGTAAAGAAGATAATTACTAGAAAAAATCAAGCTATGGCCTTCTTAGAAATGGAAGATGATTATGGGACTATTGAAGTTGTAGTTTTTCCAAATTATTATGAAAAGTTCAAGTCCCTAATGCTTGAAGATAAGGCTCTTTTAATAAAAGGTAGGCTACAAATTTCAGATGATAAAAATCCAAGTATAATATTAAATGAAGTTACTGAAATAAATAAGGAAAATTTCTCGAAAAGTTCACAAACTAATGGTATAATGGAAGATGATACAAATCTTTACCTAAAATTATTATCTAATGATAAAGAAAAGTACAAAAAAGTTAAAAATGTTCTTCTAGCATACAAGGGCGAAAATGAAGTCTTTGTGTACTTTGAAGACTTAAAAAATATGTATTCACTAAAAAGTATACAAGTAAACTTAAAAGATAAAAGTCTATTAAGTGAATTAGAAAATTTATTAGGAAAAGATAACATTGTTATTAAATAGGAGGAATGATGAAAACAATCGGTATTTTGACTTCTGGTGGTGATGCACCAGGAATGAATGCTGCTGTTAGAGCTGTCACTCGATCAGCCCTAGCTAAGGGTTTGAAAGTTAAGGCTATCTTAAATGGATATGCTGGTTTAATGTCTGATCAAGTAGAAGATATGAGCCTACAGTCAGTTGACAATATCATATCATTGGGTGGTACTATCTTAGGTACAGCTAGATCACCAGAAATGGAATCTGATGAAGGCCAAGAAAAAGCTGTTGAAGTAATTAAAAAGCATGGTATAGAAGGTTTAGTAGTTATAGGGGGAGATGGATCTTTCCTAGGAGCTTATGCTTTACATAAAAGAGGTATAAAAACTATTGGTATACCAGGTACTATTGATAACGATATGGGCTTTACTGAATTGACTATTGGTTTCCCGACAGCTACAGAGACTGTAGTTGATTCTATAAGAAGATTAAGAGATACTTCTGGATCTCATGGAAGGGTAAATGTAGTAGAAGTAATGGGAAGACATTGCGGTGATATTGCTTTATATGCTGGTATAGCAGGTGGAGCCGAATCAATAATAGTTCCTGAAGTTGATTTCTCAATTGATGCTATTTGTGACAAAATAATAAAAACTAGAGCAAGAGGAAAGAAACACCACATTATTGTAGTAGCTGAAGGTGTTGATAATATTCCTGAAATAGTTAATGAAATAAAAGAAAAGACACAAAATGATACAAAGCACACAGTACTAGGTCATATACAAAGAGGTGGAAGCCCTATATATAAAGATGTTGTAATGGCAAGTGAAATGGGTGTAAAAGCAGTTGATTTATTGCTTGAAGGCCAAAGTTCACAAGCTATAGGTTATAAGGGTGGTAAAATCTTTAATATGCCTATAACAGAAGCTGTAAAAACAAAAGAAGAATTTAACAAAGAACTGTATGAATTATCAGATGTATTATCTTATTAATCTAAGTTAGGAGACTAAAATGAAGAAAACAAAAATTGTATGTACTATTGGACCAGCTAGTGAGTCACCAGAAAAATTAAGAGCTTTAATGGAAGCTGGTATGAATGTTACCCGTCTAAACTTCTCACACGGTGACCATGCTGAACATTTAGAAAGAATTGAAAACATTAAAAAAGTTAGAAGACAATTAGGAAAACACGTTGGTATAATGCTAGATACAAAAGGACCAGAAATCAGAATTGGTACTTTCAAAGATGGTATGGTTGTAAGCTTATCACAAGGTGATAAATTTACATTTACTACAAGAGATATTGAAGGTGATGAATCAATAGTTTCAGTGTCATATAAAGACTTACCAAGTGACCTATCTGTTGGATCAAGAATTTTAGTTGATGACGGTCTAGTTGAATTCTTAGTTGAAGAAATTGATGGTACAGAAATTCATACAGAAGTAGTTAACTACGGAGCTATCAAAGATAGAAAAGGATTAAATGCTCCAAGTATAAAAATTAACCTACCAGCCTTAACTGAAAAAGATATGAACGATATTAAATTTGGTGTGGAAAATGGTATTGACTTTATAGCTGCATCATTTATCAGAAAAGCTGAAGACGTTATGGCTATCAGAGAAGTTTTAGAAGATTGTGGTGGAGAAGATGTACACATTATTTCTAAGATTGAATCTGAAGAAGGTGTTGAAAACTTAGATGAAATTATAGAAGTTTCAGATGGTATTATGGTTGCTAGAGGGGACCTTGGTGTAGAAATAGAAAACTCAAAAGTGCCTCTAGTTCAAAAAGATATCATTAGAAAATGTAACTTAGCTGGTAAACCAGTTATAACAGCTACACAAATGTTAGATTCTATGACAATAAACCCAAGACCTACAAGAGCGGAAGTTAACGACGTAGCAAATGCTATTTTAGACGGTTCAGATGCAGTTATGTTATCTGGAGAAACAGCAGCTGGTAAGTATCCAGTTGAAACTGTAAAACAAATGGTTAAAATTGCTAAGGATACAGAAGCTTCAATAGACTTTAAAAATGCTAATAGTAAGAGAACAGAATGGATTCAAGCAGATCCAACAAATGCTATTTCAAATTCAGTTACAAGAATAGCATCTCAATTACATGCAGCAGCGATAGTTGCTGCCACAACATCTGGTACAACAGCTAGAGCTATATCTAAGTTTAGACCAGAAAATCCATTAGTAGTTACAACCCACAATGAAAGAGTTGCTAGAAAACTAGCCTTAGCATGGGGTGTAAATCCTATTTTAACTAAAAAAGTTGATGAAACAGACCAATTAATTGATAACTCTGTTTCAGAAGCATTGAAAAATGGATACATTAAAGAAGGTGACTTGGTTGTTCTTACAGCAGGTATACCAGCAGCTACACCAGGATCAACTAATATGATTAAGGTTCACACAGTTGCTAATATCTTATCCCAAGGTCAAGCAATTGGTAGAGGATCAGTTGTTTCAAGAGCTTGCGTTGTTTCTAAAGCTGAAGAATTAGAAGGTAAATTCCAAGAAGGAGATATAATTGTAGCTCCTTACACTGATGCAGATATGGTTAAATATATTGAAAAATCATCAGGCATCATTGTAGAACAAGGTGGTTTAACATCACATGCTGCAATTACAGCTCTTCATTATAAGTTACCAGCTATAATTGGTGCAGATAAGGCTACAAGTACAATTGGTAATGGTGAATTAGTAACCTTAGACGCTTTTGCTGGAATAGTATACGAAGGTTCAGCAAGCGTAATCTAAAAATATAAATCAATAAATGAGATCCTAGGTTATTAAATCTAGGATCTTTCATTTTTGATAATTTATTTATTCAATGAGGTGAAAATGAAATCAGATTATGAAATTTCAAGATTAGCTAAAAAGTTAAAAATAAAGGATGTAGCAAGTAAAATTAATTTAAAAGAAGAAGACATAATTCTTTACGGTGATTATAAGGCTAAGATCAATAAATCTAGCTATGAAAGTGATGATGGAAATTTAATTTTAGTTACTTCTATAAATCCTACAAAGGCAGGTGAAGGTAAGTCTACAATCACTATAGGCTTATCTGATGCTTTAAATAAATTAGGAAAAAAATCTATTGTTGCTCTTAGGGAACCATCTTTAGGTCCAGTCCTTGGAAGAAAAGGTGGAGCTACCGGAGGTGGCTATGCACAAATAGTCCCTATGGAAGATATAAACCTCCACTTTACAGGTGACTTCCATGCAATAACTAGTGCTCATAATGCCATAATGGCTTTGATTAATAACCATATATTTTTCGGTAATGAGTTAGGCTTTGATCAAGTTGAATTTAATTATGTAATGGATATGAATGAAAGAGCTTTAAGGTCCATTGATATCTATGTTGGCAAGGATAATGAAAGAGCTAGTTCCTTTGATATAAGCGTTGCATCTGAATTGATGGCCATAGTATGCCTAGCCACAGATTATAAGGATTTGAAAAATAGAATATCTAATATTTTGATAGGCTACAAAAAGGATAATACTCCTATATTTGTAAAAGACTTAGGAGCAGAAGGTGTAGCCACAGCCTTGTTGAAAGATGCTTTTAAACCTAATCTTGTACAGACCCTAGAAAATAATCCTGCTATTATCCATGGTGGTCCATTCGCTAATATAGCCCATGGTTGCAATTCTGTGATTGCTAGTAAAACTGCTTTAGCACTTGGGGATTATGTAGTAACTGAAGCTGGATTTGGTGCAGACCTGGGTGGTGAAAAATTTATGAATATCAAATCTAGGATATCCGGTCTTAAACCTAAATTAGCTGTTGTTGTAGCCACAATAAAAGCTATTAAATTGCATGGTGGCCAAGATGAAGAATCCTTAACTGAAGAAAACATAGATGCCTTAGAAAAAGGAATAAAAAACCTAGAAAAACATATTGAAAACATGCAAAGTTTTAATTTGCCAGTAATTGTAGCTTTAAATCTTTATAAAAATGATAGTGAAAAAGAAATAGATTTTATGAAGACTTGGGCTATAGAAAAAAACATTGAATTTTCATTAACGGAAGTTTGGTCAAAGGGTGGTGAAGGAGCTATTGACTTAGCTGAAAAATCTATAGATTTAATAGAAGATAATAAGAGAGATATTAAGTATACTTATGAAGATAAAGATGATTTAGATCTTAAAATAGAAAAAATTGCTAAGCAAATATATGGAGCGGATGGTGTAGATTATTCTGATAAGGCTTTGGACAAACTTAAAGATATTAAATCTAGTAGTTTTAGTAAGTTGTCTATTTGTGTAGCTAAAACAGAAAAATCATTATCTGATAATCCTATGTTAAAAGGAAGGCCTAAAAATTTTAATATATTGGTTCAAGACTTAAAAGTAAAGAGTGGAGCAGGTTTTATAGTTGTCTATTTAAATAAAGTATTGACCATGCCAGGATTAAATAATAAACCAAATGCTTTAGAAATTGATTTGGATGAAGATAACAATATAATAAATATATTTTAAAGTTTTGTTTATGTGAATAGTTTCTTGTATACTTTTCTTAACCTTTTTGTAACTTTTATGTTATACTAATTGAAGGTAGGTAAGTATGATAAAATTTGAAAATGTAAAAAAATTATATGAAGACAACATTACAGCTTTAGATGATGTTTCTTTCCATATACATAAGGGCGAATTTGTCTTTATAACTGGAGCTTCAGGAGCTGGGAAATCAACTATTACAAAATTGATTTTGAAAGAAATTGATCCAGATGAAGGTCATATATATTTAGATGGTGAAGAAATTACTAAAGTTTCAAGGAGAATTATTCCTAAGATAAGAAAACAAGTAGGGGTAGTATTCCAAGATTTTAGGCTCCTTCCAAATAGGACTGTATATGAAAATATAGAGTTTGTTTTGGATGCTCAAGGCTTATCAAGAAAAAACAAGAAAAAAAGGATTAATGAAGTTTTAGAACTTGTATCATTAAAAGACAGGTCTAAGGCTTATCCAAATGAATTATCTGGTGGTGAGATGCAAAGAATCTCAATAGCAAGAGCCTTATCTATTAAACCTAAGGTGCTACTGGCTGATGAGCCGACAGGAAACCTTGATCCAGATACAGCCTGGGAAATCATGAATTACTTTGATGAAATAAATCAAAAGGGGACTACGGTAATCATAAATACCCATTCAAAAGAAATTGTTGATGAAATGAAAAAAAGAGTTATTACAGTTTCTAATGGTAAAATAGTCAGAGACTCTGTGGGAGGTTATCTAGATGAAATCTATTAGAAAATTCTTCAATACCTTTAAAGAAGGAATAAAAGGTATTTGGAAAAATAAAAATATGGGATTAATATCCGTTACTTCAACTTTCTTTACTTTATTTATAATAGGTATAATAACTATTATCACTGTCACAGTTAATAACATGTCCCTGCAAGTAGAAAGAAAAGTCAATGATGTTGAAGTTTATATAGTAAATGAGGCTTCAAAAGTAGATATTGAAAACTTAAGGACTAAAATTGACTCTATAAACATAGCAAAAACAGTTGAATTTAGGTCATCAGAAGAGGCCTTAGAATTAATGAAAAAATCTTGGGGAAAAGATGCCCATCTTTTAGAAAGTGTAGATTATGAGGGTCTTTTACCTGCTTCATTTATAGTTAGTTTAGAAAATATTGAAGAAGCTGATGAATTTGTAAATGCTATAAAAGATGAGAATATCGTAGAAGATATAAACTATTATAATAAGCTAGTATCACAAATATCTAAAATCTCAAACTATACAAAAATATTTGGAACTATTTTAGTTTTAGTGCTAATATTTGTTTCAATTTTCATTATTTCAAATACTATTAAATTAACTGTATTTTCTAGGAAAAATGAGATAGCTATTATGAAAAATGTTGGGGCTACAAACTCATATATAAGAATACCATTCTTAATAGAAGGAGTATTCTTTAGTGTACTAGCCTCCGGCTTGAGTTATTTAGCTGTATATTTCCTATATAAATTTATTTATGAAAATTTCGCAAATAAATTATCGGATAACTTATCAATACTAAATTTAATAAGACCTAATTTATATCAATTGCCATTATTATATATATTTATGGCTTTGGGTCTGGGTATTGGTATTATCGGATCAGTATTTTCAATAAGAAAGTATTTATTAGATAGAGAGGTTAATTATGTTGACTAAAAACACTAAGAGAAAAGTATGTGCTTTAGCTTTAACAGCATCTATTGTATTGTCTGGTCAACAAGTCTATGCTACAAATAGTTTAAATAGAAATTTGCAGGATAGAAAAAGAAATTTAAACCAGATAGAAAATAAAATAAGCAATGAAGAAAAAGAGATCAATACTTATAAAAATAGAATAAAGAGTAGAGAAAGCGAAAAAGCTGATGTAAACTCAATCATATCCAATCTATCTTCAGAAAAAAATGCTTTAGAAGATCAAATCAAAACATTGAATGAGGACATTCAAGTTACAATAAATGCTATTTATCAATTAGATACACAAATAATTGAAATAAGTAATGAAATAAAATCTAAAGAAGATGAAATAGAAAATATTAAAAATAGAATTGAAGAAAACACAACACTTTTAAGAGAAAGATTGAGAATATCTTATAAAATTGGTGATGCAGAAAAAGTTGAAATCTTATTGACTTCAGAAGATATAACAGATTTTTTAAGTAGAAGTAAGATGATTACAACAATCACTGAATTTGATAAAAAACTTATAGAAAGCCTTAAAAAAGACAAGGAAAGACTTGATGCCTTATTAGTTGAGTTAAAGGGTGATAAAACTTCACTTGAAATATCTAAGGATAATAGTGAAAAAGAAAAGCTTTATTTAGAAAATCAAAAATCTGCTCAAAATATTTTGCTTGATAAAGTTAAAGAAGAAGAAAGTGAAAAATATGAAGAGTTAGCAAGTATTAATGACGAAATCTCTAAATATCAAGAAGGTTTAGATGAAAGATTAAAAGAAAAATCTAAGCTTGCTAATCAAAGAACTGAGTTAAGTTCAGAAATTAGAAAAATAGAAAATGAAATAAGGACTGAAGAAGCTAAAATTAGAGCTGCTGAAGAGGCTAAAAGAAAAGCTGAAGCTGATGCAGCAAGAAGAAGAAAACAAAATGCTGAATCTAGGTTAACAGATGCAAGTGATAGGTATGGAAGTGTTAATAATAACTATAAGTTTTCAGGACAATTAGCTTGGCCTACAGCTGCTACAAGGATAACATCATACTTTGGTCCTAGAAGAGCTCCAGTTGCTGGCTTATCTAATTACCATTGGGGGTTAGATATTGCAGGACCAGCGGGGACGCCTATATATGCCGCTGAAAGTGGAGTTATAGAGAGAGTTAATTATCCATTCCCAAATCAAACTTATGGTGGTCTATATTCTGGTAGTAACAATTATGTAGTTATCAGGCATTCCAATGGAATATCAACAGCTTATTTACACATGAAATCAATAAATGTATCGGTTGGACAAAGTGTTTCTAGAGGACAAATTATAGGAACTATGGGATCAACAGGATATTCTACAGGACCTCATCTTCACTTTGAAGTTAGGATAAATGGAAGAAAAGTAGATCCACTACCATACATTAGATAGGATGAATAAAAGGGTATTGATAAAAATCAATATCCTTTTTACTTGTTTTAATTTAAAGAGTGAGATTTCTTATAAGTGGTATAATATATAGATATAGTGTTGAAAGGAAGATGTAAAAATGAATAAAAAAGTTAAAGGGATAACATTGGCTCTAATACTGGGATTAGTTAGTGTCTTTAGTTTTGGATTAGGAAAATATTCAAGAAGTTTTGATAATAATGTAGGTGTAGATAGTACTATATCTAATGAAAAGATTTTAACAAATATAGACTCTATAGTTGATAATATTGATAAAAACTACATAGGTGATATAGATAAAGAGAAGATGGAAACTGGTATTTATAAAGGAATCCTATCCTCACTAGACGATCCTTATTCTGTTTATTTCAATGAAGAAGAGTTTAAATCTTTGATGGAAGATACTCAAGGAGAATTTGGTGGTATAGGTATACAAGTTACCGCATCTTCAAATGGATTTATAGAAGTTGTAGCACCGATTAAAGACACACCTGGAGACAAGGCAGGTATACAACCTGGTGATTATATCACTCACATAAATGGAGAAAAATTTGCTGCTGAAGATTTAGAAAAGGCGGTAAAGGTTATGAGAGGTGAAGCAGGCAGTGAAGTTAATATAACCCTCCTTAGAGGTAAGGGTACAGATCAAGAGGTCCTTGATTTAGAAATAAAAAGAGAGATAATCAGTGTACAAACAGTTCATTCTAAAATGCTAGAAGAAAATATTGGATATGTTTTACTTACTGGATTTCAAGAAAAATCTGCCAAAGATTTTATCGCAGCTGTTGAGGATTTAAAGGCAAAAGGAGCAAAAAGTTTAGTCTTTGATTTAAGAAACAATCCAGGCGGATTGCTTAATGTTGCTCAAGAAATAGCCGATTATTTATTAGATGATGGAGTTGTAATATCAGTAAAATATAAAGATGATAAGAATAATGAAGAAATTCGTAGCAAAGACGGAAAGATGGACTTGCCTATGACTGTCCTTATAAATAAAGGGTCAGCTTCTGCTTCAGAAGTTTTATCTGGTGCCTTGCAAGATAACAATAGGGCTAAGCTAGTTGGGGAAACAAGTTTTGGTAAAGGTGTTATTCAACAGATTTATCCTGTATTTAACAATGGGAAAAAAGAAGGAATCAAATTGACTGTTGCTGAATTTTTCACTCCAAATGGAAATAAAATTCATGGGGAAGGAATAAAACCTGATTATCCTGTTGAATTATCTAAAGAAGTTAAAATTATTGGTCCAGAAAACATTGAAGAAGATAAACAATTAAAAAAAGCTATAGAATTATTAAAATAAAAGGATTATAAATGACTTTATTTAATTTACAATCAAAATATACTCCTATGGGAGACCAGCCAAATGCTATAAATCAATTGGTGAAGGGATTGAAGAATGGAGATAAATTTCAGACTTTAAAGGGTGTTACTGGGTCAGGTAAAACTTTTACCATGGCTAATATAATTCAAAATTATGAAAAACCAACCTTGGTGCTGGCTCATAATAAGACCTTAGCCTATCAATTGTACCAAGAGTTTAAAGAGTTTTTCCCGGAAGATAGGGTTGAGTACTTTGTATCTTATTATGACTATTACCAACCAGAAGCCTATGTTTTTGCAACTGATACATATATAGCAAAAGATTCTTCTGTTAATGATGAAATTGATAAGATGCGACATTCTGCTACAGCTTCCTTGTTTGAAGGAAGAAATGTAATCATAGTATCATCTGTTTCTTGTATATATGGACTAGGAGATCCTATAGATTATGAACACATGATGGTTTCATTGAGACCAAATACTGAAATTTCAAGAGAAGAGGTCATGAAAAAATTGATCAATATTCAATTTACAAGGAATGATATTGATTTTTCTCGTGGTACCTTTAGATTAAGGGGAGATGTTTTGGATATCTTCCCAGCTAATGCTACTGAAAATATGTACAGGGTCGAATTTTTTGGAGATGAAATTGATAGAATTCTTGAAGTGAATTCTCTTACAGGGGAAGTTTTAAGTCAATTAAATCATATTATGATTTTCCCAGCATCTCACTATGCAACTTCCAGGGATAAAATCAATGCAGCTGTAAAATCAATATCAGAAGAATTAGAAGAAAGACTAAAAGAACTTAAGTCTCAAAACAAATTATTAGAAGCTCAGAGATTAGAACAAAGAACCTTGTATGATATAGAAATGTTAACTGAAGTTGGATTTACATCAGGTATAGAAAACTATTCTAGACATTTATCACAAAGGGCTCCAGGTTCTAGACCATATACCTTACTAGATTATTTCGATGATGACTGGCTTTTATTAGTTGATGAGTCTCATGTAACCATACCACAAGTAGGTGGCATGTATGAGGGAGACAGGTCAAGAAAACAAAATCTTGTAGATTATGGTTTCAGATTGCCATCAGCCTTAGATAATAGGCCGTTAAAATTTAATGAGTTTGAATCTTTAATCAACCAAGCTGTATTTGTATCAGCAACTCCTGGAACTTATGAAAAAGAACATCAAACTAGACAAGTCGAACAAATAATTAGACCTACTGGTCTTTTGGATCCTTTGGTGGAAGTTAGACCTACAGAAAACCAAGTTGATGATCTTATGAATGAAATACAGGCTAATACTCAAAAAGGTTATAGGACTCTGGTGACTACTCTAACTAAAAGGATGGCGGAGGACTTAACTGATTTCATGAAAGACTTAGGAATTAAGGTAACCTACTTGCATTCTGACATAGATACTATTGAAAGGGTTGAAATTTTAAGAGACCTAAGATTAGGTAAATATGATGTTTTAGTAGGAATTAACCTATTAAGAGAGGGGCTTGACCTACCGGAAGTTTCTTTAATAGCAATTATGGATGCTGACAAGGAAGGTTTTTTAAGGTCTGAAACTTCACTAATACAGACTATAGGTAGGGCTGCTAGGAACGCAGAAGGTAAAGTCTTGATGTATGCAGATACTATTACTAAGTCTATGAAGCAAGCTATGGATGAAACTGCTAGAAGAAGACAAATACAAGAGAAATATAATGAAGACCATGGAATTGAACCTAAATCAATATTGAAAGATATTACAGATATTACAACTGTATCAATGGCAGCTGAAGATGAGGTTGAATTTGATACAAGTACAAGTTCTGTATCATCTGAACAACTCCATGAGATAATTGTTAACCTAGAAGAAGAGATGATGAAATCAGCTGAAAGCTTAGACTTTGAAAGAGCAGCAGACCTAAGAGATCAAATTCGAAAGTTAAAAGATGAATATGGAATATAAAGGAGAAAAATGACTTTAGATAAAATTATAATCAAGGATGCCAAAGCTAACAATCTTAAAGGAATCGATTTAACTATTCCTAGGGATAAGATGGTAGTTTTCACCGGTTTATCCGGATCAGGAAAATCATCATTAGCCTTTGACACTATTTATGCGGAAGGACAAAGAAGATATGTAGAATCATTATCTTCATATGCTAGACAATTTTTAGGTCAGATGGACAAGCCGGATGTTGAATCAATCGAAGGTTTATCGCCTTCTATATCTATTGACCAAAAAACTACCAATAGAAACCCTAGGTCTACTGTTGGAACTGTTACTGAAATATATGACTACCTAAGACTATTATATGCCAAGGTGGGTATTCCACATTGTCCAGTTTGTGGTGAAGTAATCCAAGCCATGACTGTTGATCAAATGGTTGACAGGATAATGACTCTAGAGGAAAAGACCAGACTGATGCTTATGTCTCCAGTTGTGACTGGTAAAAAAGGCGAGCATAAAAAGTTGCTTGAGAATATTAAAAAACAAGGATTTATGAGAATAAGAGTCGATGGTGAAGTTTATGACCTATCAATGGACGAAATTGAATTAGAAAAAAATAAAAAGCATGATATAGAAATCGTGGTTGACAGATTAGTTGTGAAAGAAGGCTTAGAGTCAAGACTAAGCTCCTCTTTAGAAACTAGTTTAGAAATGTCGGATGGACTGGTATTAGTTCACCTGGTAGATGGTGAAGACTTTACAATGTCATCAAGTTTATCATGCCCAAATGGTCATATGTCGCTTGGAGAGATATCACCAAGAATGTTTTCTTTTAATGCTCCTTATGGCGCATGTGAGGAATGTGACGGTCTCGGATTTCATAAATCAATAGATCCTGAATTAGTTATACCTGACTATTCTTTATCCTTGTCTGAGGGAGCTATAGTGCCATACAATACTGCAAAGCCAGGCTCATATTATTATGAAATTTTCAACAATTTGCTTAATATAAATGGCTATAATGAAGAAACCCCCTTTAAAGACTTGCCAAAGACGCTAATAGATGAAATTTTATATGGAGCAAAAAATTCTATTGAAGTGTCTTTTGATTCTCATTTCAAATCATCTGGTAGAGATAAAAAGCGTATCCTTTGGGAAGGTGTTGTTGAAAACTTATCTAGAAGGTCTAGACAAACTATGTCTAAGGCTATGAAAGATAAAATTGAAGAATTTACTTCTGAAATAGTATGTAAATCATGTAATGGTAAAAAGTTAAAACCTGAAATTCTTGCTATTACTATAAATGAAATGAATATTATTGACTTAACTGATATGCCTATTAGAGATTCATATGAATGGGTTAAAAAATTAAAATTTTCAAAGGCTGACCAAAAAATTGCTGAACCAATATTGAAAGAAGTCCTAGCAAGGTTAGAATTTTTAATAGAGGTTGGCCTAGATTACTTGACCATGTCAAGATATGCAGGAAGTTTATCAGGTGGTGAGTCACAAAGAATTAGACTTGCGACTCAAATTGGGGCAGGTTTAGTAGGAGTTGTATATGTTTTGGATGAGCCAAGTATAGGTCTTCACCAAAGAGATAATGATAAGCTTTTAGCTTCTTTGAGAAACCTAACAGACTTAGGAAACACTTTGATAGTGGTAGAACATGATGAAGATACAATGAAAGAAGCTGATATGATTGTAGATATAGGTCCAGGCGCAGGTTTGCATGGTGGAGAGATAGTATTTCAAGGTACTTATAATGAAATATTAAAGGCTAAAAATTCTATAACTGCCGACTACTTATCAAAGAGAAAATTCATTCCAGTTCCTGAAAAAAGAAGGGAAAAAACTGGTGAAATCAAAGTTAAAGGAGCTAAACATAACAATTTAAAAAATATAGATGTTAATATTCCTTTAGGTGTACTTACTGTTGTAACTGGTGTTTCAGGATCAGGAAAATCATCCTTAATTAATCAAACTCTCTACAATGGTCTAATGAAACATTTGCACCATTCTAGGTATCCTGTAGGCGAAAACGATGGAATTGAAGGAATTGATACCATTGATAAGGTTATACAAATAGACCAAAGCCCTATAGGAAGGACGCCAAGGTCTAACCCTGTTACTTATACAAAGGCCTTTGATGCTATAAGAGATGTTTTCGCTATGACCAATGAAGCAAAAATGAGAGGTTATGACAAGGGAAGATTTTCCTTTAATGTCAAAGGTGGTAGGTGTGAACACTGTAAGGGTGATGGAGTGATTAAAGTAGAAATGCACTTTTTACCTGATGTCTATGTACCTTGTGAAGTTTGCGGTGGTAAGAGGTATAATAGGGAAACCTTGCAAGTTAAATACAAGGATAAAGACATATCTGATGTCCTTGAAATGACTGTTGAAGAAGGATTAGAATTTTTCAAAAATCATCCACCTATAAAAAGAAAGCTTCAAACCTTATATGATGTAGGTTTATCTTACATTAAATTAGGCCAACCATCCACAGAATTATCAGGTGGGGAAGCTCAAAGAATTAAACTATCTACAGAATTATCAAAGCAATCGACAGGAAATACAATTTATGTATTAGATGAGCCTACTACTGGCTTGCATACAGCAGATATTCATAAACTAGTTAAGGTTCTTGATAGGTTGGTTGATCAAGGTAATACAGTAATAGTTATTGAACATAATTTAGATGTAATAAAAATAGCAGACCACATAATAGACTTAGGACCAGAAGGTGGTGACGGAGGTGGTCACATAGTTGCTGAAGGGACGCCTGAAGAAGTGGTTAAAGTAAAAGAATCATATACGGGTAAATATCTAAAAAAATATCTATAAAGAATTTTATTTAATTTATTTTATTCTTATTTGTTGAAGATAAAGTAAGAAAACAATCACAAATTAATGAAAATGTTTCAAATGTTAATATTTTTTAACTTTTAAGTGAAAAAAATATTGACATTTGTCTTTTATAGTGATATATTGTTTGAATACTAAATATAAAACAAAAATGGATAAGTGGGCCAATTTTTGTTTTTTGTGTTAGAAAGTTCTGTTACTAAACGGCCAAAATCCGATGAATATACCAAATGAGAGGTGGCATATATGAATAATCATACAATTATGTATGGTAAGAGAGAAAGAGAAAGTTTTTCAAGAATTGCTGAAGCTTTAGAATTACCTAATTTGTTAGAAATTCAAAAGGGTTCATATAAATGGTTCTTGAAAGATGGTATAAAAGAAGTGTTCGATGACATTTCACCAATTTTAGACCATTCTGGGAATATTCTTTTACAATTTTTAGATTATAAATTTGATGAAGAACCTAAATATTCTGAACAAGAATCTAAAGATAGGGATGTTACATACTCAAAAAAAATGAGGGTAAATGTACGTCTTATTATATTAGAAGATGGAAAACCAAAAGAGATAAAAGAACAAGAAGTTCTTATTATGGATGATTTTCCACTTATGACTGAAAATGGGACATTTATTATAAATGGGGCTGAAAGAGTTGTTGTATCACAATTAGTAAGGTCTCCTGGTGTTTATTATAGTGAAGACTATGATAAAAATGGTAAAAAGACTATTTCCTCAACAGTTATACCTAACAGAGGAGCTTGGATAGAATATGATACAGATGCATATGGTGCTTTAACTATAAGAGTTGATAGGACCAGAAAATTGCCAGCCACAACCTTTATGAGAGCTTTGGCCTTTGATACTACAGATGAAATAATTGATGTTTTTGGTGAGTCTGAAGTATTATCTGATACCTTAGAAAAAGAAGTTTCAAGAAATAAAGATGAAGCTCTTATTGAAATTTATAAAAAATTAAAACCTGGTGATCCTGCTTCAGTAGAAGCTGCAACAAGTTTATTAAATAATTTATTCTTTGACCCTAAGAGATATGACCTTTCAAAAGCAGGAAGATATACATTCAATAAAAAACTTGCTATTAGAAATAGGATAAGAGAAAAATATGCAGCAAATGACATCATAGACGAATATGGTGAAATATTATTAAATAAAGATGAATTTATTAGCTTAGACAAGGCTATCGAGATTGAAAATGCAGGTATAAATTCAGTAGATATTAAGTTGAATCCTGAATCAGAAGAAATTACAAGAGTAGTAGGGAACAACTTTGTATCTATAGAAGTGTTTGATGAGTTAAAAGATTTGGATTTAGACCTTTCTGCTTTAAGAATTTCAGAAAAAGTACACTATCCATCAATGGTGGACTTAATCGATAAATTCACAGATGATATGTCTGATAAAGACAAGATAAAATTATTAGTTGATAATAGAGAATTAATTTCTCCTAACACTGTTATTTTAGATGATTTAATAGCATCATTCTCATACCAATTAAACCTTTACCAAGGAGTTGGCAAAATTGATGATATAGATCATTTAGGTAACAGAAGAGTTAGATCAGTAGGAGAATTATTACAAAACCAATTTAGAATTGGTTTATCAAGAATGGAAAGAGTAATCAGAGAAAGAATGACTACTTCTGATATTGATATGCTCACTCCACACAACTTGATAAATAATAGACCAGTTTCAGCTGCTATTAAAGAATTCTTTGGTTCTTCACAATTATCACAATTTATGGACCAAACAAATCCAATCTCTGAATTGACACATAAGAGAAGATTATCAGCTTTAGGACCAGGTGGTTTATCTAGAGATAGGGCTGGTTATGAAGTTAGGGACGTTCATACTTCACACTATGGTAGAGTATGTCCAATTGAAACACCTGAAGGTCCAAACATTGGGCTTATAACTTCTTTAACAACTTATGGAAGAATTAATGAATATGGTTTTATTGAAACACCATATAGAAAAGTAGACAAAGGTACAGGTAGGGTAACAGATGAAATTCATTACCTAACTGCTGATGAGGAAGATATTTATATAAAAGCTCAAGCTAACGAGCCTTTGGATGAAAATGGATACTTTATAAATGAAAGAGTTTCATCTAGAGGTATCAACGGTGTTAACGACTTATTCCTTAAAGAAGATATTGATTACATGGACGTTTCACCTCAACAAATAGTATCAGTTGGTGCAGCCTTGATACCATTCTTAGAAAATGACGATGCTACCCGTGCTTTGATGGGGGCAAACATGCAGAGACAAGCTGTGCCTCTATTAAAAGCTGAATCTCCAATCATAGGTACAGGTATTGAACATAGGGCAGCTAAAGACTCTGGAGTTGTTGTGGTCGCAAAAAGTTCAGGAACAGTTACTTATGTAGGTGACGAAAGAATCGAAGTTAGAAGAGATAAGGCTGACGAATTTGGTGCTAAAGTGGATGAATATAGCATCCTTAAATTCAAGAGAGCCAACCAAGGTACAACTATAAACCAAAGACCAATAGTAAAAGTTGGTGACCATGTAGAAGCTGGAGATATCATAGCTGATGGTCCTTCAACAGATATGGGTGAATTGGCCTTAGGTAAAAATATCCTAATAGCCTTCATGACATGGGAAGGTTACAACTACGAAGACGCCATGTTATTAAGTGAAAAATTAGTAATTGATGATGTTTTAACATCTGTTCATATTGAAGAACATACAGCAGAAGCTAGAGAAACTAAACTTGGACCAGAAGATATTACTAGAGATATACCTTCAATAGGCGAAGATATGAGAAAGAACCTTGATGAAGATGGAATCATAAGAATAGGTGCTGAAGTTCAAGCTGGTGACATCTTAGTTGGTAAGGTTACACCTAAGGGTGAAACTGAACTTTCTCCTGAGGAAAGACTATTAAGAGCAATCTTTGGTGAAAAAGCTAGAGAAGTAAGAGATACTTCATTAAGAGTTCCTCATGGTGAAGCTGGGGTAGTTGTTGATATTAAACATTATTCAAAATCAAAGGGAGATGAATTATCTCCTGGTATTAATGAGGTAATAAGAGTTTATATAGCAACTAAGAGAAAAATCTCAGTTGGTGATAAGATGTGTGGCCGTCATGGTAACAAAGGTGTTGTTTCAAGAATAATGCCTGTTGAAGACATGCCATTCTTACCAAATGGTGATCCAGTTCAAATAGTTTTAAACCCACTAGGGGTTCCTTCACGTATGAACATTGGACAAGTTTTAGAAGTTCACCTAGGTCTAGCAGCTAAAAAACTAGGTTGGAGAGTTGCTACACCAGTATTTGATGGTGCTTCAGATAAAGATATTGAAGAAACATTAGAAAAAGCTGGCTATGACAAGACAGGTAAGATTAGATTACGTGATGGTAGAACAGGTGATGAATTTGAAAATCCTGTTACTGTAGGTTACATGTACATGCTGAAATTACACCACTTAGTTGATGAGAAAATTCACGCAAGGTCTACAGGTCCTTACTCACTAGTTACCCAACAACCATTGGGTGGTAAGGCTCAATTTGGTGGACAAAGATTTGGTGAAATGGAAGTTTGGGCCCTTGAAGCTTACGGTGCCGCACATACCTTACAAGAAATGATGACTGTTAAGTCAGACGATATAAATGGTAGAGTTAAGACTTATGAAGCTGTTGTTAAGGGTGAAAACATACCTGAACCAGGTACGCCTGAATCATTTAAAGTTCTAACAAAAGAACTTCAATCATTAGCCTTAAATGTTACCTTGTTGGATGAAAACAACCAAGAAGTTAAATTAGCTGAAAATACTGAAGAAATCGATGATTTCCGTCAAGTTGAACGTATGGCTGATGAAGAGAAAAAAGATCAAGTAGAGCAAGAAGAAGACCAATCATTTATTAAGTAAGTTCGAGAAAGGAGCACTTCTTAATGACAAGTTTTACATCAATACAAATTGGCTTAGCCTCACCAGACATGATCAGAGATTGGTCAAGAGGAGAAGTTAAAAAACCAGAAACTATAAATTATAGAACATTAAAACCTGAAAAAGAAGGTCTATTCTGTCAAAAAATATTCGGACCAGTTAAGGACTATGAATGTGCTTGTGGTAAATATAAAAGAATAAGATACAAAGGCGTTATATGTGAAAAATGTGGTGTAGAAGTTACCAAGTCAAAAGTTAGACGTGAAAGGATGGGGCATATTGAACTTGCTGCTCCAGTATCACACATTTGGTACTTCAAAGGAATACCATCTAGGATGGGACTTTTACTAGATTTAAGTCCTAAGTCTCTAGAAAAAGTTCTTTATTATGCAAACTATATTGTACTTGATCCAGGTACAGTTGAAGGATTAGCTTACAAACAAATTCTAAGTGAAAATGAATATATGAACCTATATAGGGATCATGGTGATGAATTTGTAGCTGGAATAGGTGCAGAAGCCATAGGTAAACTTTTATCTGAAATAGATATGAATAAGTTGCATGATGAATTAGTTGAAGAAGCAGAGGATGCAAGTGGTCAAAAGAGAATTAGGATTCTTAGAAGATTAGAAGTAACTGAAGCTTTCTTAGCTTCAGGTAATATGCCTGAATGGATGATTCTCCATAACCTACCAGTTATTCCACCAGATATAAGACCAATGGTTCAATTAGAAGGTGGTAGATTTGCAACATCAGATTTAAACGACTTATATAGAAGAGTTATTAATAGAAATAACAGATTAAAGAGATTATTAGAAATTGGAGCTCCGGATATAATTGTACGTAATGAAAAGAGAATGTTACAAGAATCTGTTGACGCTTTAATTGATAATGGTAGAAGAGGAAGACCTGTAACAGGGGCTTCAAACAGACCATTAAAATCTCTTTCAGATATGCTTAAGGGTAAAACAGGTAGATTTAGACAAAACTTACTAGGTAAACGTGTTGACTATTCAGGACGTTCAGTAATTGTTGTAGGTCCAGAACTAGAAATTTACCAATGTGGTCTACCTAAAGACATGGCTTTAGAATTATTCAAACCATTTATTATGGAAAGATTAGTAGAGACATCTACAGCCAATAATATTAGGTCTGCTAAGAAGATGGTTGAAAGAAAAAATCCTGAAGTATGGGGAGCTTTAGAAGAAGTTATTAAAGATCATCCAGTATTACTAAACCGTGCTCCTACCTTGCATAGATTAGGTATTCAAGCTTTTGAACCAATTTTAGTAGAAGGTAAGGCTATTAAGTTACACCCTCTAGTATGTACTGCCTATAATGCGGACTTTGACGGTGACCAAATGGCTGTTCACTTACCATTATCAGCAGAAGCTCAAGCTGAAGCAAGATTGTTGATGATGTCAACAAATAATATCCTTGCACCAAAGGATGGTAAGCCAATTACTACACCTACTCAAGATATGGTTTTAGGTGTATATTATCTAACATCAGATTTTACATCTAAAGAAACAGATTACGTATTTTCTGATTACGATGAACTTATTAAAGCTTATGAAAACAAATTAATAAACCTACATTCAATTGTAGGTCTAAGAATTAAAAAAGATGATGAAGATAAGGGACAAATAGTTAAATCTACTGTAGGTAGATTCATATTTAATAATGAAATACCTCAAGATTTAGGATTTGTTGATAGAAAGAAAGACCCATATTCATTAGAAATAGACCAATTGGTTGATTCTAAAATGTTATCTAAAATCATCGATAAGTCATTCCATAAATATGGAAATATGAGAACAGCAAGATTACTTGACTACATCAAGAAAACAGGTTTCAATTATTCTACAAAAGCTGCTATATCAATAGGTATGGCGGATGTTACTATACCAGCTGAAAAAGCAAAAATAGTTGAAAGAGCTGATGAAAAGATTTTAGAAATAGAAGAATATACAGAAATGGGTATGTACACCGAGGAAGAAAGATACAACCAAGTAATTAAAACTTGGGAAGATGCTACTGATGAAGTTACAGATGCGCTAATGGAAGACTTGGACAAGACAAATACCATAGCTATAATGGCTAACTCTGGTGCTAGAGGTTCCATAAGACAAATTAGACAGCTAGGTGGTATGCGTGGTCTGATGGCTTCTACAACAGGTAGAACTATAGAAATTCCAGTTAAAGCTAACTTCCGTGAAGGTTTATCAGTACAAGAATTCTTTATTTCTACTCACGGTTCTAGAAAGGGTCTAACAGATACAGCCTTAAGAACTGCTGACTCAGGATACCTAACAAGAAGACTTGTTGACGTTGCACAAGATGTAATTGTACGTGAAGATGATTGTGGAACAAATTCATATATTGAAGTTTCAGATATATATGAAGGCAAGGAATTAATTGAAAAATTAAGAGATAGGATAGTTGGAAGAA
>NZ_CAMPYN010000002.1 GCF_946998255.1 uncultured Helcococcus sp. | reverse complement strand
ATCCTGATATGAAGGATATGGATTATATAGAAATGTATGATAATTTGTAAAAAAATATAATAATGGTGTATGAATAATAATAGACCTTATCAAAGTTTAGTTTAACAGCTACTTTGATAAGGTTTTTTTGTAAATAAATACTTATGTGTTTAGTTTGTAAGTTTTAAATTTTAAAACTTATTGCAATTATTAAAATTAGCTTCTCCATAAGTAAAGTGGCAAAAATTGTTAATAACGGAAATATACAGGCAATAAACTTGTTATAAAAATAACATGAAAACATTTGACTAATTATATTTAGTGTGTTACGATTACATCGTAATCCGTAGAGCAGAACGTTTTACCGCTGTACGGAAAATATAAAAAAAGAGGATGGAGGAGTCTCATGAAAACGAAATACAAAATTTCAGCATTGTTACTGGCTTTAACTATGTTTTTAGTTGGCTGTAGTGGAGGATCTGTTGATAAAAGCAATACTGATTCAAATGCTAAAGGATTTAAAAACATAATGTTTGTTGTTACAGGTAGTTTAGGTGGTGGTACCAACAATGATGATGTTTATGAAACATTAACAGAATATGCTAAAACTGTTGATGGTAAAGTAGATACCTTTGAAGCAAATATGGATACATCTTTATTTGAGTCAACATTAATGAAAGCTTCAGAATCAGGTCAATATGACTTAATTGTTACAGGGTTTGGTACTATGATCGAAGCTTTATCAAATACTGCTAAAGCATATCCTGATCAAAAATATTTTATTTTTGATACTGAAATGGATTATAAAGATGGAAAAAATGCAAATGTAATATCTGCACAAGCGTTACAAAATCAAGGTGGATTTTTAGCTGGGGTTATGGCAGCTTTAGTAACTACTAGTGATGCTGAGTTTGCGAATGATCAAAAGAAAGTTGGATTTGTTGGAGCTATAGAATCAACATCTATTCAAGATTTCTTAGTATCATATATTGAAGGCGTTAAATACATAGATCCTTCAGTAGAGGTAATATACTCTTTTGTAGGAAATCATAAAGATACAGCATTAGCTAAAGAAATAGCTTTAACGCAATACCAACAAGGTGCTGACGTTGTTTTTGCTGTAGGTGGAAATGGATTAGGTGTTGCTGAAGCTTCAAAAGATGCTAATAGATATGTAATTGGTGTTGATTTTGATTATTCGGAAAGAGTAGACGAAGATACAAAAAATCATGTTTTAACATCTGTTATAAAAGATTATAAAAAAATGGTAAATCCTATATTAGAAGGAATTAATAATGATACTATTAAATGGGGAACCCATGAATATATTTCTTATGATAAAGGTGGAGTGTATTTAGTTAATAATGAGTATACAAAGAAAGCGTTAAGTAAAGAAGTTTTAGATAAATATTCAGAAGTTGAAGAAAAAATTAAAAACAATGAAATAGAGGTAAGTACAGCATTTGGAGCAACTAAAGAAGAAATAGATGCAATATTAAATAAATCCAAAGCAACTAACTAGTAGAGTATGAAAAAGCTTCATTTTTTATGAAGCTTTTTCATAATATAATTTTGAGGGGCAGAATGGAAAAATATTTAGAATTAATAGAGAAAGCTGATAAAGGACAAGAAATATTATCGTTAAAAAATATTACTAAAATTTATTCTAATGGTTTTGTAGCTAACAATGATGTTAATTTTAGTTTAAGAAAATCTGAAATACATGGATTAGTTGGTGAAAATGGAGCAGGTAAAACAACTTTAATGAAGGTTTTATTTGGTATAGAGACTCCAGAAGAAGGAACAATTGAAATTGCTGGAAATTCAGTTAAAATAAATAACCCAATTGAAGCCTTAGATTATGGTATTGGGATGGTTCACCAGCATTTCATGTTAGTTGATTCGTTAACAGTTGCTGAAAATATGGCGTTAGGAAAAGAGCCTATAAAAAATAAAATAGTTTTTGATAGAAAAAAAGCTAAAGAAAATGTATCATACATTAGTCAAAAATTTGGACTTCCAGTTGATCCTGAAGAAAAGATTAGAGATTTATCAGTAGGATATAAGCAAAGGGTAGAGATCTTGAAGATGTTGTTAAACGGAGCGAAAATTTTACTGTTGGATGAACCTACCGCTTTACTAACACCTCAAGAAACAGAAGAGCTTTTTGAACAATTAATTATGCTTAAAAATGAAGGTTATTCTATTGTATTTATATCTCATAAGTTAAATGAAGTAAAACAAATATGTGATAGGATAACTGTTTTAAGAGATGGGAAATCTATTGCCACTAGAAATATAGACGAAGTATCTGAACAAGATATTTCTAGTTTAATGGTTGGTAGAGATGTTAGCATAAATATTGATAAAACAAAAGCTAAACCAAATAATACAGTTTTAAGAGTGAGAGAATTGACTGATTATAATGTTTTTGGACAAAAAGTATTAAATAATATTTCATTTGATGTAAGAAGTGGAGAAATTGTAGGGGTTGCAGCTATAGAAGGAAATGGCCAATCTCAATTAGCAGATAAAATCTCAGGAATAAGTAAAATAAACCACGGTGAAATAGAGATACTAGGTAAAAAAATAAATGATTTAAGTATTAAGGAAATTAGAGATTTAAATGTTTCAATCATTCATGAGGATAGAATGTCAACAAGTGCATCTTTGTATCAAAGTGTAGAAGAGAATTTAGTTTCTGATAGATTTGATTCTAAAGAATTCTCTAAAAAAGGATTTCTTAATACTAAAAAGATAACAAAAGAATCTAATGAACTTATTAGAGATTTTGGAATAAAAACTAATAATTCTAAATCCTTAATAAAAACTTTGTCTGGCGGAAACATACAAAAAGTTGTAGCTGCAAGAGAGTTTAGCTCAAATCCGGATTTGTTGATAGTTGAGCAACCTACAAGAGGGATTGATATAGGAGCTGCGGACTTAATTCGAAGAAAAATAGTTTCATTGAGAGATGAATTAGATTCTGCAATACTACTATTTTCAGCGGATTTAACAGAATTGATTTCTATAAGTGATAGTATCATGGTTATGTATGAAGGAGAAATTGTAGCATACTTTAAAGATACCAGCGATATTACTGAGATAGAATTAGGGGAATTCATGCTAGGAATAAAAAGACAAAGTGAAGAACAAATTAGAGAGGTGATTCATGATTAAAAAATCTAAGAGGATAAATACTGCTGAAAAAATAGAATCAAAATTTAATATAATTAGAACTGTACTTTCTATTTTTATTGCGTTAGTATTGGCTTTTTTATTAATACTCATAGTGAGTGATAAACCGATGGATGATTTTTCTACTCTTTTATTTGGGCCTATACGTAATTCAAGAAGTATAATTACAGTTCTTTCTAAAATGGCCCCTCTATTATTTACTGCTGTGGCTATAAGTTTAGTCTATCAAACAGGGCAAATGAACATTGGTGCTGAAGGTGCTTTCTTTGCGGGAAGCGTTGCAGCTACTGCTGTAGCTATTATACCAGGAATACCTAAAGGGTTACATGCTATCCTTTCAATATTAGCAGGTGGATTAGCCGGAGCGGTAATAATGGGAATACCAGGTATATTATATACAAAGTTTAAATCTGTAACTATAGTTACTTCTTTAATGATGAATTATGTTGCACTTAATATAGGTTTGTATTTCATACTTAACCCACTAAGAGATCCGGCTGCTGGTTTTGAAGGTTCGTATGCTTTCATGGATTCAGCAATATTGCCTAAGTTATTTAACACAAGGTTAAGCTCTGGAATAATAATTGGTGTTATAATAGTTTTATTTGCGGTTATTATATTAAACAAGACTACATTTGGCTATAAAATGAAGGCTGTAGGTAATAATCCTAAATTTGCTAACTATTCAGGTATAAATGTTAAACGTACAATAATTTTAGTTTCACTACTAGCTGGATGTATCGCTGGGATAGGTGGATCTGTTGAAATATTAGGTAATTATAATAGATTTATGTATTCTGAATTTACAAATCATGGTTGGGATGGAATGATGATTTCTGTACTATGTAGAAATAATCCTAAATTAATACCAGTTGGTGCATTCTTCCTAGCGTATTTACAAACTTCAGCAGATACATTAAACTTAACTTCAAATATTCCACCAGAGTTAATTTCAATTGTTCAAGCTATAATAATAATATTTATTGCAGCAAAACAATTCTTAAAATCTTGGGAACACCGTAGCATTATTGAAAACTCTAAAATTAATGTTACAGAAGAGGAGGAATAAAAATGTTAGAACATATTTTTACACTAGAATTTTTAGCTTCTATCATAAGAATGTCTACTCCTATATTGTTTGTAGCTATGGCGGCTGTAGTAGGAGCTAAAGCCAATATTTTATGTATTGGATATGAAGCGATGATGCTGTTTGCTGCTTTAGGAGGAGTTATTGGTTCAGCTTATACAAATAGTTTATTAATTGGAACAATTGTTGGTGTTATATCAGGGGTGTTAATAGCTTTAATTTTTGGATATTTTGTATTATATCTAGATACCACACCGTTATTAGCAGGACTAGCATTAAATACATTCGGGATTGCAGGAACAGTATTTATAGTCTTCTTACTTACAGGTAGAAAACTTGATACATCAGTTTTAGCTAGTTTGAGATTTCCTAATGTTAATATTCCTATTATAAAAGATATACCAGTAATTGGTGAAATATTATCAGGTCACAATTTACTTTCATATTTAGCAGTTTTAACTGTATTTTTAGTTTATTACTTGATATTTAAAACGAAATTAGGGTTACAAATTCGAGCAGTAGGTGAAAATCCTGAAGCGGCTTCTTCAGCTGGTATAGATGTAAAAAGAATAAAATTGATTGCCATTTTAATAAGTGGAGTTATAGCTTCATTTGGTGGTATGTATCTTTCAATGGCTCATTTGCCATACTTTGTAACTAACATTACTGCTGGTAGAGGATTTATAGGTATTGCGGCACAAAACTTAAGTGGAGGAAGTCCTATAGGTACTACTATAGCAACATTAATTTTTGGTGCTTCAATGGCTTTGGGGAATTTAGCTCAATCATTCCGCTTACCTTCACAATTTGCATCTGCATTACCGTATATAATGACAATACTAGGTTCTGTTATAGTAGGTATAAAACAAAATGTAGATAAAAAGAAGAAAAGAAAAATTAAGGAGTAGATTATGAAAGTATCAGCGAGTAATCCTATTGTTAATGGAAAAATGCCCCATTTAAAACTAAAAAAAGGAGATATTACTCCCATAGTTTTATTGCCTGGGGATCCTTCCAGAGTAGAATATTTTAAGGATTTATGTGATGATTATAAAATTATTTCTAAAAACAGAGAATATGTAGTTGGAGTAGGAAAATATAAAGGTATACCTATTACAGTTTGCTCAACTGGTATAGGTGCCGCTTCAACAGAAATTGCTGTAATAGAATTAATTCAACTTGGAGCTAAAGCGTTAATTAGAATTGGTGGAACTGGATCAATAAAAGAAAATATTAATCCTGGAGAGATGATAATAACTACAGGATCAATGCGTAGGGGTGGATCTAGTAGTTTTTATGCACCATTGGAGTATCCAGCTGTAGCATCATATAATATTGTTAATGCCTTAGTTGATACATGTAAAGATAAAAATATAAATTGTTATACAGGTATTGGAGCATCTGTTGGCTCATATTACGCAGGACAGGGAAGGGAATCCTTTGGTAAAAAATTTTACGAGGAAGATTTAATTAAGCGATATCAAAATATGAATATTATTAATTTAGAAATGGAAACAGAAACGATTTTAACTTTATCAAATATCTTCGGTGTAGATGCTGGTTCGATATGCGTTGTTCATGGTAATAGAGTAACAGATGAATGGATTGAAGATTTTAAGCCGTACCAAGTTAAAATGCTTGAAATAGCTTTAGATACTGTAGTAAAATTAAATAAAATATATTCATAAAGAGGTTAAAATGCAATTAGTTGAAAGAACTATTGAGGTTCTGGAGTTACTATCTAAAGATGTTAATGGATTGAGATTAACAGAGATTTCTGATTTGTTAAATTTACCTAGAAGCTCAACACATAGACTATTAAATAGTTTAAAGAAACATTATTTTGTAACTCAAATGAAAGATACAAAAAAATATACGCTTGGTTATAAAGTGATTTCGATAGGTGATAACTTTATAAAGGAGGATAGTTTAATTAAAAACTCTCATCCTATAATGGAGAAATTATCAAAAAATGTTAATAAAACTGTTGCATTAAGTACACTTGAAGGAAGTTATATATCTACAATCGATTATGTAGAAAGTAATCATTTTATGCAGTTATTAGTAAGGAAAGATGTTAAAGTACCAGCGTTAGTAACATCGGCAGGTAAAGTGCTTTTGTCTTATTCATCAAAAGATGAGATAAAAAATGTTTATATTGAGAATAAAAAAAGTGACTTACCTTTGAAATCAATAGAATATTATATTGATCAGTTACATATTACTAGGGAGAGAGGATATTCGCTTATAGATGAAGAACTCCAAAAAGGAGTGTTTGGAATAGCAGCTCCAATATATGACTTTAATAATAAGTTAATAGCAGCTTTATCAATAACATCTATTAAAGAGGAAGATAAAATATCAGAAGAATTAATAAAGGATTTAATTAATTCTGCTAATGAAATTTCTATAAGTTTAGGTTTTGAAAAAGATCAATAAAAATTTAATTTGATAAAAATAGAAAAAAATCAGAGATAAACTCGTCTCTGATTTTTTTGTTTCTATATTAAATTATCATTAATTTTTTGATTTTTTCACCTTCTTCTAAACCTGTGATAAGAACTATTCAACAAGTGCATAACTTGAGGTATCTTCATAAACAAGATAATTAAAAGATATACCACAATGGATACCAATACAGATCCAGCTAAAGCTAGTAAATAGTGGATTCCAGCAAGTGCCTTGTAAATATTGTATGTTACAAATCCCATTATTAAACTAGCAAATAAGATTTTCATAAAATTAACTACTAATACTTTTATGTGTATGGTTTTATATTCTCTCTTATATAAAATTACTGACATTATCCCGCCAAGCATAGCAGAAATAGATGTGGCTAAGGCTAAACCAAACAATCCCATAATCTTATATAAGGCATAGTTTAAGCTAACATTTGTCACTACTTCAACTATAGTAACTATAATTGGAGTCCTTGTGTTTGACTTAGCATAAAAAGCTTTCTTAAACAAGAAACTTATAGATTGGCCAACAATGGTTGGCATATAAAAGACCAAAGTTTCTGATGTCAACATAGTTGACTTTGCGTCAAAATTTCCTCTCTGGAAAAGTAGTCTGACAAAGGGTTCAGATAGTATCATTATCCCAATCATAGCTGGAACTATCAATATAAATGATAATATGTTTGATCTTAGCAGAGTATCTTCAAATCTTTTTTCATTATTATCACTTGCATATACTGATAAACTTGGATATGTAGAAGTTGAAATTGATACAACCACTACTCCTGAAACTAATTGCAAGATTAAAGCTGAGTATCTCATTATAGAAACACCACCATTTACAATGGTTGATGCAAATGCTTGGTCAGATATCGTTGAAATATCTACAGCAGCAATTGATAAGATTACAGGTATAGAATTTGTAATCATTGTTTTTATATGTGGGTCTTTGAAGTCTACTATCCATTTATGTGTATAGCCTTCTGTCCTCAATGTTTTTGGGAAGAATGAGTATTTTAGTAATTCAGAAATTACATAACCTATAGCTAATATATAAATATTTGCCAATTGAACTGCTAAAACCAAGAAGAAAACATTTAAAAAGTTCATTATTATTCCTGGAGTTTCAGCGGCGATAAATCTGTTGTTTAATTGCAAGTAACCTATTAAAACTGATGATAGAGCAGATATATATATAGACAAGGATATGATTCTTGTGAATTGTATACTCAATTCTCTCTTGGCACCTGTATATCCCGGAGCGAATAAGCTAACTAGTGTAGGGGCAAATAAAAACACTAATAAAATAATTATCGTTGAAATAAAAATCAAGATATTTACTAAATTTGAAGTGAATTCATCAGCATGAATCTTGCCCTTCTCTTTTTTTATCTTTGAATATATAGGAATAAAGGTTGCAACTACCCCCGAAATTATAAAAGAAAAAACTGTATACGGGATAGAAGTAGCTGTGTTATAGACGTCGATAATCTGACCAGTTCCTAAAAAGTAAGCGAAAAATTGCTCCCTTACTAGGCCCGTTACCTTAGAAATTAAAGTTATAATCATTAATGTAAAAGCTGTTTTTCCCATAATCACCTCTCGAATTAAATTATAACACAATAATTAATCTAATAGCTATATAGATAACGATACTTTTTTGACATAGTCCTCCAATAGTGATACCATTAAAGTATCTTCAGGGCAGGGTGTAATTCCCGACCGGCGGTAAAGTCCGCGAGCGCAAGCTGAATTGGTGAAATTCCAATACCGACAGTAAAGTCTGGATGAGAGAAGGTATTGTTAAACGTTTTTGACGTACAATAATGATTTTCAAACATGCCCCGAAGTATCGGGGCTTTTAATTTTTAAAAAGCCCAAAAAAAGATATTTGGGAGGAAGAAATGGAAAGAAATATTAGTAGAAGTAATTTGTTGTCAATAGATAATATGGCTAAGATGGCTATATTTGCAGCTATATCAGGGGTTTTAATGTTGTTTAAATTCCCTTTACCTTTTGCACCGTCATTTATGACAGTTGACTTTGCGGATATAGGTACGCTCATGTCAGGTTTTATACTTGGACCAGTATCAGGGGTATTGACTGTGATATTGAAAAATCTTATAAACCTTATGCTAAATGGAACTACAACAGCCTATGTTGGAGAATTATCAAATACTATCATAGGAATTAGCTTTGTTTTAGTTTCATCCCTTGTGTATAATAGAAAAAAGACCATGAAAGGTGCTTTATTAGGCCTTGGTCTTGGTATTTTAGTTATGACAGCAATAGCTACATTATCAAATTATTTCATAATATTTCCAATGTATGGAAAGATAATGGGCAAGAACTTAGATGAATTTGCTCAATTTGTACCTTTAGAAAGTGTGAAAAACTTCAAGGACATGTTGGTAATATCTATAATACCGTTCAACTTAGTGAAAGGATTTTTAAATGCTCTTGTAACATTCTTAACCTACAAGAAGGTTTCAAGACTTATGAAAAAATACTAATATGCGAATAGACAAATACTTATCCAATATGGGGATAGGATCAAGGAAAGAAGTAAAAGACTACATTAAAAAAGGCTATGTGCTTGTAAATAATCAGGTGGTTACAAAGCCTACATATCAAGTAAAGAAAAATGAAGATGTAGTCAAATTTAATAATGAAGAAATTATATATAAAGAATATACTTATATAATGATGAATAAGCCTCAAGGTGTGATTTCTGCAACTAGAGATAGGGAAGATACAGTAATAGACTTGCTTGATGAAAAATATCACAACAAGGATATCTTCCCAGCTGGAAGATTAGATAAAGATACAGAAGGGTTAGTGTTACTTACAAATGATGGTAGACTCGCCCATGACCTTTTATCACCTAAAAAAAATGTAGTCAAGAAATATTATGCAAAAGTCGATAACAAGCTTGAAAAAACTGATATAGATTCATTTAGACAAGGTATATATTTAGAGAATGAAAAATATTTGACCTTGCCTGCAGATTTAGAAATCATATCTGACTATGAAGCTTATGTTTATATTAAAGAAGGAAAGTACCATCAAGTAAAAAGGATGCTATCTTCTTTAGGGAAAAATGTAGTATACTTAAAAAGAGAAAGTATTGGTCCTTTAGTTTTGGATGAAAGTCTATCTTTAGGACAATATAGAGAGTTAACAGAAGAGGAAGTTAGCAATTTAGAAGATGCATAGGAGTTTTTATGGATAGAGTACTTATAATAGGAGTTTGTGGTGGTACAGCTTCAGGTAAAACTACAATAGTAAATGAGATTAAAAAGAAATTTGATAACGACATAGTAGTATTGGCGCATGATGATTATTATAAATCACATGATGACCTTACTTATGAAGAAAGAACAGAGCTTAACTATGACCATCCAAATGCTTTTGATACAGAACTTTTGATAAAACATGTTAAAAAGCTTAAAAATGGTCATGCCATAAAAAGGCCAGTGTATGACTATACAGTCCACAATAGATCTGATGAAGTAGTTACTGTGCAACCAAAACCAGTTATAGTTATCGAAGGTATTTTGATATTAGAAAATAAAGAGCTTCGAGATGCTATGGATATAAAGATTTATGTACAGACAGATTCTGATGAAAGGATCTTGAGAAGAATTCAAAGAGATGTAATCCAAAGAGGTAGGACTCTAGAATCCGTAATTTCTCAATACAGGGAAACGGTAAAACCTATGCATGAACTTTTTGTTGAACCATATAAAAAATATTCAGACATCATCATCCCATATGGAGGTCAAAACCATATAGCCATAGAGATGTTGATGAATAATATATCTAGATTAGTAAGAGAAGATGACAAAGAAGAATAATGTTTTCAAATTGTTAAAAAAAATAAATATACTAAAACGTATTTAATAAAATAACAATAAATAATTAACATTATTCATAAAATGTAGTATATTAATATTAACTAGAAGAATGTTGAGAGTATAAAATACTAGGGAGGAATAATGAAAAACACATTAAAAAGAGCATTAGCTTTAGCATTAGCTGCAGCATTTGTAGCTGGTCCAGTAGCACACGCTCAAGAATTATTAACAGAAAAACAATACACAGAATTAAAAGAAAAAGTTGACAAAGCTGGCGGTAGAGGTACAATCGATGAACTTGCAGCTTTAGAAGCTTACGAAAAAGCACAATTAGAAAAAGATGAAGCTTACCAAGCTAAAAAAGCTTTAATCGCTAAAGTAAATGATTCAAAATACTTATTAGACGCTGAAAAAGCAAACATAGTTGCTAGAATCAACGCTGGTACATTATACGATGTATTAGAAGTAGAACCAGCTAAAGTAGAAAAAGAATTAGCAAATGCTAAAGCAAGATTCATGGCTGAATTAGACAAGACAAAAGAACCTGTAAGAAAAGAAATTTACGAATCAAAATTATCAGAAGAAGTTAAAAACACATTATTCTCAAAATTAGCTAAAGCTGAAACATTAAAAGCTGTTGAAGCAGTAGAAAAAGAATTCAAAGCATTAGTTAAAGGTGAAATAAGTGTTCCAACTCCAGCTGAACCAGGTAAAACAGACAAAGAACCAGGTAAAACAGATAAAGAACCAGGTAAAACAGATAAAGAACCAGGTAAAACAGACAAAGAACCAGGTAAAACAGACAAAGAACCAGGTAAAACAGACAAAGAACCAGGTAAAACAACAAAACCAGTTGACACAGATAAAGCAACAACACCAGCTAAAACAACAGAAACTGTTAAAGGTGGATCACCACAAACAGCTGACGCTGGTATTGCAATGTCAGTAATTTCATTTGCAGTAGCAGGTGGAGCAGCATTATTAGCTGACAAGAAAAAAAGAAAATAATTAAATAAATCTTTAGAGATATAAATATTTATTTCTTCTAGTAAAAAGAGAGAGTTGATTTTTCAGCTCTCTTTTTCTTTAATTAATAAAAAGCTTGACAAAGCAAATAAAAAGCTTGACAAAGCAAATAAAATTTTGTATATTATATAAGTACGATTAATGTATGGTGGATATAGCCAAGGGGTAAGGCACTGGATTGTGGTTCCAGGTATCGTGGGTTCAAATCCCATTATCCACCCCATGCGGATGTGGCGGAACTGGCAGACGCGCTAGACTTAGGATCTAGTATCGCAAGATGTGGGGGTTCGATTCCTCTCATCCGCACCAAGAAAAAGCTTGACTATTTAGTCAAGCTTTTTTTATATGTTTATTAGCTCGTGAATGGCATGTACACTTAGATACAGATGATTAAGTGCTTGTATCATTTTGTATAAAAAATAATACAAAATGAATAAAAAGAGTAGAGTACAGGAAAAATTAAGTGGTTTGTAGCTAATTTGTAGCTGGTTTATACTTATACATTATATTAATAAAGCCTTAAAAATGATTAAAAGACTAGATTAAATTTCTAGTCTTTTCATTTTTTCTTGTAGTATATAAAAATATACATTTATTGAATTTGAGTTTTTGAATTTTTGTAACAGAATCATTCATTATATAATTATCCTTACTTTTTAAGTAAATAAAAATCAATATTACTCTCTATCCATTCCAAATCCAAACCAGAATTAGCAGATTCCAAACTTATGATTAAATTCTTTCCAAGCTTTATGCCATTCATCTCATATAAGCTTAATTTTTTTATCATACTGGCAGCATAATTTTCATTAGCAATCATTCCGAAATGTTCCCAATATATTTCTTCCATACTATATGGACTTATAAAAGTGAAGTCTGGATATATGGTGAAGTTGTTGATCTGTAGGGGAGCTTCGTATTTATACAAGATTCCTTTGCTAGAAAATAAGTCGGCTAGAATCTTTTCGCTTTTAGATCTGACTTTTTCTCCTTTATTAGTTAAGTAATGTTTATTTTCATTGTTGAAATCAAGTTTATTATAATTTGTTTTGTACCATTCTTGAACAGTCTTATCGTAATTTGGAAGCACTGGGTCGATTAGGTCTTTTCTGTAATCTGGTAGTTTTTCGTATTCATCAACATCATTAAAACTCTTAATTAATTTGTCTAACAAATTGTATCTTTTATTTAACTTTGAAGCGATTCTTTTAGAATATTGCTTTTGAGTTAAATTTTTTATTAAATCAATTTCCTGGTGTTTAATATATTCTCTAATTAATTTTTCATCTTTATAATAATTATGATAGAAGTAAACACTATCATTCTTTTTATTTATAGTTATATAACCTTCAACATCAAGCTTGAGGTATTTATCGTTTTTCTCGATAAGTGATTTATATAATTTTCTTAAATTTTTTAATTCATGTTTTATATTAGTCATAATATCTCCTAAAAAAAGTATAAAACATAATCGAAAAAATAAACTGTCAACATTATTAAGAATAATTAATATAACTTATATACAATTATGTAATTAAAATTATGTTTGATGAATTGTTGTGAAGAAATCATGACAGGAGTAGCTAGGTTAAATACACACATGACGTGTAGGATGTGTAAATCATGACAGTGGAAGAAAAGTGTTGAATACACATGAAACGTAAGTTTGAGAAATCATGACAGTGGAAGAAAAGTGTTGAATACACATGAAACGTAAGTTTGAGAAATCATGACAGTAGAAGTAAAGTGTTTAATACTCATGAAGCGTTAGCTAGAGATATCATGACAGTAGAAGCAAAGTGTTGAATACACATGAAACGTAAACTTGAGATATCATGACAGTGAAAGAAAAGTCTAGAATTCGCATGAAATACAATCTTAATATGTCGTGATCGGAGAAGTGAAACTTAAAATTGGACCCAAACTCCAGCCGCAAGCAGCCGATACAAAAAAACAAAACCGCCAAAAACAGCTACACCTAACGACCTCAAAAACTAATTATTACAAAAACTTAACACATTCAACAATAAACAAAAAAACAACCAATAAATTTGCATTTATCCAAGAAATTTAGTAATATAATCAAGTACTAATTTTAGCGACGATGTGAGAGGTTGCTTAGAAAGCTTACTTCTACGGGTTTTTTAAGGGTAATTCGCACGGAGTTAGTTCAAGAAAAATTTTGAGCGAGGTAGCATCGCTTTTTTTAATGATTGGGTTTAGTACACCCGGATAAGAGTACGGCTACCAAACATAGGAGGAAAAATGGCAAAACAACAAAAAATCAGAATAAGATTGAGAGCTTATGATCACGAAGTAATTGATTCATCAGCAGAGAAAATCGTAGATGCATGTAAGAGAAGTGGTGCGGAAGTTTCAGGTCCAATTCCACTACCTACAGAAATAGAAAAAGTTACTATTATAAGAGCGGTTCACAAGTACAAAGATTCAAGAGAACAATTTGAACAAAGAACACACAAGAGATTAATAGACATTGTTAATCCAAATGCTAAGACATTAGATGCTCTTAAAAAATTAAATCTACCAGCTGGTGTAGATATCGAGATCAAGCTTTAAGCTTAGAATGATTGCTAAAGGCGTTTATCGCAGCAAGTTAAAATAAGTTTCCTTATATATAGCTTGTCCAAAAAGTAATTAGCAATCCGCTATAAGAAAGGGGAAAATATGAAAGGTATTTTAGGAAAAAAATTGGGAATGACTCAATTGTTTGATGAAAATGGTGTAGTAACACCTGTTACAGTAGTTGAAGCTGGCCCAATTGTTGTTACGCAAATAAAGACATTAGAAAATGATGGCTACAATGCTATCCAAGTTGGTTATTTAGAAAGAAAAGAAAAACATTCTAACCAACCAATGAGAGGACACTTTGAAAAAGCTGGGATTGAATTAAAGAAACATTTAAGAGAATTCCTAGTTAAAGATCCAAGCCAATATGAAATCGGACAAGAGATAAAAGTGGATGCATTTGAAGAAAATGACATCGTTGATGTAGTTGGTACATCAAAAGGTAAGGGTACACAAGGTGCTATTAAGAGACATAATTATGGAAGAGGACCAGAATCACACGGTTCAAAATCACACAGAGTAGCTGGTGCTAGATCTGCTGGTTCATATCCTGCTAGAGTATTTAAAGGTAGAAAAGGCTCAGGTAAGATGGGTCATGATAGAGTTACAGTACAAAACCTACAAATAGTTAAAATTTACGAAGATAAGAATCTATTACTTATCAAGGGTGCTATCCCAGGACCTAAGGGCGGACTAGTAACTGTAAAAGAAGCTAGAAAGGCTTCTAAATAGGAAGGAGATAGTAAATGCCTAACGTTAATGTATTAGATATTAAAGGAAACAAAGTTAGTTCATTAGATTTACCAGAATCACTATTCGCGGTAGAAGTTAACGAACATACAGTTTACGAAGTAGTTAAAAATCATTTAGCAAACAAAAGACAAGGTACACAATCAGCTAAAACTCGTGGAGAAGTTAGAGGTGGTGGTAAAAAACCTTGGAGACAAAAAGGAACAGGTAGAGCTAGACAAGGTTCAATCAGATCTCCACAATGGAGAGGTGGTGGTGTAGTATTTGCTCCAAAACCAAGAGATTATTCATACACATTACCAAAGAAAGTTAAGAGACTAGCATTAAAATCAGTTCTTACAACAAAAGTATTAGATGAAGAATTAATCGTATTAAATGACTTAAACTTAGATAGCATCAGTACAAAAGAAGCTAAAAATGTTTTACAAGCAATCAATGCTAAAAACAAGGCTTACTTAGTAGTTGCTGAAGCTAATGAAAATGTATATAAATCATTTAGAAATATACCAAACGTAGAAGTAGTTGTTGTAAACAATATGAACGTATACGACTTAGTAAAACACGATTCATTAGTTATGACAGAAGCTGCAATCAATAAGGCAGAGGAGGTATTCGCATAATGAAATCACCTTACGATATAATCATCGCACCTGTTGTATCAGAAAGATCAATGGAGTTGACTGATGAAAACAAATATGTATTTAAAGTAGATAGAAAAGCTAACAAGTCAGAAATCAAAGAAGCTGTAGAAGCAATCTTTGAAAATGTAAAAGTTAAAAAAGTAAATACCATCAATATGAAGGGTAAATCAACAAGACACGGAATGATTACAGGAAAGAAATCTGACTGGAAAAAAGCAATAGTTACATTAACAGATGATTCAAAAGAAATTGAATTATTTGGTGAACTATAAGAGTTAGGGGGATCAAATGGCTATAAAAAAATATAAACCAACTTCTGCTGGGCTTCGTTCAATGTCAGTTTTATCTTTTGAAGAAATCACAAAGACAAAACCAGAAAAATCATTAACAGCTCCATTGAAAAGATCAGGTGGTAGAAACAACCATGGTAGAACTACAACCAGATTCAGAGGTGGTGGAAACAAGAGAAAATATAGAATAATTGATTTTAAGAGAAATAAAGACGGCGTACCAGGAAAAGTAGCATCTATAGAATATGATCCAAACAGAACAGCTAATATAGCTCTAATCCACTATGTAGATGGTGAGAAGAGATATATCATAGCTCCAAGAGGATTAAAAGTTGGTGCAACAGTTGAATCTGGTCAAGATGCAGATATCCAAGTAGGTAACGCATTACAATTAAAAGATATACCAGTAGGTACAACAATTCACAATATAGAATTAAAACCAGGTAAGGGTGCACAACTAGTTAGAACAGCTGGTGCTGAAGCGCAATTATCAGGTAAAGAAGGTAAATTCGGTATCGTTAGATTACCATCCGGTGAAATAAGAAGAATAGATATCAGATGTAAAGCTACAATCGGTCAAGTAGGTAATACAGAACACGAATTAGTTACTTTAGGTAAGGCTGGTAAGTCAAGATATCTAGGAAGAAGACCTCACGTAAGAGGTTCAGCAATGAACCCTGTAGATCACCCTCACGGTGGTGGTGAAGGTAGAGCTCCTGTTGGTAGACCTCAACCTATGACTCCATGGGGTAAGAAATCTCGTGGTGTTAAGACTAGAGATAGTAAGAAGAAATCAAATCAATACATTATAAGAAGAAGAAAAGGTAAATAGATCCGGGAGGTAATAAATGGGTAGATCTCTGAAAAAGGGACCATTTGCAGACGAACATTTAATGAAAAAAGTTGAAGCTTTAAATGAAGCAAATGATAAAAAAGTTATCAAAACATGGTCAAGAAGATCAACAATATTTCCACAATTCGTAGGACACACAATAGCTGTTCACGATGGTAGAAAACATGTTCCAGTTTATATCACAGAAGATATGGTAGGTCATAAATTAGGAGAATTTGTTCCAACAAGAACCTACAGAGGACATGCTAAATCAGACAAAACAAGTGCAGTGAAGAAGGGTTAATAGGAGGATAGAATGGAAGTAAGAGCAGAAGCAAAATACGTGCGTATTTCTCCGTTAAAAGTTCATTTTATCTGTAGAGAAATAGTAGGAAAGAACGTGGATGAAGCATTAAACATTTTAAGATTCACTCCTAAAAAAGGTGCTAAAATTCTTGCAGATGTATTGACATCAGCTATAGCAAACGCTGAAAACAATCACAATCTTGACAGAGAAAATTTAGTAGTAGCAAAAGCCTGGGCAAATGATGGTCCAACAATGAAAAGAATTAGACCTAAAGCTAAAGGCTCAGCATATCCAATACTTAAGAGAACATCACACATCGGTGTGACTGTTGCAGAAGAGAACTAGGAGGAATAATGGGTCAAAAAGTTAATCCACACGGAATGAGAGTTGGAGTTATCAAAGACTGGGATTCAAAATGGTTCGCAGACAAGAAAGATTTTCCACAGTTATTAGCTGAAGATAACAAGATCAGAACAGTTGTTAAAAAAGATCAATACGATGCAGGAATTTCTAAAATTGATATAGAAAGAACTCCAAATAGAATTAAAGTTTCAGTTTATACAGCTAAACCAGGTATGATCATCGGTAAAGGTGGTGCTGGTGTAGAAGAAATCAAAAATAAACTAGAAAAAATGACTGGTAAACAAGTTATCGTTAATGTTGAAGAAGTATTAGACACTGCAGTAAGTGCTCAATTACAAGCAGAACAAATAGCTGCAGATTTAGAAAGAAGAATTACTTTTAGAAGAGCTATGAAACAAGCTATCCAAAGAACGATGAAAGCAGGAGCTGAAGGTATCAAAACACAAGTTTCTGGTAGATTAAATGGTGCTGACATGGCTAGAACAGAAGGTTATTCAGAAGGTAGAATTCCTCTACAAACACTTAGAGCTGACATAGACTACGGATTTGCAGAAGCAGATACAACATATGGTAAGTTAGGTGTTAAGGTATGGATTTACAGAGGTGAAGTATTACCAGGAGATAAAGCTGTAGATAATCCAAAACCAAAATTCTCAAGAAATAGAAGAAACAACAATAGAGGAAGAAATAGAAGAAATAGAAATAACGATAGATAATAGAGATTATCACCAATTTTCTTAATTGGTTGAAGGAGGATATAATATGCTAATGCCTAAAAGAGTTAAGCGTAGAAGAGTTCATAGAGGCAGAATGAAAGGAAACGCTCAAAGAGGTAATACAATCACTTATGGTGAATATGGCTTACAAGCATTAGAACCACACTGGATAACATCAAATCAAATCGAAGCTGCCAGAAGAGCGATGACAAGATACATCAAAAGAGGTGGTAATGTTTGGATAAAGATTTTCCCAGATAAACCAGTATCTAAAAAACCTGCAGAGGTAAGAATGGGTTCTGGTAAGGGTGCACCTGAATATTGGGTTGCAGTAGTTAGACCAGGTAGAATTATGTTTGAAATGGCTGGAGTTTCAGAAGAAATTGCTAGAGAAGCATTTAGACTAGCAGCAGCTAAATTACCAATCAAAACAAAATTCGTTAGCCGTACAGGTCCAGAAAGCGAGGGCGCAAATTAATGAAAGCTAAAGAAATAAGAAAATTATCAGACCAAGAACTTGATAGTAAATTAGTTAGCCTAAAAGAAGAATTATTTAACTTAAGATTCCAACAAGCTACAGGACAAATTGAAAATATAAGTTCTATCGGTCAAGTTAAAAGAGATATTGCAAGAGTTAAGACTATAATTACAGAAAGAAAGTTAAACTTAAATAGGGAGGCTTAATAAATGGAAAGAAATACAAGAAGAACTGTAATTGGTTTAGTTGTTTCTGACAAAATGGATAAAACAATTTCTGTTGAAATAACAAACAAAATTAAGCATCCAGTTTATAAGAAATATTTAAATAGAAGTAAGAAGATAAAAGCTCACGATGAAAATAATTCCGCAAAAGTGGGTGACAAAGTTTTAGTAATGGAAACAAGACCTTTATCAAAAACAAAGAGATACAGACTTGTTGAAATTCTAGAAGAAGCTAAGTAATAAACTTTTATTTCTGGAAAGGGAGGATCAAATGATTCAACAAGAAACACGTATGAGAGTTGCAGACAATTCAGGTGCAAAAGAACTACTAGTTATAAAAGTTTTAGGCGGATCAAAGAGAAAATACGCAAATATCGGAGACGTAGTAGTTTGCTCAGTTAAGAGTGCAACACCAGGTGGAGTAGTTAAAAAAGGTTCTGTTGTAAAAGCTGTTATAGTTAGATCTAAATCTGGTATATCTAGAAAAGATGGATCATACATCAAGTTTGATGACAATGCAGCAGTAATTATCAAAGAAGACAAGAACCCAGCTGGTACACGTATTTTTGGACCTGTAACAAGAGAGCTTAGAGCAGATGGATTTATGAAAATCATATCATTAGCTCCAGAAGTATTATAGGAGGAAAATATGCATATAAAAACTGGTGATAAAGTTCAAGTTATAAAAGGAAAAGATAAGGGTAAAGTAGGTAAAGTTTTAGTTGCTTTCCCAAAAGAAAACAGAGTTATAGTTGAAGGTGTAAACGTACAAGTTAAACACCAAAAACCAAGATCAGCTACACAACCAGGTGGTATAGTAGAATCAGAAGGTGCAATCCACGCATCAAATGTTCTATTATATGATGAAAAGCTAGGTAGAGGTGTAAGAACAAGAACAGCAGTTACAAATGATGGTAAGAAAGTTCGTGTTTCTACAAAATCTGGCGAAAAATTAGATAAGTAGAAGGGAGATCAAATGGCTTCTAGATTAAAGACATTATATAAAGAAGAAGTTTTACCTGCATTAGTAAAAGAGTTTGACTACAAAAATGTTATGCAGGCTCCAAAACTAGAAAAAATAGTTATTAACATTGGATTAGGTGAAGCTAAAGACAATGCTAAACTATTAGAATCAGCTGTAGAAGAGTTAAGAAAAATTACAGGTCAACAACCTGTTATAGCTAAAGCTAAAAAATCTGTATCTAACTTCAAGTTAAGAGAAGGTCAACCAATCGGTACAAAAGTTACACTAAGAGGACAAAAAATGGAAGACTTCTTTGATAAATTAGTAAACATTGCTTTACCAAGAGTTAGAGACTTTAGAGGAGTTTCTCCAAAGTCATTTGACGGTAGAGGTAACTATGCTTTAGGTATCAAGGAACAATTGATTTTCCCTGAAATTGTATTTGATGAAGTTGAACAAATTAGAGGTATGGATATCATAATTGTTACAACAGCTGAAACTGACGAAGAAGGAAGAGCATTACTAGCAAAACTAGGTATGCCATTCGCAAAATAAGTTAGGAGTTAATATGGCAAAAAAATCAATGATTGCAAAGCAAAAAAGAGAACCAAAGTTTTCTACAAGAAAATACAGTAGGTGCTCTATCTGTGGTAGACCACATTCTGTATTAAAGAAATACGGAATTTGTCGTATATGTTTTAGAGAACTAGCTTACAAGGGTGAAATACCTGGTGTAAAGAAAGCTAGCTGGTAAGAGGAGGTAACTAAGTATGATGACTGATCCAATAGCAGATATGCTATCAAGAATTAGAAATGCGAACTTGGCTAAACATAAGTCAGTAGAAGTTCCAGCTTCTAATATGAAAAAAGACCTTGCACAAATCTTACTAGACGAAGGTTACATCAAAGGTTTTAATGTAACTGAAGACGACAAACAAGGTATGATCACAATAGATTTAAAATATGTAGATGACCAAAGAGTTATCTCAGGATTAAAAAGAATTTCAAAACCAGGCCGTAGAGTTTACGTTGGTTCACAAGATGTACCAAGCGTATTAAACGGACTAGGAACAGCTATTATCTCAACATCAAAAGGTGTTATGACAGATAAATCAGCTAGAAAAGAAACTGTTGGCGGCGAAGTGATTTGCTACGTTTGGTAGTATTTCAACAAGGAGGAGAATATGTCAAGAATTGGATATAAACCAATCGAAATCCCTGCTGGAGTTGAAATTAAATTTAACGATGGTCTAGTAGAAGTTAAAGGACCAAAAGGAAATTTAAGTCAAGAAGTTGGCAGTGGTTTCAATGTTAAAATTGAAGATAAAGAATTAGTTGTAGAAAGACCTTCAGACTCAAAAAATGATAGAGCTTTACATGGTTTATACAGAACTTTAGTATACAACATGGTAGTTGGAGTTACAGAAGGATACAAAAAACAATTAGAAATAGTAGGTACAGGATACAGAGCTCAAAAACAAGGTAACAAGCTAAACCTATCATTAGGGCACTCACATCCTATTTTATTAGAGGATCCAGAAGGTATTCTTACAGAAGTTCCAAATGAAAGAACAATCGTTGTATCTGGTATAGACAAGCAATTAGTTGGTGACTATACAGCAAAGATTAGAGGATTTAGACCACCAGAACCATATAAAGGTAAGGGTGTAAAATACTCAGACGAATATGTAAGAAGAAAAGTTGGTAAGACTGGTAAATAAGAAAGGAGTAAGTAATGGCAAGATTTAATAAAAGTATAAGTAGAAAAGCTAGACACTCAAGAGTTAGAAAAAACTTAAGTGGTACTCCTGAAAGACCAAGATTAAATGTATACAAGAGTAATGCAAACATCTACGCACAAATTATCGATGATGTTAACGGAGTTACTTTAGCAAGTGCTTCAACTTTAGATAAAGAATTATCTGGAGAAAACTTATCAGCTAATGTAGAATCAGCTAAAAAAGTTGGTGAATTAGTTGCTAAAAGAGCTTTAGATAAGGGTGTAGAAGAAGTAGTATTCGATAGATCAGGTTATATTTATCACGGCAAAGTTAAAGAACTAGCGGAATCAGCAAGAGAAGCTGGTTTGAAATTCTAGTCGGGAGGATACATGGCAAATAATAAGAGAAATCAATCAGAATTTGAAGAAAAAGTTGTTGATATAGCCAGAGTTACAAAAGTAGCTAAGGGTGGTAGAACAATGAGATTTTCTGCACTAGTGGTTGTTGGTAACAAAAAAGGAACAGTTGGTGTAGGAATCGGAAAAGCTAATGAAGTTCCTGAAGCTATTAGAAAAGGTGTAGAAGACGCAAAGAAAAATGCAATAGATATCGATATAGTAAACGGTACAATTCCTCACGAAATTTATGGTGAAAAAGGAGCAGGTTTAGTATTATTAAAACCAGCTAAAGAAGGTACAGGTATCATCGCAGGTGGTGCAGTTCGTGCTGTATGTGAACTTGCAGGTATACAAAATATCCGTGCTAAGTCTTTAGGATCTGCTAATGCTAAGAGTGTTGTTAACGCAACATTACAAGGTTTAGCAAGTGTTAAAACTGTTGAAGAAGTAGCAAGACTTCGTGGTAAAAGTGTTGAAGAAATACTAAACTAGGAGGTTGACATGGCTAAAATAGAAATTAAACTTGTTAAGTCTACAATTGGTAGAATTGAAAAACATAGAAAAACTGTTCAAGCTTTAGGATTAAAGAAGATTGGACAAACTGTTGTTAGAGAAGCTACACCAGCTACCTTAGGTATGGTGAAAGCAGTTGACTTCATGTTAGAAGTTAAAGAAGTTGAATAGGAGGTGCATAGTGAAATTACATGATTTAAAACCAGCACCAGGTGGAAAAGTTAAAGAAAGAAAAAGAATTGGTCGTGGACACGCTTCAGGATGGGGTAAAACATCAGGACGTGGTCACAAGGGTCTAAAACAAAGATCAGGTGGATCAGTAAGACCAGGCTTTGAAGGTGGACAAATGCCACTATTCCAAAGACTACCAAAGAGAGGTTTTACAAACAGATTTGCAAAATCTTACGGTATAATTAACTTAGATCAATTAAATAACTTTGAAGACGGTACAGAAGTAACACCAGAATTATTATTCGAAACTGGCTTAGTTAAAAAAGCTAAAGCAAAAGACGGTGTTAAAGTATTAGGTTCAGGTGAATTAGACAAGAAGTTAATAGTTAAAGCCCAAAAATTCTCTAAATCTGCAGAAGAGAAAATTAATGCTCTAGGGGGAAGGGCAGAGGTGATCTAATGTTAAAGACATTCGCTAATGCTTGGAAAATTAAAGATTTAAGAGAGAAAATGCTATTTACATTAATGATGTTGGCAGTATTTAGATTAGGTAATATATTGCCACTTCCTTTTGTAAATGTACAGGTTGTTAAATCAATCTATGAAGGAACAGCTGGATCCCTATTAGGTATAGTTAATACCATTACTGGTGGTGGTTTAGAATCACTTTCAGTATTTGCTTTAGGGGTTGGCCCATATATTACTTCATCTATCGTTGTGCAATTACTTACATTTGCTATACCAGCACTTGAAGAATTGTCAAAACAAGGTGAAGCAGGTAGAAAAAAAATACAAAACATTACAAAATATGTAGCTTTAGCTTTGGCTATATTACAAGCAATTGGTATTGTATTAGGGATATTTAATGATGCTATTGGTATTTTCAATGGTTCAGGAACCCTACCAAAGTTAATAGTTATACTTTCCTTAGTTGCAGGTTCACAATTCTTAATTTGGATTGGTGAATTAATAACAGAAAAAGGTATTGGTAATGGTGTTTCAATGATTATCTTCATCGGAATTATATCAAGAATTCCAAATGTTATAATTGGATGGATAAATGGTATGTCAAATGGAGTAGTTGGTTATGAATGGTATAAATTCCTATTCACACTAGTACTTTCATTGATATCAATAATATTCGTACTATACTTAACAAATGGTGAAAGAAGAATACCAGTACAATACGCAAAAAGAGTTGTTGGTAGAAAAATGTACGGTGGACAATCTACTCATATACCTCTAAAGGTAAACATGAGTGGTGTTATGCCTGTAATTTTCTCATCAGCTATAATGGCATTACCACAAACTTTAGCCTTGATGATAGGTGGTGGATTTGCTGATTTCGTAAATAAATATTTAGTTCCAACAACAGCATTAGGAACAATATTTTATGTAATAGTATTGTTTGCATTAGTTATCTTATTTGCATACTTCTACAATACTATTCAATTTAACCCATACGAATATTCAAAGAACTTACAACAAAATGGTGGTTTTATCCCAGGTATTAGACCAGGAAAACCAACCACAGATTATTTAGGAAGCATAGTAAGTAGAATTACTTTAATAGGTGCTATAGGATTAGGCTTAGTTGCAGCCCTACCTAGATTATTATCCTACTTCTTAAATATCAATATGACACTAGGTGGAACTTCAATCATCATCGCAGTTGGTGTTATAATTGAAACACAAAAACAATTAGAAGCAATGATGCAATTGAGACACTACAAAGGTTTCTTAAACAAATAAAAGGGGAAATGAATGATATTAATATTATTAGGACCTCCAGGAGCTGGTAAAGGATCACAAGCTAAGCTTATAGTAGATGAGTTTAAGGTAAATCACATTTCTACTGGAGATATATTTAGAAAAAATATTAAAGAAGAAACAGATTTAGGCTTGAAGGTTAAAGACATAATAGCTAAAGGCGAATTAGTTTCAGATGAGCTAACAAATGAGTTGGTATTTGAAACCTTATCAAAAGAGAATACACCAGCAGGATTTATGCTGGATGGTTATCCAAGAAATATTAATCAAGCAAAAGCTTTGGACAAGTGGCTTGAAGAAAATAATAAAGAAGTCACAGAAGTTATCCTAGTTGATGCAGATGTTGATGTATTAATCGAAAGAATTTCAGGTAGAAGAGTATGTAAAAACTGTGGAGCAACATACCATGTAAAAAATCTTCCTCCAAAAGTGGAAGGAATATGTGATGTATGCGGTAACGAGCTAGTCCAAAGACCTGACGATAATGAAGAAACCGCTAGAGATAGAATTGAAGTTTATAATGAACAAACTTCACCACTCATTGATTATTACGAAAAATCTGGTAGACTTGCTAGATTTGACGGTAATGAAGATATCGATGTAGTGTATGAACATGTAAGAAATTCTCTGAAGTAATTCATATGAGATTTAATAAAGAAAGTAAAACTGATTTGTATCTTGGACAGTTTTGTAGATCAAAACAAGGAAGGGATAAAGATAAGCTTTATATCGTATATGAACTTGTAGATGAGGATTACCTATTGGTGGTAGATGGAAAGTATAAAACACTTTCTAAACCTAAGAAAAAGAATAAAAAACATTTACAAAAAATAAATGATATTATAGACGACTTTGAAAAAGATAAACTGGAAAATACTCTTACTAATGAATATATTAAGAGAAAGATAAAGCTTAAAGAGGAGGCGCTTATCAATGTCGAAAGATGTTATTGAGGTTACAGGTAAAGTAGTAGAAGCATTACCAAATACAATATTTACCGTAGAATTAGAAAATGGACATCAAATCCAAGCTCACATTTCAGGTAAATTAAGAATGAATTATATTAGAATTCTTCCAGGTGATACAGTAACAGTAGAAATGTCACCTTACGACCTAAGTAAAGGAAGAATTACTTGGAGAAAGAAATAGGGGGATTATATGAAAGTAAGACCATCAGTTAAAAAAATGTGTGAAAAATGCAAAATTATCAGACGTAAAGGTAAAGTAATGGTAATTTGCGATAATCCAAAACACAAACAAAAACAAGGTTAGGGGGCGCAATTTGGCAAGAATAGCTGGAATTGACCTACCAAGAGAAAAAAGAGTTGAAATTGGATTGACTTATATTTATGGAATTGGTAGATCAAGATCAAATGAAATATTAGAAAAAGCTGGTGTTAATCCTGATACAAGAGTAAAAGATTTAACAGAAAGCGAATTACAAACAATAAGAGACGTTGTTGACGGTTATACTCTAGAAGGTGATTTAAGAAGAGACGTTAGCATGAATATTAAGAGACTACGTGAAATCAACTCATATAGAGGACGTAGACATAAAGCTAACCTACCTGTTAGAGGACAAAACACAAAGAACAACTCAAGAACTCGTAAAGGTAAGAAAAAATAGGGGGTAGAATTTGGCAAAAGCAAAAAATGCACGTGGTAAACAAACTCGTGTAAGAAGAAGAAATCGTAAGCAAATCGAAAGTGGCCAAGCATATATTAATTCTACATTTAACAATACTATGGTAATGTTGACTGACATGAATGGTAATGCTATTTCATGGTCATCAGCTGGTCAATTAGGTTTCAAAGGATCTAGAAAATCTACTCCATTTGCAGCACAAGAAGCAGCTGAAGAAGCAGCAAGAAAAGCTATGGAACATGGTTTAAAATCAGTTGAAGTGTTTGTTAAAGGACCTGGTTCAGGAAGAGAATCTGCAATCAGAGCTTTAACAACAGCAGGTTTGCAAATTACAAAGATTAAAGACGTTACTCCAATACCTCACAATGGTACAAGACCACCAAAGAAAAGAAGAGTATAGGGAGGATATTGATAATGGCAAGATATAAAGGACCAGTACTTAAGAGAGCAAAAACTTTGGGTGTTGCACCACAAGTACTAGGATATAATAAAAAAACAAATAGAAATCCTAAACAAAGAGCTGGTAAATTAAGTGAATACGGCTTACAATTACAAGAAAAACAAAAAGCTAAATTTGTTTACGGTATTCTAGAAAAACAATTTAGAAGATTATATGCTAAGGCTGAAAAAATGTCAGGCATTACTGGTGAAAACTTACTACAATTATTAGAATTAAGATTAGATAATGTTGTTTATAGAATGGGCTTTGCTAAAACAAGAAGCCAAGCAAAACAATTAGTATCACACGGTCATTTCTTAGTAAATGGTAAAAAGGTTGACGTACCTTCATACCAAGTAAGTGCTGGTGATGTAATCACAGTTAGAGAAAAATCTAGAAACAACGGAGTATTTAAAGAAACTGAAGACAAAGTTTGGAATCAAGCACAATGGGTTTCAGTAGATGTTGAAAAATTAGAAGGTAAAGTAAACTCTTTACCAACTAGAGAAGATATCGACTTTGAAATAGATGAACAATTAATCGTTGAGTTGTATTCAAAATAATAGCATAATAGCGTAAAGCACAGGAGGCTAATCCGTGATAGAAAAGCTAAATACTAAAATAGAAATATTAGAATTCGATGAAACAAATAACAAGGGTCGTTTTGTAATCTCTCCATTAGAAAGAGGTTACGGAACAACTCTAGGAAACAGTATGAGAAGGGTACTTCTGTCATCATTACCAGGTAGCGCTATTTCTAGTATAAAATTCGACGAAGGTGTACTTCATGAATTTACTAGTGTAAAAGGAGTTATCGAAGATGTTCCTGAAATTATATTAAATCTTAAGGGTGTAGCTATAAAGAAACTAGTTGAAGATTCAGAACCTATCAACTTGAGGCTTGATGTTAAGGGACCAAAGATTGTTACAGCTGCTGATATAAGTGGTGATGCAAATCTTGAAATAGTTAACAAAGACCACTATATAGCAACTGTTAATGAAGAAGGATCAATTAATCTTGACTTAAAAGTGATAGATGGTACAGGTTACTCTGTAGCTGATCAAAATAAGGAAGAAGATGCTCCAATCGGAGTTATTGCGATAGACTCATCATTTACTCCTGTAAGTAAAGTTAACTACATTGTTGAAAATACAAGAGTAGGCCAAGTCATTGATTATGATAAATTAATTTTAGAAGTTACCACAAATGGTACTTTAACACCTCAAGAAGCAGTAGCTAAGGGTGCTAAAATATTAATTAATTACTTAGACTTCTTTACTGAACTACCAAACTTAGAAGAAGTAGTAGAAGTTGAAGAAGATGAAGAAGAAGAAATTAATGAAGAAGAAGAATTACTTTCACTTACACTTGAAGAGCTAGATTTAAGTCTAAGAGCATTCAATTGTCTAAAGAGAGCAGAAATTAACACAGTAGGTGAAATTGTTGCTACTCCACTAGATGAACTTAAGAAGATCAAAAACTTTGGTAAGAAATCTTTTACTGAAGTTGTAGAAAAAATTGAAAGCTTAGGATTAGAACTACAATCTTAATGAGATAATTATAGGAGGCAGTATGTCAAATTTAAGAAAATTAGGTAGAAGAACTGACCATCGTACTGCAATGCTAAGAAACCTTGTACAATCAGTATTAGAAAATGGTAGCATCAAAACAACAGTAACAAGAGCTAAAGAAGCTCAAAGAATGACTGACAAGATGATAACATTAGCTAAAAAAGGTGACTTACATTCAAGACGTCAAGCGTTAGCTTACCTATACAATGAAGAAACAGTAGAAAAACTATTTTCTGAATATGGCCCAGAATACAAGGATAGAAATGGTGGATACACCAGAGTTCTAAAACTTGGACCAAGAAGAGGCGATGCCAGTGAAATGGCAATTTTAGAATTAGTTTAATTTGAATTCTTTTTTAAATATTTAAAAGAAGAGATCAAAGGTCTAGAAACTTACTTTCTAGATCTTTTTTATTACTTAAAAACTAGGGCATGTGGTATAATTGTAAAGAGTCTTTAATAAGGAGATATTATGAATAAAACATTAAAAAAGATTTTATTGACAATTATAATAATATTAGGAGTTGTTTATTTATCAGGCTTAGGATATTTCTATTTATATAGTTATCCTAAAGCACATGTTAATGGACAAGCAAAGGGTTTAGAATTAAAAAACACATTGTTTGATGTTAAACCTGAAAATAGTAAGATAAGTATAATAGCTAAAGATAAAGATAATTTAGAAATTTCTGGATCTGATATTGATTTAGATATAAGCATCAAAGAAAAACCTGAAATTAATAACATACCATTCTTATGGCCTGTTGAAGTTTTTGAAAATCATGACTACCAAGTAAAATATGATGCTAAAATGAATGATGACAAACTCAAAGATATTTTATTTAAGTCAGATTTATTTAAAAATGTTCAAGAGCCTCAAGATGCAAAATTTGAATTTGTAAATGATGAGTTAGTTATTAAGGATGAGGTTACCGGAAATCTTTTAGACAAAGATAAGTTATTTAATAATGTTAAATCAGCTATTTCTAATAATGTAGATGAAATAGAACTAGAAGAAGAATATGTACAACCTAAAGTATCAAAAGATGATAAAGACTTATTAGATAGGTATGAAAAACTTAAAAAGATAACCCAAAACTCTTATAAATTTGACTTCGAGGATAGGGATTGGGTATTAAAAGGTGAAGACCTAATAGCCATGTACGATGAAGATGGTGGTAAACTAAATAAAGTTAAATTAAGAAAGTATATAGCAGATATAGCCCATGCTACAGATACCTATGCAAAAGAAAGAAAATTTAATGCAACAGATATAGGTGAAATTACTGTAGCAGGAGGTATTTATGGTTGGCAAATGAATGTTGATAAAACCATGGATAATCTAATTGCTATGATGGATAAGGGTGAATCTGGTAATGTAGAAATAGTTTATAACCATGAAGGAAATATCAGAAAAAAAGACGATATTGGTGATACTTATATAGAAATAGATATATCAAGACAAACCTTATGGTTATATAAAGAAGGTAAATTAGTAACAAAAGTACCTGTTGTAACTGGTAGAGCTTATGAAAGAGAATACTCAACACCAGTTGGAGTAAATAAGGTATGGTCAAGAGAGAAAGACCGCTATCTAAGAGGTACAAGTCCAAGTGGTAATAAATATGCTACCTATGTTAACTACTTTATGCCGATTGGTTGGACCGGATCAGGTATACACGATTTAGAAAAAAGGACTGAATTTGGTGGAGATGTGTTTAAATATAATGGTACTTATTCATGTATAGCTATGAGCTTAAAAGACATGAAAGTTGTATTTGAAAACACACCTTATCTAACACCAGTTGTTACTTACGAATCATCAACAAACTATTCACCTACAGAATTTGAGAAACAAAAGATGATACGAGAAGGTGAAGCTACAATGGATGCACAATAATGATTGAATTAAAAGATGTAAGATTTAAATATGAAGAAGAAGGTGAAGATGTACTAAAAGGTATAAACCTTCGAATTAATGATGGAGAATTCATTTCTATACTAGGTAAAAATGGTTCGGGAAAATCGACTATTGCTAAACTTTTAAATGCTCAAATATATCCTGTTAGTGGTCAAGTACTTATAGATGGTAAAGACAGTAAGGATGTAGATGTTTGGGAATTGAGAAGAAAAGTAGGTATGGTCTTTCAAAATCCTGACAACCAAATTGTAGCAACAGTTGTAGAAGAAGATGTTGCCTTTGGTCCAGAAAATCTAGGAATAGAAAATCCAGAATTAAGACAAAGAGTTGACAAGGCTCTAGAAACAGTAGGAATGGAAAATTTTAAATTACATGCACCCCATATGCTTTCGGGTGGGCAAAAGCAAAGAGTTGCTATAGCTGGAGTCCTAGCTATGGATCCAGACCTTATAGTTTTCGATGAGCCTACCTCTATGCTTGATCCAACAGGTAGGAAAGAAGTCATAGACCACGCTTTGAAACTGAACAAAGAAGATAAAAAGACAGTTATAAATATAACTCATTTCATGAATGAAGCGGTTCTATCCGATAGAGTTGTAGTAATAAATGAAGGACAACTTGTTTTAGATGGGACTCCTAAAGAGGTGTTTTCACAAGTAGACAAGATAAAAGAATATGGCTTAGATGTGCCTCAAGTAAGTGAATTAGCATTTATGTTAAAAAACAAGGGTATAGATTTGCCGGATGGAATATTAACTATAGAAGAATTGGTAGATAGTTTATGAGTATTGAATTAAAAAATGTAAGATATGACTATGGGCAGGGAAATAAAAGACCTGCCCTAGACAATGTTAACTTAAAAATTGGTAAAAATGAATTTGTAGGGATTATAGGTCATACTGGATCGGGTAAGTCTACCCTTACTCAACTTTTTAATGGTTTACTTTATGCAAGTAGTGGACAAGTAACTGTCGATGGTCAAGAGATATCAGAAGAACATAAAAGTAAATTAAAAGAAATAAGACAGAAAGTTGGCTTGGTATTTCAATATCCAGAATATCAATTGTTTGAAGAAACTATAGCCTTGGACATTGCCTTTGGCCCTAAAAACCTTGGACTTTCTGAGGAAGAAATCGATAAAAGAGTAAAAGAATCTATGGAAAAAGTTGGTCTTTCTTACGAACAGTTTAAGGATGAATCTCCTTTTGAACTTTCTGGTGGTCAAAAAAGAAGAGTAGCCATAGCTTCTATACTTGCTATGAAACCCAAGTATTTAATCTTAGATGAACCAACTGCTGGTTTAGACCCAGAAGGTCGTGATGAAATCTTAAGAGAAATTAAAAATATCTATGATTCTGAAGAAGATATGACGGTTATTATTGTTTCACATTCTATGGAAGATATAGCTAAAGTAGCAAATAGAGTTATAGTTATGAATCAAGGTAAAATATTTGCTGATGATAAACCTGAAATAATTTATTCAATGGCTGAAGAATTAGACGAAATAGGTTTAGATGTGCCACAAATTACTAGGGCTACAAAGTTGTTAGAAGAGAAAGGTTATAAATTTTCTAAAACAATTATTACAGTTGAAGAAGCCTACCAAGAGTTGATTGCTCAGTTAGGAGACAAGTATGAATAATATGACTTTAGGACAATATATACCTGGTGATAGTTTAGTTCATAAGCTTGATCCAAGAGTTAAAATATTACTTGTTATATTCTATATGATATTCCTATTTTTAATTCAGGACTTATTATTCTTCATACCTATGTTTGCTTTTGTACTATTGGTAGTAAAAGTAGCGAATCTAAACTTTTTTAAGATATTAAAATCCTTAAAATCGATTATATTTATACTAGCTTTTACTACTATCATACATTTATTTGCAACACCAGGTAGGGAATTGTATAGCTTTTGGGGCTTAACAATAACTTATGAAGGGGTAGAAAGAGCTGTATTTATAGGAGTTAGATTGATTCTATTAATCATCGGAACTTCCTATTTAACCCTTACTACTTCAACAACAAAACTTACAGATGGTTTAGAATCTCTATTTAGTCCATTAAAAATAATAAAATTCCCAGCCCATGAACTTGCTATGATGATTTCAATAGCCTTAAGATTTATCCCAACCTTGTTTGATGAAGCTAACAAAATAAGGAAAGCTCAATTGGCTAGGGGAGCTGATTTTGATTCTGGAAATATATTTAAGAAAGCTCAGTCCATGATTCCACTTTTGGTGCCTTTATTTATAAACTCTTTTAGGAGGGCATCAGAATTAGCCATAGCTATGGAAGCAAGAGGATATAGAGGATCTGAAGGCAGGACCAGGTTAAATCCTTTAGTTTTAACAAAAAAAGATATTATCATATTTATTTCAGTAATGGCCTTTTATGTAGCTGTAGCTCTTGGAAGTAGATACCTATGAAAAATATAAAACTTACAATTTCTTTTGATGGTACCGACTTTCATGGATTTCAAAGACAAATTGACAAAAGAACTGTCCAAGAAGAATTGGAAAAAGGTATATACAAAGTTACTAAGGAAAAGGTAAATATAATACCATGTGGTAGGACAGATGCAGGGGTCCATGCTTACAAACATATAGTCAATTTTAGGATTGAAACTTCTTTACCAGGTCAGGCTTTCAAATATAAGCTAAGAAAGTATATAGCAGCTGATATAAAAATTCTTGAAGCTGAAGAAGTTGATTATGACTTTCATGCTAGATTTGATGCTAAAAGTAAGACCTATAGGTATGTAATAAGTAGGGAAGACTACCCATTCTACAGAAATTATAAAACTTATGTAAAATATGATTTAGATATAAATAAAATAAAAGAAGCTGCTAAAAAACTTGAGGGTGTCCATGATTATAGGGCATTTATGAAGTGGTCTGATTATAAGAAGGAAGAAGTCAATAGTGTAAGGTCTATAGATAAGATTGTAATTGTTGAAAATCTAGATGATATATATTTTGAATTCACAGGACAAAGCTTCTTGCATAATCAAATTAGGATTACGTCAGGCTTATTGATTGATATAGGCAGAGGATTTAGAGATATTTCTTATATAGATGAAATATTTGAAGGTAAAGTAAAAAGAGCTGCTAAAACTTATGGTCCCCAAGGACTGTATTTAATGGATGTAAGCTACTAAAATACTTGACTTTAAAGCTTTATTTTTATATACTATATAAGTATTTGAAAAGAATCTTAATTCTTTTTAAATATCTACGATCCAAATTCGCAGCGTCGATGTGCGAAACAGAAATCGTCGAAGAAACAAGACCGCTACCTCTACAGCGGAGTCTAAATATAGAGGCTAGATATAAAGAAAGAATTAGGAGGAGAAAAATGAGTACATTTTTTGCAAAACACAATGAAGTTGAGCGTAAATGGTATGTAGTTGATGCTACAGATTTAGTCTTAGGTGACGTTGCTACAAGAGTAGCTGCAATCTTAAGAGGTAAACATAAAGCAATCTACACACCACACGTAGACACAGGCGATTACGTAATTATAGTAAACGCAGAAAAAATTAGAGTAACAGGTAATAAGGCAAACCAAAAGGTTTACAAACACTATACAGGTTATGCTGGTGGGTTAAAAGAAATCCCTTATGCAGAACTTCTTGAAAAACACCCAGAAAGAATCTTAGAACGTGCTATCAAAGGTATGTTACCAAAGAATTCTTTAGGTAGACAAATGTTCAAGAAATTAAACGTATATGCTGGTCCAGACCACCCACACGCTGGTCAAAATCCAGAAGTACTAGAGTTTTAATAAGGAGGGATTTAGATGAGTAATCAATATAATGGTACAGGAAGAAGAAAAACTTCAGTAGCAAGAGTTAGATTATTACCAGGCTCAGGTGAATTTTTAGTAAATGGTAAACCACTAAATGAATACTTCAATTATGAAACATTAATTGAATTAGCAAAATCTCCATTAGAATTAGTAGAAAAAGCTGGAGACTTTGACGTAAGAGTTAATGTTAAAGGTGGTGGATTTACAGGACAAGCTGGCGCTGTTAGACACGGTGTAGCTAGAGCCTTAGTAGACTTTGATGAAGAATTAAAGCCAGTTCTAAAAAGAGCAGGTTTCTTAACAAGAGATTCAAGAAAGAAAGAAAGAAAGAAACCAGGTCTAAAGAAGGCAAGGAAATCTTCACAATTCAGCAAGAGATAGAATATTGCAAGATACAAACCATTGGAATTTTGGGTTTATACCCATTCCAGTGGTTTTTTGTTTTTGAGTTTTTATTATATGGTGATGGTTTCGGTGATTTGATCAAAACCATCATGATATTTAGGCAAGGTATATGGTGATGGTTTCGGTGATTTGATCAAAACCATCATGACATTTAAGCGATATATATGATGATGGTTTTAAGGATTTGAGCAAAACCTACATGATATTTAGGTGTCATATATGGTGATGGTTTTGGTGATTTATGTAAAAACATCATGACATATAGTCGATGTAGATGGTGATGGTTTCAGAGAATTAGTCAAAACCAGCATGACTTTAAGTTATGCTAGTTCATATTAGTAGTAAATTTCGCTTATCACTCAATCCAAACCTTACTTTTCATGTGGATTTCAGATTTTTGTCAATCTTTCATCATTTCTAATTAAAACTTGTCATGTGTATATTGGGACTTTCTTATTCTTTAATCATTTTCACTTCCTAAATGATTATGGGGGCTTAAGACTTTGAAAAACTCTTGTTTCTACGCTTATAAAAACGAAAATTGACCCCAATTATCTTGTCTTAACCAAGCTTTGGGGTCAATTATTATATTAAAAAATATTTTTAATCAAATTCGTATCCATACGATTCGTAGATTTTTATAGCTTCATTTAATGTCAATTTATCATTTACTTTAACAAATTCAGGAAGTTCTTTTAATTCAACTAATCCAACAATATATTCTTTATTAGACATATCTAAATATGTACTGTCTGTTACTACATTATTTTCAATTTTTTGCTCCAAATGAATATATTTTTTATCTTTAAGAATATCTGTATATTTATTGTACACCTCTTTGAGTTTCATTATTTGTTCATCGCTCAAATTAGAACGAGTTTCTGTAATAACTACTTTAGTTACTATATCATCATGTCCATAAATTTCTAATACTTCCTTAGAATTACTATATAACTCAGTAGAAGTTTTTAATAATTCTTCTTTCTTCTGGCAACCTACCAATACCAAACATAAAGCTAATATAATTAACAAATATTTTTTCATTTCTTCTCCTTTTAATATATTCTTTAATTCAAGATAGCATATATATATATATTACAAGTATTAACAAAATCCAAATCTCCATTTGCATTATTCTATTTTTTATGTTATATTAATAATAACTTAATAGTTATCTAATTATTAGATACAAATCTGAACAAGCGGTGGGTGACCATGCAGCCGGGCTATAAAAGACTTAGCAGCAGATTGTGATTATGAATTTAATCGCACTGTGAGACAGTAACAACTGTCTTGTGGTGCGATTTTTTATATAATTAGATAAATTTAAGTAATAATATAAAGGAGGAAAGTATGCTTAAATATTTATTAAGTAAAAGGCAGTCAAGATTTCTTCTTATAGGTATAGTTTTTACCGTCATAGGCTTCATTTTGCAAGCTTCAGGTAATGACTTATCTACCTGGATGTTTTATATAGCTATAATATTTCTAGGATTTTATGCTACTAAAAATGCTATAGTTGACACATTCAAAGAGAAGAAACCGAACGTAGACTTGTTGATGATATTATCAGCTTTAGGTTCTATAATAATTAACTACGAATCAGAAGGTGCTATGTTACTAATCATTTTTGCAGCAGCAGAAAACTTAGAAGATTATGTAATGTCTAAATCATCAAAGTCTATAGAAGAACTCATGAAGCAAGTTCCAGAAAATGCAAAAATAATTTTGGATAATGGAACTATAGAACATGTACCTACTTCTAGCCTAAAAATAGGAGATAAGGTTATGGTATCTAAAGGGGACCAGATTCCGATTGATGGTTATCTTGACAGGGAAGCTGTTATAAATGAGGCTTCATTGACAGGAGAATCATTAGCTGTAACAAAAAAAGTAGGAGAAGAAGTATTCGCAGGAACTATAAATGAAGGTGATTCATTTATAATTGAAGTAAGTAAGCTAGACAAAGATACTGTATTTTCAAACATAATTAAGATGGTTGACCAAGCTCAAAATAGACCATCAAAAAAACAAAGTATTATTGATAGAATAGAATCAAAATACGTAATTGGTGTACTTATAGCAGTGCCACTATTTATCCTAGGATTAATGTACATACGTGGCTACTCATTTAATGAATCTTTTTACAGAGGAATCGTACTACTTACAGTTGCTTCACCTTGTGCCTTGATAGCTTCAGCTACTCCAGCAAGTTTATCAGCGATTTCAAATGGGGCTAAAAATGGTATCCTATTTAAGGATGGTAGAGCCATGGAAATATTTGAAGAAGTAGATATTATTGCTACCGATAAGACTGGTACTTTGACCCATGGGGATTTTGAAGTTGTAGAATATGATATTCCAGAAGAATATATAAAAGACCTAGTAATCATGGAACAAAGTTCAAACCACCCAATAGCCCAAGGGATTGTAAGATATTTTGACCAAGTCGATGTTTCTGGAAAAAACCATGAAGAAATAGAAGAGATCCCAGGTGTTGGTTTAAAAATGGGAGAATTGATAGTTGGAAATATCAAGAAAAATATGAATTACTCAGATCCAAAAAACTTCTTAAATATTGAAAATGATGGTAATACTATATCTCATGTAGCTCATGGAAAAGAAATAGTCGGATATATAGCTCTTGCTGATAAGCTAAGAAACTCAGCTATACCAGCTATAAAATCATTTAGAGATGAAGGTGTTATAGTTGAGATGCTTACTGGTGACAATGACAATGTAGCGGCTAAGATAGCTGATAAGCTAGGTTTAGAAGCCTACCAAGCTTCAATGTTACCAGAAGATAAGATGAAATTTATTACTGAAGAACAAGATAAAAATAAAACGGTTGCTATGATAGGTGATGGTATAAATGATGCTCCAGCTTTAGCTAATGCCGATATTGGTATATCTATGGGATCTGGTACTTCAATAGCCATGGAATCTTCAGATTTAGTAATAGTTCAAAATGATTTAAATAAGTTATTCCACTCATTTAAATTAAGTCAAAAATTAAATAAAATAATTTATCAAAATATTATATTTTCAATAGGAGTAATTATTATACTAATCACATTAAACCTATTGGGATTATTAGATTTACCTACTGGGGTTGTCTTCCACGAAGGATCTACTATTTTAGTAATCTTAAATGGTTTAAGGCTTTTAAATTTCAAGTGGCAAAAATAATGGGGTATAATATAAGTGATAAGTTGTTTATTACTGGTAAGAGACAGGTTATCCTGTCTCTTTTTTATAAGGAGGCTAAATGGATATATTAGTAATCGGTGGTATTGCAGCAGGTGCTTCAGTTGCCAATAAGGCAAAGAGGACAAATCCAGATGCAAACATTACTATAATTGAAAAAGAAAATTATGTATCTTTTGGAGCTTGTGGTCTTCCATATTATGTAGGAAGGCAATTTACAGATTCATCAATTATGTATGCAAGATCAGTTGAAGAAACTGAATCAAAAGGCATAAATGTGTTGTTAAACCATGAAGCAAAAGATATTGATTTTAGTAAGAACGAAGTAAAAGTTTACGACCTCAAAAATGAAGAAGAAAAAACACTTAAGTATGATAAATTAGCTATTTGTACAGGAGCTACTCCAAATATTTTTGGTGATGGATCTGATGCTAAAAATGTATTTAAAATGACCAAGGAAAGAGATGCAAACAAGCTATTAGAAAAACTAGATGATTATAAAGATGTGGTAATAGTTGGAGCTGGTTTCATTGGTTTAGAAATGGCTGATCAATTGGCTGAACTTGGTAAAAAAGTAAAAGTAATCCATAGAGATAAAAGTGTAATGGAAAATGTATTCGATGAAGAAATTAGACAAATGCTTATCAAGGCAGCTGAAGATAAAGGTGTTGAATTCTTATTTGAACATTCTTACGAATCCTTTGTGACTGAAGATGGTATAGCCAAAGAAATTGTTACTGATAAAGGTAATATAAAATTAGACTGTGCTATATTAGCCCTAGGATTTAAGCCTAATACAGCATTTATCAAAGATGAAAGTCTAAAGAAACTTAAAAATGGAGCTATCATAATAGATAAAACTGGTAAAACTTCAATAGATAATGTCTATGCAGCAGGAGACTGTGCTAGTGTCTACCATCAAATATTAGGTGAAGAATTTTATTCAGCCCTAGCTACCTATGCAAATAAAATGGGAAGATTAGTTGGGGAGAATATTGTATCTGATAATCAAAAAGAATATATTGGAGCCTTGGGTGCATCATCTATAAAGATAGGAGACTACGGCGCAGCCTCAGTTGGATTGACTGAAGGCAAGGCTAAAGATATGGATTTAGCATATAAGACAAGCTTTATTAAATCAAAAAACCAAAGTGGATATATTAAAGGTCAAGAAGATATTTATATTAAATTAGTATATTTAGAAGATTCCAAAAAAATCATTGGTGGACAAATATTTGGTAAAAAAGGAGCTGTGGAAAGGTCTACTGCACTTGTAGTAGCTATCCATAAGGAAGTTACTGTAGAAGAATTGGCCTTCATGGACTTCCCTTATTCACCAGGCTTTGCACCAACATGGGATCCATTAAATATAGCAGGAAGCGCATCAAAATAGGAGGAATTATGGAAAAAGAATATTTAGAAGAGATTGAATTAAGCGAAGATGATGAAATTATATTAGATTTATTAGATTATTTGGATGAATCTGTATCTATGTATCATTCAACATTAGCTACAAAAGAAAGATTAGAAGAAAGTGGATTTAAAGAATTAAAATTAGAAGAAAACTGGAAATTAAAATCTGGAGATAAATATTATTTAATAATAAATAATTCAACAATTATAGCCTTTGTAGTAGGAAAAGATAAAAAATCTGGCTTTAGAATTGTTGGTGCCCACACCGATTCTCCTACTTTTAAAATTAAAGAAAATCCTACTATAAAAAAGGAAGGATACCTACAATTAAATACAGAAGTTTATGGTGGTCCCTTATTAAATACCTGGTATGATAGACCTCTTTCAATTGCAGGAAGAGTCTTTATAAAAGGCGAAAGTGCTCATAAACCAAGAGTTGAGCTATTAAATGTTGATGAAGATTTATTGACCATACCTTCATTAGCTATCCATATGCAATCTATGGAAGAAAGAAAGGGACAAGCACCAAACCCACAAAATCACTTGCTCCCAATTTTAGGCTTGGGTGATGATTTTGATATAAATGAGTTAATTACAGAATATTTAGATATCAATAAAGAAGATATTTTATGTCATGATTTATTCCTATACAATAGGGAACCAGCAAATATATTTGGTAACAATGCTGAATTTTTCCAATCTGGAAAGATTGATAACCTAGGTATGATGCATGCAGGTTTAACAGCCTTACTACAAGCAGAGGAAACTGAAAATACACAAATTTTTGTTGGTTTTGACAATGAAGAAATAGGTTCTTCAACCCTTCAAGGGGCAGCTTCAGCAATGTTTAGAGATGTATTGAAGAAAATCTCATTAACTTTAGGAAATGAGGAAGTAGATTTTATTAATCAAATATATGAATCATTCATGATATCTGCTGACCAAGCTCATGCTATACATCCAAACTATTTAGAAAAATCAGATCCTACTAATAAGCCAAAAATAAACCAAGGACCAGTAATAAAAGATTCTGCAAGAAAATCTTATGCGACAGATGGATTTGGTAGGGCAGTCTTGGAAAACATAGCTAAAGAAAATAATATATCATTACAATATTTTCATAATAGGTCAGACATGCGTGGTGGATCAACTATTGGTGCCATTATAGAAACAAATACAGGTATAAGAAATATCGATATAGGTAATCCAATGTTGGCTATGCATTCAGCTAGAGAAATGGCAGGGATTCAAGATCAAATCGATATGATTAAATTAATGAGAGTTTTTTTTGAAACTAAATAATTAAACTAAAAATATTTACCATATTTAATAATTATTTTTAATATGCTATACTGAAATTGATAACGTGATAACAATATCATAATATATTTCTATAAATTTTAATGTAGAATTTATGGAAAAGAAAAGGAGAATATATGATACCAACACCACATATTGGGGCAACCAGCAAGGACCAAATAGCAAATACAGTGCTTATGCCAGGAGACCCAAAAAGAGCTAAATTTATAGCAGATACCTTCCTTACAGATGTTGAACAATTCAACGATGTTAGAGGTATGTTAGGATTTACAGGATACTATAAAGGTAAAAGAGTTTCTGTAATGGGATCAGGTATGGGTATACCATCCGCAATGATTTATTACCATGAACTATACAACTTTTATGATGTTAAAACAATCATAAGAGTAGGTACAGCAGGTGGATTAAATCCAAACTTAAAAGTTAGAGATATAATTGTTGCTACATCAGCAAATACACCAGCATCTGTAGTGCATGGAAAGTTTGATATTATAAACTTTGCACCTACAGCAACATTTGATTTACTATTAAAATCTGCAAAATATGCAGAAGAAAATCCAGATATTAATGTGAACTTTGGTTCAGTATTATCATCTGACGAATTCTATAGAAAATGGGATCAAAAAGTTTTAGACAATCTAATAAAATATGATTGTTTAGGAATAGAAATGGAAGCTGCAGGCCTATACATGGAAGCTTTAGAAAGTGGAAAACAAGCCCTATGTATATGTACTGTTTCTGACAACTCTGAAGAAGCTGAATCTGCAGAAGTTAGAGAAAAAGCCTATACTGAAATGATGGAAATGGCTTTAGAAATAGCTCCAGAATAATAAAAAAGCAATAATCATTATTGCTAATATAAATTTAGGTTATTAAGGTCTAGTCACTGCTAGGCCTCTATAATAAAATATTAAGATAACGTTATCTTGGTAAAATAAAAGGAGGATCTTGAATGAATTCAAGTAAAAAATTCAATGCATTACTAAGTCTTCTACTAGTATTTGCTCTAGTATTAGGACCAGTACATGGAGTATTTGCTCAAAATGAAACAGGAGCAGATGACAAAAAGGATGACAACAAGGTAGAAATAAAAGTTCTATATATGAATGACGTTCATGGTAGAATTTCTTATGGTAATAAAAGAACATCTCAAATAGGTTATGGCAAGATGAAAACTTATTATGACAGTGTAGAAGGTAATAAGTTATTATTAGATAACGGTGACTCAAGTCAAGGTACAATAGAAATTAACTTGAAAAAAGGTGCACCTTCATTTGCTCTAATGGGATTAATTGGAGTAGATGCTTCAGTTTTAGGTAACCATGAGTTTGACTTTTCTTATGATGTATTGAAAAGCAATATTGAATTAGCAGGTGGAAAATATCCAATTTTAGGTTCAAATATTATTGAAAAAAAGGATGGTAAAGAAGTAAGACCATTTGACAACCACCTAATCAAAGAATTTGATGGTGTTAAGGTAGGTATTTTTGGTATAGATACACCAGAAACAAAGTATAAGGCTAACCCGCTAAACACAAAGGAATTAGACTTTGAAGCGCCAGTAGTAACAGCAAAAAGAAAAGTTGCAGAATTGAAAAAATTAGGTGCAGATATAATTATTTGTATGACTCACTTAGGAATTGATGGGTCAACAAAACTTGAAGAAAGAGGTACTTACGTACTTGAACAAGTAGATGGTATAGACCTATTACTTGACGGTCACAGTCATACTATTGGTTCAAAGAAAATAGGAAATGGATACTATGCACAAGCTGCTAAATATTCAGAATTGTTAGGTGAAGCTACCCTTACTTTTGATAAAACAACAAAAGAAGTATCTGTAGAAAACCAATTCCACCACACATATACAAAAGAAATGTTAGAAAAAAACAAAAATAATTCTTACTATGCTGACTTTTATACACATATAGGTAAAGATTTGACAGATGTTGAGCCGGATGCAGAAGTTGAAGCTTATATAGCTCAATTAAAAGAAGAAGTAGAACCAATTAAAAAAGAAGTTGTTGGTGAATCAACAGTTCACTTAGAAGGTGATAGAGAACAAGTAAGAAGAAGACAAACCAACCTTTCAACAATCATTGCTGATGCTATGAGAAAAGTAGGGGATGCTGATGTAGCATTGACAAATGGTGGTGGTATCAGAGATTCTATTTCAGCTGGTAAAATTACAAAGGGAGATGTATTAACAGTTCTACCATTTGGAAATACTGTTACAGTTATAGAAACAACTGGACAAAAGATCTATGAAGCTTTGAAACATGGTACTGATTCATATCCAGCACCTAAAGGAGCTTATTCACAAGTATCAAATATAACCTTTGATATCTTAACTGACAAAGATGGAAAACCAATTGATGTTGTAAATATCAAAATTGGTGGAGAAGATATAGATCTAAAGAAGACATATACACTAGCAACAAATGACTTTATGGCAGTTGGTGGTGACGGATATACAATGTTTGAAGGTGCTTACCAAGTTGGTGTATACGAAGGTATGGCAGAAATTGTAATGGACTATATTAAAGAGTTATCTCCAATTACATTGAAAGATGAAGATGTAAAGATTACAAATATATTAGTTAAAGATGAGCCAGGTGAACCAAAACCAGAGCCAGGTGAACCAAAACCAGAGCCAGGTGAACCAACACCAAAGCCAGGTGAACCAACACCAAATAATAAAATAGATTTAAATATTATAGATGAAAATGACAAAGTATTAGAAAATGTTGAATTTAAATGGACAGAAGGAAAAGCTAAAGACGTTCAAATAAGAGTGAATGCTGATTTTGGAACAGAATATTCTGTTAAATTAGACGGAAAACCTTTAGCTGTGAAGGCAACAGAAGGTTCAACAATAATTCATATAGTAAAAGAAGACTTAGCTAAACTAGAAGTTGGAGAACATAAACTAGAATTAGCTTTTGAAGAAGGTGAAACAACAAAAGAAGGAACACTAGAAGTTGCTTTAGTTGTAGAAAAATCAAAAGCAACAAACGAAACTTCATTAGAAATGACAGCAAAACCTAAAGACAAAGGTTCAAAGGCATCACCAAAAACAGGTGATATAAGCTTATTAGCACCTATAGCTTTACTAGCTGTATCAGCAGGTGGATTCATTGTATTAAATAGAAGAAAAAAGGAAAATAAAGTAAACTAACCATATAATAAGTAAAGCCGTAAAATTAAATAGTAAATTTGCGGCTTTACTATTTTTTATTTATTATTTTTAAGACTAACTATATGAAGTCAAGTAAAAAATAAATAACTTTATGAAAGATATA
>NZ_CAMPYN010000001.1 GCF_946998255.1 uncultured Helcococcus sp. | reverse complement strand
ATAGGCTGAGGCTACATCCATGGTAGTTAAGCCTTTAGATAAACCACCCAAGGCAGCAGATAGGGTTTCGTCATTTGAAGATGGATTTTCTTCTTTTGTAACAAAATTATCATTTTCTGGATCATCAGGATCAATTATTCCAAATTTAGTCATATATGACTTAAATTTATCCATTCCTAATTCATCAAATATTTTAATAGTACTTGCGTTTTGAGATTCTAACAATGCTTTTCTTGTAGTTTGGATACCTTTGTAGTAGTTATAAAAGTTTTTTGGCCAAGGTCTGCCGTCCTGTATAGAATGAGGGGTATCATCCGCAGGATCAGCTAAGGTTCGTCCTTCCTCTAAAGCTGGTGCATATACAGCTATAGGCTTTATAGATGAAGCAGGACTTCTTGTGTAATTAGTTGCTCTATCAATTGTGTCATCAGGACTATCACCCCTTCTTGACACCATAGCCACAACTTCAGCTGTCTTAGAATCTAGTATTACAGTTGATGACTGTGGTTGAACTGTACCAACAGTCTCAACAGTATATAAATCAGAATTTAACGTAATTCCGTTTTCACCTTCTTCATAAAAATTATTATCGGATTGGTCAAAGTATTCTTTTTTAATTGTAAATCCACCTGAATTATTTTTTACTACGTTGTCTTCAGGCATTTCTATGGAACCAATTCTATAACTTACAAGTTCTCTTTGGTCGCTAACTCCAAAGAATGGGGTAAAGGTAATGTATCTTCCTCTAAGTTGAATTCTTGAAGAATTTATTGTTAAATCCCCATTTTCAGAAAGTTTATATGCTTGTTTAGGAACAAATACCTTGTTGTCATTGGTTAGTATATTAGATTTCTTTACATATATTTTTTGACCATTATTAGAGATGATATCTCCACTTGAATCGAAGGATAAACTACTAAATATTGGTCTTCCTGAACGTGAAGTATTTCTAAAGATTTTTGCGAAATCCTTGTAGGTTGCTTCAAGTTTTTCTTGTACATCCCAATCAATTGTAGTAGTAATACTTAAACCACCAGTATAAAATAGATTACTTGCTTCTTCATAAGTCATGTCTTGACTTTTCATTATTTGTTTAATGGCTTGTTTTTTAATTAAGCCGGCTATGTGAGAAGAGTAATCTTTAGTTAATTTACTTGCTGGTTGTAAACTACCTATTAAATCAAAGTTTTTTGCTTCATCATATTCTTCTTGGCTTATTTTGCCTAGTTCAAGCATCTTATTTAAAGTTAAATTTTTTCTAGATAAAACTTTATCATTGGAAACTGCTTTATAAGAATGACCTGACACATTATAGTCTCCAATTACATTGGCATCTTCAGGAACTGAAGCTGGCGGATATGCTAAAAATAAAGCGAATTTAGCAGGAGCTTGAACTATAGAGGCTAAGGTAGCTTGTTGAGCTAGATTTAAATCTTTTACAGATTTTGAAAAATAAGTTTCAGCAGCTGCTTCTACACCATAGGAATGTTGTCCAAGAAAGACTTTATTTATGTAAGCTTCTAAAATCTCTTCTTTAGACAATTCTGATTCAACTTTTAAAGCCAAATACATTTCAGTTATTTTTCTTTCCCATTTTACATCATTAGTTAAATATACATTTTTAACTAATTGTTGAGTAATGGTAGAACCACCTTGTACTATACCACCAGAACTTATGTTTTGAACTATAGATCTAGCTATACTATTTAAATCTATACCATTATGTTGTAAAAATCTTTCATCTTCAATTGATATAAAAGCATCTATTAAATGCTGAGGTATATCTTCATATTTTATTAGCTCTCTATATTGACCATCAGAACCATATGCAATAGATTCTATCATGTTACCATCTTTATCATATATTTTTGAGTTTTCATCTAAGGTTAACATTATATTTTTAGGTTCAATTTTTGGAGCATTTTCAGCAACTTTTACCATTGAAATTCCAAGCATAGCGCTAACAACTACAGCTACCATACTTGCAACTAATACGAATAATAGGATTATTTGAAGGATTGACTTAAGTAAGACCCATATTCGGTTATTTGAGTTTTTAATCATTTTTTCTCCTTATTTACAATATTTCAATTATAATATATGCTATTATACCATAGATAAATATCAAATTAAATATTAGGATTTATGGATTATACAGCTTGACTGACTTTTGATATAATATATTTAGAGGTGAAGATGATCAAGGAAAAAGTTTTAATTGTATTATTAAATGTAGATAATCAGTATAGTGTATCTGAAATTGAATACAAGATAAGCGAATTAAAAGAGTTAGTAAGGGCTTCTAATGCAGAAGTTAAATATACTGTAGTGCAAAATGCTGGTAATATAAATCCTAAATATTATATTGGAAAAGGTAAAGTTGAAGAAATAAGATTACTTTGTGATAATCATAATATTGATACTGTAATATTTAATCATGATTTATCAGGTAGTCAAATGAAGAATTTAGAAGATATTATAGATAGGAAGATTGTCGATAGGACTGGATTAATTCTAGATATATTTGCAAGAAGAGCTAAAACTAAGGAAGGTAAATTACAAGTAAAATTAGCCCAGTTAGAATATAGGCTACCCAAATTAGTTGGCTTTAGAAATTATCTATCCAGGGAAGGAGCTGGTATAGGTACTAGGGGACCTGGTGAACAAAAACTTGAAATTGATAGGAGATCTATTCAATCTGAAATCACATCGATTAAACATAAACTAAAAAATGAAAAACTTAAAAAAGAGACAAAGACAAAGAAGAGATTCAATTCCAAATTACCTAGTGTATCACTTATTGGTTATTCAAACTCAGGAAAGTCTACTATACTAAATAGTTTATTAGCAAAAAACACTAAAGACAATAAGTATGTATATTCTGACAATTTACTTTTTGCTACTTTAGACACATCTTCAAGAACTATTAGATTAGATAATGATAAGGATATAATTATTAGTGACACTGTTGGTTTTATTAGTGATTTACCAACAGGGTTAGTTGAGTCTTTTAAATCAACTCTAGAAGAAATAAAAGAATCTGATTTATTGGTATTAGTAATTGACTCTTCAAATGAACAGTATGAAAATCAAATACAAGCAACTTTAGATGTATTAAAAGAAATGAAATTAGAAGATAAAAAAATACTTTATGTGTTTAACAAAATTGATCTTGTAGAAGATTTTAAGGATTACAACAATTTTGATAATGAAATTTATATATCAGCGCTATTAGATGAAGATATAGATGCTTTAATAGTAAAAATAAAAAATATTTTATACGCTGATTATGACTACTATAAGGTATTAATACCCTATGATATTTATGATGATTTAATTTCTCTTATTCCTAACAAAATAAGAGAAAATCAAATATATAAAGAAGATGGAATCGAAACATTTATTTATATTAATAAAAAAGATTTACCATTATACAAAGATATAATTAAGGATGAATAGATGGAAGAAAAATTAAAAGATGAATATACCACTATTTTAGGCCATAGTATTAAAGAAATTGAAATTAAAAAATCTAGGTTTATTGCCAATTTAAAAAGATGTAATAGTGAAGAGGAATCTCTTGCTTTTATAGAAAAAATAAATAAGATGCATAGGGAGGCTACCCATAACTGCACGGCCTATATAAATGGACCAAGGCAAATGGTTCAAAGATATAACGATGATGGTGAACCACAAGGTACAGCAGGTATACCTATGCTAGAGGTCTTAAAAAAGGAAGGCCTTACTGATATAGCAGTAGTAGTAACAAGATATTTTGGTGGTAAAAAACTTGGAGCTTCTGGACTAATAAGAGCCTATGGCGGAGCTGTTTCTGAAGTTTTACAAACTTCTAAGATAGTTGACCTCAAAAATTTCTATAAAATTAAACTTGTATTCGACTATACTTTTTTAGGTAAAATAGACAATTATATATCTGAGAATAATTTTTATCTTAAAAGTAGAGACTATTTAGAAAAAGTAGAAAATACTATGTATATTAGTGTAAATGAATATAAGAAATTTAAGAGTGATTTATTAGATATGACAAGTGCAAACATAGAAATAGACATTGAAGATGTAATATTATTACAAGTGAGTAAAGGAGAGATAATAGAATAATGGCTGGACATAATAAATGGAGTAAAATAAAAAATAAAAAAGGTGTTGCTGACGTAAAGAAAGGAAAAATGTTTACTAAAGTAGGTAGACAGATTACGGTAGCGGTTAAAGAAGGTGGAGAAAATCCAGAATACAATGCTGCCTTACAATCAGCTATAGAAGATGCGAAAGCAATAAATATGCCAAATAAAAACATAGAAAGAGCTATAAAGGCAGCTAGTCAAAACCTAGACTCTGCTAATTTTGAACATGTTTTATATGAGGGCTATGGACCTGAAGGTATAGCATTTATAGTTGAAGGATTGACTGATAATAGAAATAGAACTGCTCCAGAGATAAGACATGCTTTTGATAAACATGAAGGAAATTTGGGTACAGATGGATCTGTTGTTTTTATGTTTGATAGATTGGGTGTAATCCAACTAAAAGGAGAAAATCATAATCAAGAAGAGCTTATGGAATTAGCTTTGGAATCTAATGCTAATGATGTAGTTGAAGAAGATGGTATTTCTGAAATATTTACTAGCGTAGAAGATTTCCATCAAGCTAAGCAAGTTATCAAAAGTAAAGGTTATGAAATAGAAAATTCTCAAATAATGTACTTACCTAAAATGACTAATACCGTCAGTGATCCTGACAAGAAAAAATTATTAGAAAGCTTGATTGAAACTTTAGAAGACAATGATGATGTACAAGATGTGTATCATAACTGGGAGAATGATGAAGACTAATAAAAAATTGAACATTCTATATGTTGCTTTGGCTATTATAGTGATACTTTATTGCCTAACATCTGCCATACATCAAATTTCAAATGATAGGAATTATTATAAAGATTATGTTGTAAAAAATGAATTAGATAAACAAGTTAATTTAGATGAAAAACAAATATTTGATCTCTATGATTCTTTGATAGATTATATAGATACTGGAGATGAGAACTTAATAAAAGATAATTTTAATAATAGAGAAGTTTTGCATATGAAAGATGTTCATCAATTGTTTAACTTAAATAAGCAAATAAACAAAGCAAGTATGCTGGTATTTTATCTTTTTATTTTAATGAATTTTATTATAATAATATATAAAGAAAAATCTAAGACATTAACTGAAAAAGATTTAATTAGATTTAGTGAAAAGACAAAATTAGTTAAAAATTATATTCTTGTTATTATTGTAGCAATGTTAATTTTATCTATTTTTATTGCTAGTGATTTTAGTAAATATTTTATAAAATTTCACGAATTGTTTTTTGACAATGATTTATGGGTATTAAATCCCGAAACAGATATTATGATAAGAATGTTACCAGAAGATTACTTTATGAAGATGGCAAGTAGAATCGCTTTTTCCTTTATTTCGAAACTTGCTATAATAATAATTATATTAATGGGCTTATCATATTTAGCAAAAAGGAGACAAAATGTTTGAATACAATGGAAGTAGAATTGCTTTTTCTTTATTTGGTATAGATGTGTATTGGTATGGATTACTTATAGTATCAGGTATGGTTTTGGCAATAAGTTTAATAGCAAATGAGTTGAAAAAACAAGGTGAAGATCCAGACTTGATTTACGACTTATCTTTATGGGTTATTCCCGTTGCCATAATTGGTGCTAGATTGTGGTATGTAATATTTGAATTTGATAGGTATGACACTATATTAGAAATGATAAATGTTAGAGACGGTGGTCTCGCTATACAAGGTGGTATAATAGCTGGTGTAATCAGTGGTTATATATTCTCTAAAAGAAAGAAAGTAGATTTTATAAAATTATCTGATATAATATTTATATTTTTACCTCTAGCCCAAGCTATAGGAAGATGGGGAAACTTTATAAATAATGAAGCTTATGGTTATGAAACTAATTTACCATGGGCTGTTATCATCGATGGTAAGTCATACCATCCAACATTCTTTTATGAGTCTTTTGCTAACTTTATATTATTTATGTTTTTATGGTATTTATATAGGAATAAAAAACTCAAAGCAGGAACTACTACGTCTTTATACTTAATATTTTATGGAATAATAAGATTTTTCGTAGAAGGCTTACGAACAGACTCACTTTACTGGGGTCCTATAAGAGTTGCTCAATTATTATCAATAGTATTTATACTTGTAGGTATAGCATTGTTGGTTTATATGAATTCAAAAAAGAAAAAAGACATATAGAAATATTACAAAAAATTAATAATACAAAATATAGTTGCTTATATGGTGTGAAGCACTAAATAAGCTGAAAATTATGAAAGTATTTACATGAAAAATGTAAATACTTTTTTTTGTTTTTAAAATTCTATAAAAATAATGTTTAGATATTGAGAATTCTCAAGTTTAAGCTTGTAAATTTCAAAATATTAGTATAGAATATAGGCAAGTGGTAACACAGTGGAGTGTTAGTGGAAGAAAGTGGTGGAATTATGTTTATAGGTGAATACAATCATTCAATAGACAATAAGGGAAGAGTAATCATGCCTTCTAAATTTAGGGAAGAGCTTGGTGAAAAGTTTTACGTGACCAAGGGAATGGAAGGTTGCGTTTTTGTCTATGATGAAAATGAATGGCACCGCTTAGAAGAAAAAACTAAACAACTAAGATTGACTTCTAAAAAGGCAAGACAATTTGAAAGAATCTTCTACGCACCTGCAAGAGAAATGGAATTTGATAAACAAGGAAGATTTGTAATACCACAAAACTTAAGAGAATATGCAGATATTTCAAAAGAAGCTACCATAATCGGGGTTTCTTCAAGAATTGAAATATGGGATACAGATAAATATGAAGAATATATGAAGTCTGAAGATATGGATTATGACAACATATTCGAAGATTTTGAGGATTTAGGAATATAGAAAGTAGATGGCTGATATGAAATTTCAACATGAACCTGTATTGTTAGCAGAAACAATTGAGGCGTTAAATATTAAAGAAAATGGAATATATGTTGATTGCACCGTAGGTGGAGCAGGCCATTCAATTGAAATTTTAAAAAGAGTGGGTAAAGATGGTCGTTTAGTTGCTATAGACCAAGATGCTAATGCTTTAATGGCGGCCACTGAAAGGCTTAAAGAATATAAAGATCAGGTATATTTCATTAAATGTAATTATGCCTATTTAGGGCAAATATTAGATGAATTAAATATTGATAAAGTAGACGGAGTATTGATGGACATAGGAGTTTCTTCCCATCAATTAGATGAGGGGAATAGAGGATTTTCCTATCATCAAGATGCCCCATTAGATATGAGAATGGATAGTGACCAAGAGTTAACAGCTAAAGATGTCGTTAATACTTATAGTCAAGAAGAATTAGAAAATATTCTTTGGAACTATGGTGAAGAAAAATGGGGAATGAGAATAGCTGAATTTATAGTAAAGGCAAGAGAAGAAAAAGAAATTGAAACAACCTTTGAGCTAGTTGAAATTATTAAGGCAGCTATTCCTAAAAAAGTCAGAATGAATAGCAAACATCCAGCTAAAAAAACCTTCCAAGCTATAAGGATTGAAGTAAACAAAGAGTTAGATGTTTTAGAAACAGGCATACATTCGGCAGTTGATAGGTTAAAAGTTGGTGGAAGATTGGTAATAATTACCTTCCATTCTCTGGAAGATAGAATAGTTAAAACTAATTTCAAAGAATTAGCACAAACTTTTGAATATCCACCAGAAATACCTATACAAGCACATGAAAAGACTGAAAAAATAAAAGTAATTACAAGAAAACCAATTGTTGCATCTAAAGAAGAATTAGAAAAAAACAATAGGTCCAGGTCTGCAAAACTAAGAGTAGCAGAGAGAGTTTAATTTATAAAATAAGAAGAGGTTAAAATGGAAGATTTAAGACAAATTCAATTAAATAATAATTTTACAGGAGCTTTATCTTCCAATAACAGGCGAAGTAGAGTTAAAAAAGCAAATAAACAAAATATAAAAATTAATTATTATAAGCTTAAAAGTAGCTTAATTAAAATTAATATATTAGGAATGTTTTTTGCTGTAATATTGTTAGCTTCTTCTTACTCTAACATGGTTAAATTATCTTCTAATAATTTAGTTTTGAAAGAAGAAATTGAGGGATTAAAAACAGAGCTAAACAATATAGAAACTATAGCTATGACAACAAATTCTTTATCTAGAATAGAGAAAGTAGCTAAATCTAGGTTAGAGATGTCTTATCCAGATGAAAATAGCTATGTTGCTCTGGAAAATGTGGATAAGATTAATACAGCAAAAGAAAAAGATAGTAAAATAAAGATGGCAGAAAATGATAATAAATCTTTAATGTCAACACTTGGCAAGATTTTTGGTAGTGGTGAATAATGAGAAATAGACAAAAAAATAAAAAGCTAAAAACAAATGAAAAGATATTTCGTGTTCTTTTGTTTTTAGCTTTTTTACTTATAACATATATAGGAAGATTATTTTCTTTACAAATAATTGATAAATATAATTATAAAGAAAAAGGAAACAATGTATCATTAGTAGGTAGGGCTATAAAACCTGAAAGGGGTAATATATACGATAGAAATGGTAATCCATTAGCTGTGAGTCAAAGAATAGAAAGCTTATATATGCTAAATGTGGTTAGCGAAGAAGAAAGTAAAAAGGCTCTAGATATTATAAATAATAAAGTATATTTTGATAGTCTAAGTCAAGAAGAAAAAGACAAATACCTAAATACTGCTTCATTAGCTATATATAAAGAAGAAGAAATATCTAAGATTGCAAAAATATTGAAGGTTGACGAAGAATATTTGTATAACTTTATAAAGGAAAATAAAGAAGATTTTATATATAAGTCATTAACTAAATATCAAAAAGATCAATTGCAACTATTAGATCTTCCATACTTATTATTTTTAAACCAAGATGATAGATATTATCCAAATCATGAAATATTATCTAATACACTAGGTTTTGTTGAAAGTGACGGTCAAGCTAACTACGGTTTAGAAAAATATTATGATGAAATATTATCTGGTAAGGAAGGTTACAGAGAATTTTTCAAAGCTCTTAGAGGAACAGAAATACCTTACACCAAAGATAAGGATGTTAAAGAAGAGGAATCAAAAGATCTAAGAACCAGTATAAATATTGAATACCAAAAAATAGTACATGAATATTTAACAAAGGTTGTGTATAGGTTGAAACCTATGTATACAACAGCTATACTTTCTAATCCTAATAATGGTGAAATTCTAGCTATAGAATCTCTTCCTAGCTTTGATGCTAATGAGCCAAGAAAACTAGATTCTGAAATTGATAATATGTTTTTAAAACATATAAAAGTAAGCCAAGGTGATTATTTACTAAGCAAGTGGAATAATAGGGCTGTCTCAAATCAATATGAGCCTGGTTCAACTTATAAAACTATTACTGCTGCATTGGCTTTAGAAACAAATCCTGATTTAGCTAATAAGGTATATCAAGATAATGGTTATTATCAATTAGCACCAGGAGTTGTAATAAGATCATGGAGATATTGGGATCCACATGGACCACAAAACCTAAGAGAAGCATTTAAAAATTCATCAAACCCTGTATTTGTTCAATTAGCTAAAGATATAGGTAAAGAAGATTATGTAAAATATGCAAAAGGTTTTAGATTTGGCCAAAAATCAGGCATTGATTTACCAAATGAAGTTGAAGGTAATTATCCTAAGGATGCTAATATAAACGATGTAGATTTTGGAACCTTATCATATGGACACTATTTAAATGTAAACCCAGTTCAATTAGTTGCAGCATTGAATTCGGTTGTAAATGGTGGAAAATATTATAAACCTCATATCGGTCAAGCTGTATTAGATAAAGATGGAAAAGTATTATATGAAATTGGTGAAGAGTATAAAAATAGAACAATATCAGAAAGTACTTCTAAAGAAATTAATGAATACATGAACTATACAGCAACTGAATTTAAGTTGAATACTGGTGGCTATGAATTTGGTGCTAAAACAGGAACAACTGTAAAATATAAATCTGATTCTATTTTTGATTCAAATAATCAATATCCAGATAATATAGCTTCTTTATATGTTACTTATCCTGCTGATAAACCTGAGTTAAGTTTATTAGTTATTATAGATGAGCCTTTAGTAAATAATTCTAGTACTGAAACTATAAGTATGGCCAAAGGAATAATGGAAGATATTTTGAGTTTAAAGAAGAACGAAAAAAATCCTGATGAAAAGGCTCAATTAGTAAGAATACCAGACTTTAATGGACAAACAGTCGAGGAAGCTAAAACAAAATTAGATGAAATAGGATTAGATACATTTATAGAGTCTAATTATGGAAAATACCATATTGTAAATGACCAATATCCTGCAAAAGGTAATATGATTGAAGCTGGGTCTACAATAGAGTTAAAAACAGATGGTAATATAAGAATTCCAAATTTAATTGATATGGATATAGATGAAGCTTTAAGTTTGTTGGAAAATAACAATATACCATATGAAGTTAAAAATAATGGTAAGTTTATAGAAAGTCAATCTATAGAGTCTGGAGAAGTTCTTAAAAAAGATTCCAAGCTTATAATTACATCAAAGGAGAAAAAATGAGCAATACTTTAATATTTATTTTAGCTATAGTTTTAACTATGTTAGCTACAGCTGCATTAATTCCATTCTTAAAAAAGAAAAAATATGGGCAACCAATAAGAGAAGAAGGAAATAAGGAACATTATAAAAAATCAGGAACACCTACTATGGGAGGTGTTGCATTTACTTTAGTCTTTATACTATCTTGTATTTTGTTTATAAGATTCAATGTACATGTCTTATTCATTGTCTTATATACTTTAGCCTATGGTTTGATAGGATTTATTGATGATTATGCTAAGATTGCAAAGGGCAACAACTTAGGTTTAACAGAAAAACAAAAACTTATATTACAATTTGGAGTTGCTTTTGTATTATTAATTTTACAATATTTCTTACTTGATATAGATATGTCAAAAGTAAACATTCCTTTATTTAATGTAGATATCAATGTAAGTATATTTATAATACCAATATTGATGTTTATAGTAGTTGGAACAACCAATGCTACAAATTTAACTGACGGTTTAGATGGCCTCTTATCATCTGTATCAATACCTGTCTTTTTAGGGATTGCTTATTTGGCGAAGGATACTAAAGTGGAAGTTGCAACTAGTGCGATAATATTTGCTGGAGCTTTAATTGGATTTTTAGTTTTCAACTCCAATCCAGCATCAATATTTATGGGGGACACTGGTTCCATGGCTATTGGTGGTGCTATAGTATCTATGTTAATTTCAATAAATAAACCAATATATTTAATTTTTATAGGTGGAATATATTTCTTAGAAGCTGTATCAGTACTTGTACAGACTATATACTATAAAAAATATAAGAAAAGAGTATTTTTGATGGCTCCAATACACCATCACTTTGAATTAAAAGGTTATAAAGAAACTAAAATTGTAGCAGCTTTTACAACTGCAAGTGTGATTTTAACACTATTCACAATTTTGATTATTAGATAGCGTAGGTAAATATGCAAGTGAAAAATAAAAATATTATTGTTTTCGGTTTAGGGATAACCGGGAAATCTGTAGTAAAAGCTCTATCAAACTTAGGAGCAAATGTTTTAATTTATGATGATCGTCCTTATGAAGAATTAAAAAATGATGTATTCTCAATTTCAGATTATAACTTCGGCATAATTCATGAAGATGTAGATGTAAATTGGGAAGAAATAAGTTTGCTCATAAAATCTCCTGGCATAAACCTAAATAATCAATTTATACAGTTAGCTATTTCAAATAATGTTGAAGTAATATCAGAAATAGAATTAACATATAGAATATATGGTGGTGATAGATTTATTTCTATTACTGGTACTAACGGCAAAACAACAGTTACTTCACTTATTGGACATATTTTAAAAGCTGCGGGTAAAAAAGTAAAACTGGTAGGAAATATAGGTGTTGGCTTATTAGCTGAAATGGAAAAATCTGATGAAGACACCTTATATGTTTTGGAACTTTCAAGTTTTCAATTGGCTAGTACAAGAGATTTTAGGTCTAAAATTTCAGTAATTACAAATATTAGCCCTGATCATTTAGATTGGCATGGAAGTTTCGAAGAGTATTATAAGAGTAAGCTAAATCTAATAAAAAATATTAAAGATACTGATTTACTAATTGTTAATAAAGATGATGATTATTTAAATAAGCTAACTGCTAATAGAATACAGTATTTTTCAATTAATACTAAAACAGATGCTTATTTATCTGAAAATGAACTTATAAGTGGTGATTTCACATATGATAAGGATAATATGCAACTTGTCGGTAAGCATAATATAGCAAATGTTTTAGCGTCGATACTAGTCGCTCAAGAATGTGGTATAGCTAATGAAATGATTAGGGAGGCGCTAAATTCATTCAAGCCAATAAAACATAGGCTGGAATTTATTTCCGAAATAAAAGGCGTAAAGTATTATAATGATTCTAAAGGGACAAATGTGGATTCTAGCAAGGTTGCTTTGGATTCTTTTGATGATAATATAATCCTTATTGCAGGGGGATATGATAAAGGCGTAAAATTTGATGATTTATTTTTGGATCCAAAAAAAATCAAGAATTTAATTTTAATTGGGCAAACAGCGAAAAAAATAGAAGAAACAGCTATAAACTATGGTTTGAAAAATATAAATATTGTAAATGATATGGCAGAAGCAGTTAAGCTAGCTTATAAAACAGCAGTTAGTGGAGATGTAGTTTTACTATCACCAGCTTGTGCCTCATGGGACATGTATAAAAACTATGAAATTAGAGGGGATGATTTTAGAAATCTAGTTAAAAGTTATGAATAAGAGAAAAAACAAAAGAGGGATTATCAATAGATATTTAGATAAGTATTTCAATTATCCTGAAAAAAACAATCAATTTAATATATATTTATTTTTATCTATTCTTGCTTTGTCTTTTGTTGGACTATTAGTTTTGTTTAGTGCTTCATCATATTTAACAATCAAATATGATACCTCAACTTATCATTTTGTTTTAAGACAAGCAATGTTTTTAACTGTTGGTATAGTTGTAATGATCATAAGCTCAAAATTATCCTATAAGTTTTATAAAGATCATGCAAAGATTTTATATATTATAGGTATTATACTTTTAATCATGGTATATATACCTGGGATAGGGAATTTTGAAAAAGGTGCGAGAAGAAGTGTGAACTTAGGTATAACTTTTATGCCTTCTGATATAGCTAAGTTTACTTCAGTAGTATTTTTAGCTAAATATTTAATAGATAATAGAAAAACCATGTATAAGTTTATGGAAGGATTTTTCTATCCGGTACTTATAATTATCTTTCCTTTCTTACTTATAGCTATGCAAACGGATTTATCTACTTCAATAGTTGTTTTTGTGAGCCTTTCTTTAGTATATTTAATTGGTGGTTTTAATTCCAAATTTATGCCGATTTTAATTAGTGGAGGAGTTCTTCTATTGATTTTAATAATATTTGGATTAAAAGATTACCAAATTGCAAGGATAACTGGTTTTCTAAATCCCGAAGCTGACTACCAAAACCAAACTTGGCAAGTATTAAATGGATTATTTGCAGTAAGTCGAGGCGGGATTATAGGTCAAGGTTATGGTAAATCAATTTATAAATATGGGTACCTATCAGACGAAGTAAGTAATGATATGATTTTTTCTGTAATAGGTGAAGAATTCGGATTTTTAGGTTCAGTTTTATTTCTTATTTTAGTATGTACAATAACTTATTTAATAATTAAAACTGCTATTCAAAGTAAAGATTTGTTTGCGAAATTATTAGTATTTGGAATTTCTATGGTTTATGCCTTACAATCATTCATAAATATAGGTGTATCTCTATCACTAATACCTAATACAGGTATAAACCTACCTATGGTATCTAATGGGGGGACCTCATTGGTTGCCTTTTGCTTCATGTTTGGAGTGGTATTGAATGTTTCAAGATATAATAATGAGAACAAACAAAGAGATAAGTCCAGAAAAAGGATATAGAGCATTTAGTTTAATGGTAAAACAGGACAGTCCGAATGTTAAGTTAGGGGTTCGATTCCTCTAATGCTCGCCATTAATAAAAAACACATAAAAGTTTTAAATTTTAATAGTCTTTGATATAATATATTAAAGTGTTACAAAATAGTTAAGAATATATTTAAATTTATAAGCGGAGGAATATATGAGCAATTTTGATATGGAAGTAGACAACATGGGTCTTGCAAAAATCAAAGTAATTGGTGTTGGTGGTGGTGGAAACAACGCTATCAGCAGAATGAAGGAAGAAGGTTTGACTGGAGTTGAGTTTATAGCTGTTAATACTGACAAACAAATATTAGATGCTATAAATACAGATGAAGTTTTACAAATTGGAACAAAAATTACAAGAGGTCTAGGTTCTGGTGGTAACCCAGAAGTTGGTGAAAAAGCTGCTGAAGAAAGTAAAACAGAAATTTCAAACATGCTTGAAGGCGCAGACATGGTATTTGTAACTGCAGGTATGGGCGGAGGTACTGGTACAGGTGCTGCACCTATTATAGCTCAAGTAGCAAAAGAATTAGGTATACTTACAGTAGCAGTTGTTACAAAACCATTCATGTTTGAAGGTCGTACAAGACAAAAACAAGCTGAAAATGGTATAGAAAGTCTAAAAAATAATGTAGATACCTTAATAGTTGTTCCTAACGATAGATTATTACAAATATCAGAAAAAAGAACAACAATGATTGATGCCTTCAAGATGGCTGATAAAGTAATCTTAGACGGGGTTAAGGGTATATCAGATTTAATAGCTGTACCAAACATGATTAACCTTGACTTTGCAGACGTTGAATCAGTTATGAAAGACCAAGGTGTAGCACACATGGGTATAGGTTATGCATCAGGTGAAAATAGAGCTGTTGAAGCTGCAAAAGCTGCAATCAAATCACCTCTATTAGAAACATCTATAGATGGAGCAAAAGCTGTATTAATTAATATTACAGGTAATGATTTAGGTCTATTTGAAGTAAATGAAGCATCAGAATTAATTAGAAACCAAATTGACCAAGATGCAAATATTATATTTGGTGCTGGTACAGATGAAAGTCTAAAGGATGAAATTAAAGTTACAGTTATTGGTACAGGTTTTGACAATAGACGTATTGTATCTTCATCAAATTCCAACAAACAAGTACAAAACAATTCTCCAAAATCAGATGATAATCAAGAGTTTGTAATACCTGATTTTTTAAGATAGGATTATTAAAATGAAGTGTCCTTATTGTAATTTTCATGACTCAAAAGTCATAGACACTAGACCAACTGATAACAATGAATCAATTAGACGAAGAAGGTCTTGCTTATCTTGTGGTAAGCGCTTTACAACTTATGAAAGAGTTGAAGGGCAAACATTAGTAGTTATAAAAAAAGATGATACTAGAGAAGCTTTTCAACGTAGTAAAGTCTTAAATAGTTTGATAAGAGCAGCTGAAAAGAGACCAGTAAAATTAGAAACTTTAGAAAATGCTGTTGATGAAATTGAAAAAGAAATTAATCACTTAAACCAAAAGGAAGTAACATCCGCTTACATAGGTGAGCTTGTTATGGATAAATTAAAAGGCATAGATAAAGTTGCTTATATAAGGTTTGCATCTGTATATCGTGAATTTGAGGATGTACAATCATTTGCAGACGAAGTTGAAAACTTAAAAGATTAGATAAATGCCTTCTTGAAGGCATTTATTTTTTATAAAGGATTAATATGGATAACTTGGATTTTTTCTCAATGAATAAAGAAAAACAATTAAATCACTTTAAGCCTCTAGCAGCTAGACTTAGACCAAATACCTTGGAAGACTATGTGGGCCAAGAACATTTAATTGGGAAAGATAAACCTTTGTATAGGATGATAAAGGCTGATAGATTATCATCTATGATTTTTTATGGTCCTCCTGGTACAGGAAAAACTACCTTAGCTTATATTATAGCAAAGGCAAGTAAGATGAACTTTGTTGAATTATCTGCAACTTCTTCCGGTGTTAAAGATATCAAAGATGTAGTAAAAAAAGCTGAAGAAAACCTATCTATGTATTCAATAAGGACCTTATTATTTATAGATGAGATACATAGGTTCAATAAAGCTCAACAGGATACATTATTACCACATGTTGAAAGTGGATTAATAATATTAATAGGTGCGACTACAGAAAATCCTTATTTTGAAGTAAACAAGGCTTTAATTTCTAGGTCTCAAGTCTTAACTTTAAATAGTTTTACTGATGATGATTTAAGGATATTGATAGATAGGGCTCTAAAGGATAAAGAAAATGGCTTTGGTAAATTAAATGTAAGTATAAGTGACGAGGCGGTAAATTACTTAATAAGAACAAGTAATGGTGATGGAAGGAATTTATTAAATAGTTTAGAAATTGCTGTTTTATCAAGTAATGATAATGAAAATATAAATATTAATTTAGAAGATATTAAAAATAGTATTATTAAAAAAGCTGCAGTATATGATAAATCTGGAGACCAGCATTATGATACAATATCGGCTTTTATAAAATCAATGAGAGGGTCAGATCCAGATGCTTCAATATACTATTTAGCAAAGATGTTGGTTGCTGGGGAAGATATAAAATTTATTGCTAGACGAATAATTATTTTTGCTTCTGAAGATATTGGTCTGGCAGATCCAAATGCTATGAATATAGCTAACTCAGCTTTCCAATCAATTAATGTAGTTGGTATGCCTGAGGCTAGGATTATACTTGCTAATGCAGTTTTATATATGGCCCTAGCTCCAAAATCTAACTCAGCTTACATGGCTATAAACAAGGCTATGTCATTTGTGAAAGATAATAAAGACTTTGACATACCAAATCATTTAAGAGATAGTCATTATAAAGATGCTGAAAAATTAGATCATGGTAGAGGATATAAATATCCTCACAACTATGAAAATTCATATGTTGCCCAAACTTATTTACCTTATGACATTAAAGATTTAATTTTGTATAATGAAAGAGATACAGGTTTAGAAAAAGAATTAAATTCTAGACTTAAAGAAATAAAGAAAAGGAGAAGAGATGGAAATTAAAGACTTATTTAAAAGCTACAAAAATTTTGTAGGTCAAGAAATTGAAATCCATGGATGGATAAAAAAATCTAGACAATCTAAAAATATTGGATTTTTGGAAATAAATGATGGTACATTCTTTAATAATGTGCAAGTTGTTGTTGATTCTAGTTTAGATAATTTTAATGAAATATTTCACTTAGGCCTATATTCAGCTATAAAAGTAAAGGGGATATTAGTAGAGCCTGAAAATGCTAAACAAGACTTTGAAGTACAGGCTAAAGAAGTGAATATTTTGAATGAATCATCTAGTGACTATCCTCTACAAAACAAGAGACAAACATTCGAATATTTAAGAACTATGCCTTCTTTGAGATCCAGAACAAATGCTTTTAATGCTGTGTTTAGGGTAAGAAGTGAGTTAGCCTTTGCTATTCACAAGTTTTTCAATGAAAGAGGTTTTGTATACATCCATACTCCTATCATCACTGCATCAGATGCGGAAGGTGCAGGTGAAATGTTTAGGGTAACCAACCTAGATTTAAATGATTTACCAAAAGATGAACAAGGTAAAGTTGATTTAACTAAAGATTTCTTTGGTTCAGAATCTAATTTAACAGTATCCGGTCAGCTTGAAGTTGAAAGTTTTGCTATGACTTATTCAAAGGTATATACCTTTGGACCAACCTTTAGAGCAGAAAATTCAAATACACCTAGACATGCTGCTGAGTTTTGGATGATTGAGCCAGAAATAGCTTTTGCAGAATTACCACAAGTTATGGACTTGGCTGAAGACATGGTTAAGTATATTATTAATCATGTTCTAGAAACTCTACCTGAGGAAATGAACTTATTTAACCAATTTGTAGAAAAAGGTATTATTGATAAATTAACCAACATAGTTAAATCAGATTTTAAGAGAATTACTTATACTGAAGCTATTGATATTTTAGAAAAATCTGATAAGAAATTTGAATATCCAGTGGAATGGGGAGTTGACTTACAAACTGAGCATGAAAGATACTTATCAGAAGAAGTATTCAATGGACCAGTTTTTGTTACTGATTATCCTAAAGATATAAAATCATTCTACATGAAGCTCAATGACGATAAAAAGACCGTTGCAGCAATGGATTTATTAGTTCCTGGAGTAGGGGAATTAATTGGTGGTTCTGAAAGAGAAAATGATTCTGAAACTTTAGAAATGTTGATGGAAGAAAAAGGAATTAACAAAGAAGATTATCAATGGTATACAAACCTAAGAAGATTTGGTGGAGTAGCTCACGGTGGTTATGGACTAGGTTTTGAAAGAATGGTTATGTATATGACTGGTATGAAAAATATAAGGGACGTTATACCATATCCAAGAACAGTAGGATCAATGAAAAAACACAAATAATAAATTATAGTTAAATAGTTGGGGAAACCCAACTATTTTTGTATAGGAGGAACATGTCAACTTTTGCATTTAAAATGATAGCTACTATATTAATGTTTGTAGACCATTTAGCAGCTAGCCTTCAATTAAGTAATAGTAATTTAATATCATATGAAAGTTTATCTTTTATGAGATCACTGGGTAGGATGGCCTTACCAATATTTGCATACTTCCTAGTAATTTCATATGGGAAAACTAGAGATGTCAATAAATATATTTCCAGGTTACACCTAGGAGCCATTATATCTCAAGTACCTTTTTCCTTACTATTTAATCAAAATTTATATGCTTATGAGTCCATAAGTTTTTTTAAGTATCAGTATGAAAACTTAATATATATTATTCTAATTATTGTTAGCTACTATATTTTTATAGCCAATAAAAAGTTTACTAAAGACCTATTTATTATATGCTTGGCCTGGTTAATTTCTCCATTAAACATATTCTATAAGGGGAATTACATATTTAATCCAGCCGATTTAAATATTTTTTATGAATTAGGTATATCACTTATAGTCATATGTTTATTGGATAAACTTATAAATCTGAATAAGACTTATACTATAGAAGCTTCTTTAGCTATTATATCCATATTAGTAATAAGCTATTTTATTGATAAAGTTGGAAATTATGGCTTTTCAGTTCTTTTATTAATAATGTTGCTTTTTGCCTCTAGAAATAACCAATATATACAAAGTGGAATTATTGCTTTATGGGGATGCTATATGTATTCTTACAATATTACAAATGTAATTTTTGTAGTTTTAGCAGGAGTATCTTTATTATTTTATAATGGTAAAAAGGGTAAAAACTTAAAAAGTTTCTTTTACTTTTTTTATCCTTTGCATATGCTTTTATTAATCTTTTTAAGGTCAAAGTTTTTCATTAACCTATAAGTCAGTAAACAAAATTAATAGTTTTGTATAGTTATTTATGATATTATAAATTTGTAAGTTATAAGTCATTTAATAATTTTATAAATGGCAAGCAAATCAATATTATGGGTACAGGAGGGAATATGGACGATAAATTAAATAATAATGAAAGTAATAATAATTTTGAAGAAAACAATAATCAAGAAGAAAGAAAACAGCTTGAATTAGAGCTCACAGGCAAGAGTGAATCATATGAAAATAATAATACCTTTAATAAGAAAGAATTTACAAATATATTTGCAGATATATTAGAAACATCAAAAAAATGGTTTACTAAACAACCTTTAAGTGCTTTTTCTAAAAAATTAGATATGCAAACTAGTTTAAGTCTATTAGCTAGTCATCTATTAATTTCAATGATAATATTTTTCTTATCATTTAATAGTATTGTATCAGTAATGGATGGACTTAATATGATTAATCGTTCTGGATTATCATTTAGAATGATTTTACCAATATTTTCTATGCATATCATATATTATCTTTTACTAACAACAACAATTATGTTAATAGCTAAATTGATAAAAACCTCTGAAAATAGCTTTAAGGACTCTTTATCATTAGTATCTATTGCATTGATACCTGTGACTGCCTTAGCTCTGGCGAGCTTAATAATAGGATTTATTATTCCACAATTAATTCCTGTTTTTTATATAATGCAATTTATAGTTTATTTAATTTCATTATACATGGGTTTAATGGTTCATCTTGGAAAATCTGAAAAATCTCTATTTTGGATTTATCCTACAGCTATAACTATCATGCTTATATTATTTATCTTAATAATGGGAAGTATATCTAGAGCTATAGTTACAAGCCGAGTTAATAGTATAAATAATTTTAATTTCTTTAATGGATTTTAATATTAGGTAAGCTAATGAAAAATAATAAAAAAAATAAATTTAAATTATTACTTGTAATATTGTCCTGTTTTTTGCTAACTGCATGTGGTATACAAGCTAAAGATAACTTAGAAATAAATGAAAATTTTAAAGGTAAACGTGTAATAAATATTAGCTTAGATAAAGAAAGCTTAGATAGAATTAATGGAAGCAGTACAGCTGTAAAGAAATTCTTAAATGACTATATTGAACAACCTCTAAGCTATGAAATAAAAAATGAAGAAGACAATTTTCTAAATTTTGATTTAACTTTTTCCTTTAATGATATTAGTGAATATAAGGATATAGTAAAAAAATTATATGAAAAAAGCGGTGAAAACTACGAAGATAATATAAAGTTTTTATATGCTGATTCTGAATCAGTATTTGCTAGAGGTATGGAGTTTGAAGATTCATCTGATATTAAAATAATGCTAAGATTTTTGGAACAAAAATTAGTAGATGAAAAACTTATTAAAGAATCTGATGTATCTAATATTTGGAAAAATGTAGAAAAGAATGTAAGTATTAACGATGAATTAATTATCAAAGATGCCTATACAAAAGCGTCCTACAATAATATTTCTTATACTGGACCTTATCAACATTTGATCTCTATATCTAAAAGTAATATATCTGACAATTATAATATGAGAATAAGGTTAGCTTTTGATAATAAAAATCTTGAAAAGTTAGCAAATAATTGGAAAGATAGATTATTTGATAAGAATTTAGTTACTAATATTAAACCTATAAATAAAGAAGAAAGTACTATTGAAATTTTTGATATAGAAAATAAAGATCTAACAGACATAATAAAAATTTTGGAAAAGCTTTTTAATACTAAGGTTTCCTTATCTTTTGATAGCAAGTTAGATAAAAGTAAATTAGCTAAAGTTATCAAAATTAATCAGAATATAGCTGGTGATAATAATTCCAAATCAAATTATGGATTTATATATTATGCAGATCCATTGAGTGTTGAAAAGCATATAAAAGATATTGACTATTCTAATATTGAAGAAAAATAGCTTTCAACTAATAGTTTAGAAAATGTAGAATTAGAAGAAGAATTTCCTATTATATTTGCTAAACTAGAAATTATTACAAGAGTAAATAAAGATTCTATTTCTAGAAGCCTAACTATTAATAAAGCAGATAACTACAACAAAGAGCTTGTTAATGAATTTCTAGTGTCCTACTTAGATGACTTAGGAATTAAATATAAAAATAACCAGACAAATTTGACAATAGAATATTCTGGAGACGAATTTTCAGAGACAAATAGCAAATTATTTACGAGAAATCCAAATGTAGACAAGCAAAGTTTAGGATTTTTTAAAGACCTTATAAATTATTCAGAAGATTCTAGCTTGATTAACATAAATTTTAATACTATAGAATATTCATATAAATATCCTATACTTGCGTCCGAGACAAGACAAGTTGAACATATATTTACGACAAATAATAATTGGATAAATGCTCAATTGCATATTGAAGTCTTTAAGATGTCATCCTTCATTATATTAGCTATTCTTTTAATGGCCTTAATTTTCTTTATAATCTTTTTCATGAAAAAAATGAAGTCTAATAATAAAAGTTTTAATGAATATATGGCAAAAGGAAGAGAAAAGGCAAATGAAGCTAAAGAAAAAACTAGGGCAGCTAAGGATAAGCTAGATGACAAGGTAAAAGAAAATACTTCAGCTGAATATAAAAATGCTAAAAATAATGTTGATGTAAATCAAGTGCTAGATGATTTTATTGATAGTATAAATCAAGATGAAAATTAATATGAAAAAAACTGCTAAAATATTTAGCAGTTTTTTTATAGAATGTTGAATAATTTTATATAAGGTAGTGGACTGATTTAGCAATCTCCTTATTTAATCAAAATAATTATTTAAAACTTAACTTAACTGGTAGTTTTCCTTTTGGGGATATTTTACCAACTAAACTTTTAACAGCAATGTCTATTGGAATTGGACTTGCTTGATAAGTGTTTATATAAGACTTCGAAATATCATAAACTACTTTATTTGGATAAGGATCTCTCATAGCAATTGTATAAAATTCTTTGCTAGAAGCTATATCATTAATTGAGTTTTCGATATTTTCATCTAATTCATTAGATAAAAGTCCAAATATAATTTGATTTGAATCTTTTATATCATATATAAGCTCAAGTTTTTCTTTTAAGTTAGTTTTATCGTAGTAAATAAATTCTACATTTTTAATATTATCTTTTACACTATCAGCAAGATATCTTTGTTTTTTCTCGTCTGATTTTTCTCCTACTTGTCTTCTTTCGTTGTTTGGTACTAAAGCTATAACTTTTTGATTTTTATCAACAAATGATTCATTTTTTAATAAAGTAACTGAATTAATAAAGTATTTTTCTACCTTTGAAAAATTAATTTCTTCATCATTAGCATCATAGAATTTTTCTATTTTTTCATATAGTTTATTAATTCTAGAGATGCTTTCATCTAAATCTTCTAATTCAATTTCCTTATCTTCTATAGCTTTGACTAGGGCATCTGCTGCATTATACTGTTCTTCCGGTGTATGAGATACTATTATTAAATCAGCTCCTGCCTTAAATGAATTAATAGCACCATTTCCTACGCCATATTCTTTTGAAATAGCATCCATTTCAAGGCAGTCTGTAACCACAACGCCATTAAAACCCATTTTATCTCTTAGAATATCAGTTAGGAATGTCTTTGACATTGTTACAGGATAATCATCCTTCTTTATATTAGGGAAAAGAACATGAGATGTCATCACTGAATCCACTCCATTTTCAATAGCATATTTAAATGGGATTAGTTCTTTTTCTTCTAATTCTTCCAAGTTTTTATTTACAACTGGTAATCCAAAATGTGGATCTACTGAAGTGTTTCCAAGCCCTGGGAAATGTTTAATTGTAGTCAAGACATTATTTTTATTGTGTCCTTTGATGAATGCATAAGCTAGTTTTTTTGCTAAATTGGGATCATCACTAAATGACCTTATACCAATTCCTGGATTGTTAGGATTAGTATTTATATCTAATACTGGAGCTAAATTCCAATTTATACCAAGTTTTCTTAAATATTTTGCTGTTAGATTACCTACATCTTCTGAAATTTCTTCAGAAGATGTAGCCCCTATAGACATAGCACCGGGTAGATAAAAGTTAATATCATTTAATCTATTAACTAATCCATTTTCTTGATCGATACATATTAATATAGGTCTATCATATCCAGCTAATTTAGCTTCTTTTTGAATATCGTCTGTTAGTTTTTTTATCTCTTTTTTGGTACCTAAATTATGAGAAAAAAGTATTAATGAACCAACATTATATTCGTAAATCAGCTTTTTAACATGGTCATCAACTTCTTTGCCCTTAAATCCAAAAATAAATAGCTTGCCAACTTTTTTTCTTAAATTATTAATATCCATACTTGTTATACCGCTTTTTTCATTTCAATAAATTTGAACTTAACATCATCAATAATATATTTCAAAAGGTTAATATCATCAGATAAAACTTCTCCAATTACATTAACTCTTTCATCTGCTTTAAGATCTCTTAAAGCTATTTGAAGTTCTCCGTTATATCGTAGATATTTTTTATTATCCAAAGTAATATAACCTTTTTTTCTCTCAATATTATTGTATGGTTCTATTTCTTTTTTTATATTTACTCTTGTCATAGTACTTCTCAAGATATATTCTGAGTAATCTTTTCTATTTTTATGTTCACCCATAATAACATTTTTTAAATCTGAATCTAAGTCATAAAAGAATTTAACATTGAGTTCAATTAAATTTTCGTTTTCAAATTTTAGTATTCTTCTTAATGATTCTTCCTTCATACTTATATCACCAACTAAGACTTCATCAACATGAAAATCTTCCTTTAATTCAATATAAGCAACTAATGGATCAATAAACCTATGTCTTTCTAGGGTAGGGAGTCCTTCTTTAAGAGGACCCCTTAAAATGTCATCACCTGGTATAAAGGCTTGGATTTTGAAACCCTTAGACTTTAGGTATTTATTTTTTTCTAAAAGAAACTTTTCTGATAAGCCTGTTTCAGGTCTAGGATAGAAATTATGGCATACAGTTATATTTGATAAGTCCAATCCGGCCTTAGTTAAATTTTCACAGTAGCTATCATCTATAGTACTTGCATTTAATACTATATTGAAATCTCGGCTTATATTCTTTATTTCTTCAAAGGTAAAACCATAATCAATTCTTAAACTTTTAACTTTAAGATTTTTTAGAAAGTCTACCATTTCATCTAATGTCATTTCATATTTTTTTAGAGTATTAGTTGAAATATCAACCATCAATTCTAAGTTGTTTTCATTAATTTTATTTGATACTTCTTTTATTTTATTAATAGAATCGTCTTTATCGTCTTCTAAAATATGCATAGAAGTGAATATAGTTTTAGCTCCAACTCTTGACATTTTGTCTAAATAATCAAAAATATCTTTTTTGTCTTGAGATAAATAAATAGATGCTCCAAACATGAATTCTCCTTAATTATGCATTAGCTTTTTTTGCTTCTTTACCTACATCTAAATCTTTTTCTAAGTCTTGTTTTTCAATAATTTTAACAAATGGATAGAATACAAGACCCATAGCAACCCATCCTAATAGAACGTAAATAGCTGGCCATATAGAGGCGTTTGTGGCTAAGAATGTTTTTATTGGTGCTGGCATTATCCAAGGTACTGTTAAAACAGGAACTGGTAATACTCCTAGTGAAGTCAATACTACTGATACTATAGCTAGTATTACATAAGATAATACAAAAGGTATCATTAATAGTGGGTTCATCATAATTGGAAGACCAAATATTAGAGGTTCACCAATGTTGAATAATGCAGCTGGTATAGCCAATATACCTAAGGATTTTAATCTTGGTGATTTTGAGAATGACATTATTAATGCTAATGGTAATAAACCTGTCCAAATATAGTTATCCATATATATTGATGTAAATGTATATGGTAAATTCTGTAAGCTACCTGTTAACTTAAATGCTTCTTGGTTTGCAGCAACCATTTGTTGCCAAATAGTTCCACCTACAGATGAAACGATATTTCCACCGTGAATACCAACTGACCATAAAACTCTATTTAAGAAAGATGCAAGTACAACAGCTATACCGGTATCACCAACTCTTACTAAAGGTTGGAAAATTGATTGAATAATTTCAGGAATATTTAATCCGGCAACGTGTCTAATTAACCACCAGAATAGAACAACTACAAATGATGGAATTAAAGAAACAAAAGCTTGTGATACCATTGGAGGTACATTTTCAGGTAATTTAATTACAATTTTCTTCTGAATAAAGAATCTATATATTTCTACAGTTACAATACCAACTATAATAGCTGTGAATACACCTAGTGCTCCAAGATATGTGGTTGGTACACCAGAGAATTTAACAGGGTCTGCCACACCTTCTACTATACTATCAACTGTTTTCACAGGGTTTAATAGTAAGAATGAAGCTGCGGCTAATATTGTTGGTTGTAATAAGTCCATCTTAAAGCCTTTATTTTTGTTATACCATTCAGTTAAACCATATGAAATAGTAATTACTGTGTATAATCCTATAAATTGAGTAGCAATACCCGCTGCTTGTGCAATTGTCCATCTAAAATCACCTAAAAAGTCTAGGTAAGGTTGATATGGAAATGATGCAAATATTAAGAATATAGAGCCTATAACAAGTAAACTCATTATACCTAGACCCATTCTTTGCATAACTGCAACATATCTCATTTGTGAAAACTTAATAAGAGGTGGTGCTATTTTTTCTTCTACAAATTTAGTTAATTTATCCATAATATTCTCCTTTTTATATTTATTAAATATATTCTTTTCTAACTTTGATTATAATTCCATTACTTATTGGATCAGACTTGATCCTATTTTTTATAATGGATATAGCTTGATCATCATCAACATTAGTTTCAAAATACATGTTAATGCCTTCAGTTTTTATATGCTTAACATCTATTTCTTCTATTTCTTCAACAATTTTTAATACCTTATCCTTCATTAAAGGACTAGTAACGATTACCATAAATAACTCCTTATAAAAAATTTAAATTATTACATATTAATTTTATCGATATGACCATCTGATTCATTTAACCTGTTTAGAGCATCCTCTTTATTCAGATTAAATAATATCATAACTATTGCTAGCTTAACATGTCCATCTGTTTCTTTTAGTTTTTCTTCAGCTTCCTCAACAGAGCAACCAGTAACCTCGGTCAATATATTGATAGCTCTTGTAGAAAGTTTTTTATTGGAAAGTTTTAAATCTACCATATAATTTTTATAAACTTTCCCTAAATTTTTCATACTAATAGTACTAATCATATTTAAGACTAATTTAGTAGATGTACCAGCTTTTAACCTTGTAGAGCCTGTTAAGACTTCTGGTCCAGGTACGACTTCAACAGGGTAATCGCTAATCCTTCCTATTTCACTTTCTGTAGTGCATGCTATTGATCCAGTACTAGCTCCAATAGATTTAGCATATTCAATAGCTCCAATAACATAGGGAGTTCTGCCACTAGCGGCAATACCTATTAAAATATCTTTTTGGGAGAAGTTTATTTTTTCTAAATTTTTTTTTCCTTCTTCCTTACTGTCTTCTGCACCTTCTTTAGCCTTTACAAAAGCGTTATCTCCACCTGCGATTAATCCAACAACAGTATTATAATCTACTCCAAAAGTGGGAGGGCATTCAACAGCATCTAAAACACCTAGTCTTCCACTAGTACCTGCTCCAGCATAAATTATTCTTCCGCCGCTTCTTAGAACATCGCTTGTCTTAGAGATAAGTCTTTCGATATTATCAAATTGCTCTTTAATACATTCAACAGATTTTAAATCTTCTTCATTCATTATCTCTAGCGCTTCTCTAATAGACATGCTACTGAAATTACTAGTATTAGGATTTACTTTTTCGGTTTTAACCTTGCTTAAATCTATCATTAATATCACCTCCTTTATTTATAATATTATAAGAAAGCGAAATCATTTACAATATGACGGAAACATTATTAAACAAAGTTTCACAAATAGAAATATTTAATACCATATATATTAATCAATAGAAGATGATTAGTGATTAGAAGTAGGATTTATTTACTACTTGGATTAATATATTAGTAAAGATAAGTAAATTTATGGTATTATGTTTATTATAATAATTAAGAATGGAGACTGAAATGGTAGAAAGATATAATCCTAATGCGATTGAAAAAAAATGGCAAAAGATATGGGATAAAGAAAAAACATTTAAAACTGTTATGGATAAGAGTAAGGATAAATTTTACGGCTTAGTAGAATTCCCGTATCCATCAGGAGCAGGCTTGCACGTGGGTCACCCAAGATCATATACAGCCTTAGATGTAATTTCAAGAAAAAGAAGAATGCAAGACCAGGTTGTGTTATATCCGATGGGTTTTGATGCCTTCGGTCTGCCAGCTGAAAATTACGCTATAAAAAATAAGATTCATCCAAAGATTGTTACAGAAGAAAATATAGCTAATTTTACTAGACAATTAAAATCTATTGGATTTTCTTTTGACTGGGACAGGATGATTGATACTACTGATCCGGATTATTATAAGTGGACCCAATGGATATTTGTTCAAATGTTCAAGAAAGGGCTAGCCTACAAAAAAGAATTTCCGATTAACTGGTGCCCATCATGTAAGGTTGGTCTTGCCAATGAGGAAGTTGTTGGTGGTAAGTGTGAAAGATGTGGTAGTGAGGTAGAGCATAAGATAAGAAATCAATGGATGCTAAAGATTACAGAATATGCAGATAGACTTATTGATGACCTAGATACTGTGAACTACTTAGACCATATTAAGCAACAGCAAATAAATTGGATTGGAAGATCTCATGGTGCAGAGATAGATTTTCAAATAAAAGACAAAGAAAATAAATTAAGAGTTTATACAACAAGGCCAGATACTATCTATGGTGCCACATATATGGTAATAGCTCCAGAACATGAAACTATAAATGAATTAGCAGACTCTATTGAAAACTTAGAAGAAGTCCAAGCATACAAAGATGCAGCAAATAAAAAGTCCGAATTTGAGAGAACTGAAATGAATAAGGACAAAACTGGTATTGAATTGAAAGGACTTAAGGCTATAAACCCTGTATCTAAAGAAGAAATGCCTATATGGGTATCAGATTATGTAATGATTACCTACGGTACAGGGGCCATAATGGCCGTACCAGCCCATGATACTAGGGACTATGAATTTGCTAAAAAATTCAATTTACCTATAAGAGAAGTTGTAAAAGGTGGAGATATAAGCAAAGAGGCTTATACAGACACTGAAAATGGAGAAATTATTAATTCTGAATTAATAAATGGTTTACAGGTTGATGAAGCTAAAGAAAAAATTGTACAAATTTTAGAAAAAGAAGGATTAGCTTCTAAAAAAACAAATTATAAGTTAAGAGACTGGGTATTTTCTAGACAAAGATATTGGGGAGAGCCAATACCTATGGTTTATTGTGAAGACCATGGTTGGACACCAGTTGATGAAAAAGACCTACCAGTTAAATTACCTGAAGTTGAAAATTACGAACCAAGTGGTGATGGATCAAGTCCTCTAGCGGATATAGATGAATTTGTTAAAACAACTTGTCCAATATGTGGTAAACCAGCAGAAAGGGAAACAGACACCATGCCTCAATGGGGAGGATCTTCATGGTACTACCTAAGATATATGGATCCGAAAAATGATAAAGACTTAGTAGGTAAGGAAGAAGAAGCCTTCTTTGGACCAGTAGACTGGTACAATGGTGGTAATGAACATACAACCTTACACTTGTTATATTCAAGATTTTGGCATAAATTCCTATATGATATAGGAGTAGTATCAACAAAAGAACCTTATATGAAGCGTACTTCACATGGTATGATTTTAGGTGAAAACAATGAGAAAATGTCTAAATCAAGGGGCAATGTTGTAAATCCAGATGATATAGTTGCAAATTATGGCGCTGATACCCTAAGAACTTATGAAATGTTTATTTCAGAATTTGACAAGTCTGTGGCTTGGTCAGATGAAGGGGTAAATGGTATAAGAAAATATTTAGATAGGGTATGGAGACTTTTAGATATTTTAGTTGATGGTGACCATTATTCTGAAGATTTAGAAGTTTTAATAAATCAAACAATTAAAAAAGTAAGCGATGATATTGAAAATATGAAATTCAATACAGCTATTTCACAATTAATGATTTTACAAAATGCCTTTGTTAAGAAAAATCAAGTTACTAAAAAAGAACTAGAAACTTATTTGATCTTACTAAATCCATTCGCACCTCATATTACAGAAGAAATGTGGGAAAAGATTGGAAATACAGAACAATTAGCAAATCAAAATATATGGCCTTCATATGATGAGGACAAATTAATTGCTGATGAAATAGATTTACCTGTACAAGTTAATGGTAAAATGAGAGGTAAATTAAAAGTATCTGTAAATGAAGATAAGGATAAAATAATAGACCTGGCAAAACAAGATGAAAATGTAAATAGTTTCATTGAAGGAAAAGAAATTGTAAAATTAATATATGTACCGGGCAAAATACTAAATATAGTTGTAAAATAGACTAAAGGAGTTGCTAGTAAATAGTAGCTCCTTTAATTTATTCTAAATATCAAGCTTACTTTAAATATTGCTCAATATTTGATATATTTAATTATAGGTTATTGTGCTAAATAGAAGTTATATTATCTAAGTAGATTAACTGTAATAGAAGTTTACAGATCTTTAAAACATATAAATATTACATAGGTAGAAAAACCTTGACCATAAATTATTGAGGTGTAAATGAAAAAAATGAATTTTAATGAGTTAAGAACAGCTTTTCTTGACTTTTATGAAAAAGAAAATGACCATATAAGACTTAAATCATATTCATTAATTCCAAATAATGATAAGAGTCTTTTATTAATAAATGCGGGCATGGCTCCACTTAAGGACTATTTTACAGGAGCTAAAAAGTTTCCTAAAAACAGAGCAACATCATCACAAAAGTGTATACGTACTGCTGATATTGAAAATGTAGGAAAGACACATAGACATGCTACCTTCTTTGAAATGTTAGGTAATTTTTCATTCGGAGATTATTTTAAAAAAGAAGCAATAACATGGGCATGGAGATTTTTAACAGAAATTATTGAATTGGATAAGGATAAGCTATCTGTTACAGTGTATGAAAATGATGACGAAGCTTACGACATTTGGGCCAAAGAAGTAGGGCTAGATCCTTCTAAAATTTCTAGATTAGGTAAGGATGAAAATTTCTGGGAACTTGAAGAAGGACCATGTGGTCCATGCACAGAAATCATGTATGACAGAGGTGAAGAATATACAGACCCTGAAGATAGGTACCTAGAAATCTGGAACCTGGTATTTACACAATTTAATAAAAAAGCTAATGGTGAATACGAACCTTTAGAACATAAAAATATAGATACTGGTATGGGCTTAGAAAGATTGGCTTTAATTGTAGAAGATGCTGCAAATATTTTTGAACTAGACTCATTTAGACCTTTATTAACAGCTATTGAAGATTTATCAGGCCATAAATATGGAACAAATGAAAAATATGATGAATCATTCAGAGTAGTTATGGACCATACAAAGGCAATGACCTTCTTAATATATGATGGTGTTATCCCTTCAAATGAGGGAAGGGGTTATGTCCTAAGAAGACTAATGAGAAGAGCTATCAGACATGGAAAGTTGTTAAATATTGAAGGTCAATTCTTAGAAAAACTATCTAAAATAGTTATGGAAATTTATAAAACAGAATATCCTGAATTATTAGAAGATAAGGATAGAATTTTCAAAATAATAAATAGGGAAGAAAAGAAATTCCAAGAAACTTTAGACCAAGGACTAGACATCCTAAATAAGATGATTGCCGACCTAGATGAAGATGCTAAAGAATTGAATGGTGAGGATGCTTTCAAACTTTATGATACTTATGGATTCCCACTTGATTTAACCTTAGAAATTTTGGAAGAGAAATCATTAACTGTAAATAAAGAAGACTTTGAAGAAGCGATGAACAAGCAAAAAGAAAGTTCTAGACAACACACTTCATTTAAAGGCGGATGGGAAGATGATAAACTTGAAATATCAGGTTATCCAAAAACAGAATTTGTAGGTTATGTTCAAAATGATATAAAGGCAGAAATAATAGGTATAGAAGCCTTTGATGATAACAGTTTATCTGAATCAGACAAGGCTATAATAATTTTGGATAAAACACCATTTTATGCTGAATCTGGTGGACAAATTGGTGATACCGGATATCTAGAATCTGATAATGGACTTATAAGAGTCTATAATACTAAAAAGACAGCTGATGATATTTTCTATCATTTTGTAGAAGTGGAAAATGGAGAGTTTAAAAAGGGTGATATAGTAGAAGCTAAAATCGATGTTGATAGGAGAGAAGATATCAAGAGAAATCACTCTGCTACTCACTTATTGAATAAGGCTTTAAAAACAGTACTTGGAAATCATATTAACCAAGCAGGTTCTCTAGTTACAGATGAAAGACTTAGATTTGACTTTACCCATTACGAGGCTATTACAAAAGAGCAATTAAGCGAAATTGAAAGAATAGTAAATAAATCTATTTATGATAATTTACCAGTAAATATTAATGAAATGTCCTTAAAAGAATCACAAGAAATTGGAGCAGTTGGACTATTTGAAGACAAATATAAAGATATAGTAAGAGTTGTTGATATGGGTGGATACTCTACAGAATTATGTGGTGGTACTCATGTAAACAATTCAAGCGAGATTATGATGTTTAAAATTTTATCTGAATCTGGTATAGCTGCTGGTGTTCGTAGGATTGAAGCTATAACTGCTTTTAGAGTTTATGATTATATGAATCATATGATTGAAAAAGAAGACAATATAAGTCGCTTATTAAAAACACCAAAGGATTCATTAGAAGATAAGATTTCATCTATATTAGAAGAAGAAAAAGAATTAAATAAAACGATTGAATCATTTAAATCATCTGTTGAAAATGGATTAATAGATTCATTAGTAGAAAAAGCAAAAGATATAGATGGCGTAAAGACAATAATTGCTAAATTAAATGATCTTGATGGACAATCCCTAAAAAATATGGCTGATAAAATTCAAGCTAAGGATGATGATTATATTTCCTTACTAGCATCAGTAGTAGAAGATAAAATTATTTATGTATGTTCAGTATCTAAAGCCTTGGTAAAGAAAAATATAAAAGCTGGTGATTTAGTTAAATTTGTTGCTCAATACACAGGCGGAAATGGTGGAGGAAGACCAGACTTTGCTCAAGCTGGTGGTAAAGATGTAGATAAACTTGATGAAGCCTTATTAAAATTGGAAGACTTTATTAAAGAAAAGATAAATTCATAAAATAGGAGACCATTATGCAAAAAGATTTTGATGAAACAATGAAGTTTAGTATGGAAAATTTAGAAGAAGCAAAATTAATAAATATAATGCAAGATGTTTATACTGCCCTAGAAGAAAAGGGCTATGATCCTGCAAGCCAAATTATTGGATATATTATTTCAGGGGATCCTACTTATATAACAAGCCATAAGGATGCAAGAAAGAAAATTAAACAAATCGATAGAAACGATATACTTGAAGATATTTTAGAGTTTTATTTTGTAAAGAATAATATTAAATAATACAAAACAAGGGTAGAAATTTTTCTACCCTTTTGTGGGGTAATATGGATAGGTTTTTAGGTTTAGATTTGGGCAAAAAAACTATTGGTGTTGCTATTTCTGATCCAATGAAAATTTTTGCTAATGGTTTAGTGACAATAAAAAGAACAAGTGTAAGAGAAGATATAGATAAGTTAAAGAAAATAATAGAAGAAGAGAATATAGATAAAATAATTGTGGGTATGCCATACAATATGGATGGTAGCAAAGGTCCACAAGCTCAAAGAGTTATGAGTTTTGTAGATTTATTGAAAAAAGAGATTGACAATGAAATCATATATGAAGATGAAAGGCTTACAACTCTTGAAGCGGAAGAAGTATTAATAAAACAAAAAGTTAGAAGAGAGAATAGAAAGGAGCATATAGATAAGATTGCAGCTTGTTTTATACTACAATCTTATTTAGACGCAAGGTGATTATGGATAATTTAGATCAATATATTGAAATTACTGATGGAGATACAACATTGAATCTACTTCTTTTAGACACATTTGGAGTAGATGATAAAGACTATGCAGCTTTACTAAATGAAGAAGTAGAAGAATTATATATTTTTGAGATTGAAACTGAAGGAGATGAAGCTGTATTTTATCCAATAGAAGATGATAAAGAGTTAGATGAAATCCTTGCTGTATATGCTGAACTTTTAGAAGATTAAATTAGATTGAAAGGTTAAATATGGCAAGATATTATAAAAAGAAAAAAAATCAAACAATAAAAATTATTCCTTTAGGCGGTGTTGGTGAAATTGGAAAAAATATGACCGCAGTTGAATATAACAATCAAATATTCATTATAGATGCAGGTACAACTTTCCCTGATGATTCAATGCCTGGTGTAGATATAGTTATACAAGACTTTACCTACTTAGAGGAAAACAAAGATAAGATAAAAGCTTTACTAATAACACATGGTCATGAGGACCACATTGGTGCAGTACCATACTTATTAAAGAAGATAAACACAAGAGTTTATAGTACAAGACTTACAAATGGATTAATCCAAGGAAAATTAGAAGAACATGGTTTACCAACAAACATGTTAAAAAATGTATCTCCTGGTCAAACAATTAGACTAGGTGATGTTGATGTTGAATTTATTTCTGTAAACCACTCCATTCCTGCAGCTTGTGCTATAGCCCTTCATACAGAAGTTGGAACTATACTTTTCACAGGTGACTTCAAGGTTGACTATACACCTATAGATGGTGTTCATATGGACTTACAAAGACTTGGTGAACTTGGTAGACAAGGTGTACTAGCTATGTTAAGTGATTCAACTAATGTAGAGAGATCTGGATATACAATGAGTGAAGTTTCCATCAGAGAAACTTTTAAGAAAGTTTTCTCAGAAGCTGAAGGACGTATTTGTGTAGCTACTTTTGCATCAAACCTACACCGTGTACAACAAGTATTTGACGCTGCTGAATACCATAAGAAAAAAATATTTATATCAGGTAGGTCAATGGTAAGAAATATTGGGATAGCTGTTGAACTAGGTTATTTAAGAGTTAAGAAAGATACTATTCAAGATATTAGTAAGATTAACAAGTTTAAAGATAATGAAATTGTTATGTTGACTACTGGTAGTCAGGGTGAACAAATGGCTGCTCTTACTAGAATGGCTAGGGGAGACCACAGGCAATTAAAATTGGAAAAAGGGGATACAGTAATTATTTCTGCATCTCCAATACCAGGTAATGAAGAATCAGTTTCTACAGTTATAAACAACCTAGCAAAATTAGGTGTTAAAACTGTTTACTCAGCCCTAGCAGATGTTCACGTTTCAGGACACGCATCTAGGGAAGAACTAAAGCTAATGCTTGCCTTGGTTAGACCTAAATACTTTATTCCTGTCCACGGTGAACTTAGACATCAAATCATGCACAAAGAACTTTATGTATCTATGGGGGCTAAAGAAAAAGATTGCTTCATATTAGAGCTTGGTGATGTCCTAGAATTAACTAATAATTCTGCAAAGATTGTTGGCAAAGTGCCAGCAGGAAAAGTTTTAGTTGATGGTTTAGGTATAGGTGATGTTGGTAATATTGTCTTAAAAGATAGGCAAAAATTATCTGATGATGGTATTATCACAGCTTCAATGGTATGGGATAGCAAAGCTAAAAAGATTGTTGGTAATCCACAAATTTTATCAAGAGGATTTGTGTATGTTAAAGATTCCCAAGATTTGATGGATGGAGCTTATAAAATTTTAGGTAAACTTAAGAATGAAATTAACAACAAAAAGATTACTGATGTATCAGAAATGAAACGTCAAGTAATCGATAGGTTAAAATCATATACAAGAAAGGAATTAAATAGAGACCCTATAATATTAATAATGATCTCTGAAATATAAGGAGGTATAGATGAAAGAATCTATAATAAATAGAAAAAGAATAGAATCCATATTTTTTATTTTAGTAGGTACATTTATAATGACGACAGGTACAATATTTTTTAATATACCATTAAAAATTGCAGCTGGCGGAGTTACTGGTTTTGCCCAAGTAATTAATTATTACATACCTAATTTAAATATTGGTTTGACCATGGGGGTATTAAATGTTATTTTACTCTTGGTCGGCTATATGGTTATTGGTAAAGAATTTGGATTATATACTATTATAGGGGCTGGCTCATATTCTGGTTTTATGACTATATTTGATGCTTTGATAGATATAAAAGAACCTATCTTAGGAGACAATTTAGCTAATCTAATCTTAGGTGCTGTTCTAATAGGTCTGGGACTAGCTATAGTATTTAGACAAAATGCATCAACGGGTGGAACCGATGTTTTAGCTAAAATATTAGAGGCTAAGATGGGAATATCAGTTAGCAAAGGGATGTTGATAGTAGATGCCTTTGTAATAGCCTTAGCTGGTCTTACTTTTGGTTTGCAATCTGGTATTTATGCCTTTATGTCCCTATATATAACAACATGGGTCCTAGATAATACTATCGCTGGATTTAACTCAAAAATTCAAATGGTTATTGTATCTAAAGAAATTGATAATATTAATAATTTTATCCACAAAGAAATTAACAGAGGTACAACTTTTTACGATGCTAGAGGTGGATATACTAAAAAAGAACAAAATGTACTAGTATCTATAGTTGATACAAAACAGTATATTAAAATAAGAAATTATATTGATAGTATAGATGACGATGCATTTGTATATATAACTAACATAAATGAAGTTATAGGATATGGTTTCTCAAGAGAGGCGGCAAACAATGTACAAGTTAGGGAAAACGCAAACGCTAATAATTAAAAGGATTACTAGTATCGGTGCTTTTTTAGGAGAAACTATTGATTCAGATGATAAAGATGATGTTTTAATACCTAAAAAGTACCTAAGAAAAAATAAAGAAGTAGGCGATAGCCTAGAAGTATTTATTTATAAAGACAATCAAAACAGACCTATAGCAACTAGCAAAAAACCCAAGGCTGAAGTAGGAGACTTAGCAATTTTACAAGTGGTAGACACTACTAAAATAGGAGCTTTTCTTGATTGGGGATTGGACAAAGATCTTTTATTACCCTTTGAAGAACAAGTAGGTCAGATAAAAAAATATGATTACCACCTAGTCGGAGTTTATATCGATAAGTCCGATAGGTTAACTGCCACTATGAAGGTCGATGATTATTTTGCTAACGATGGAAAAATAAAAGAAGATGATTGGGTAGACGGTATTATTTATGCCTATGATTCATCTTATGGTGCCTTTATATTAGTTGAAGGTAAGTATAATGGAATGCTACATCAGGATGAAATAACAGGTGTACCTAAAGTTGGCGATAGTATAAGGTTAAGGGTTAAAAAAGTTAAAGAAGATGGTAAACTAGACCTTACCTACAACAATAGAGCTCATGTGGAGCTAAATAAAGATGCTAATTTGATTTACAAGACATTATCAGATAATGGTGGGTATTTAAAGGTTAATGATAAGAGCGATCCGAAGCTTATAAGATCTGTCTTCAACATGTCGAAGTCTCAATTTAAGAGATCTATAGGAAGATTGTACAAACAAAGAAAGATTAACATTACTAAAGATGGTATAAAATTACTTAAATAGGAGGATATATGTCAAATAAAGTTTATTACAGAGTGAATGGAAAAGAAATAACACAAGATATGGTTCATGATTTTGTACACAGCATGGGACCACAAGGTCAAAGTTTCCATAACGAAGAAGGGTTTAAACAAGTAGCAGAAGAGTTACTAAACCAAGAGCTTTTTTACTTAGACGCAAAAGAAAATGAATTAGAAAAAGATGAAGATTTTATAAAAGAGTTAGATTTACTAAAAGATCAATTCTTAAAACAATATGCAATCAGAAAGTTTTTAGATAATGTTTCTGTAACTGAAGAAGAAGTGAAAGAAATGTATGAAAACAACAAAGATTCATTAAAAGATGTGTATAAGTTTAAGGCATCACATATACTAGTTGATGATGAAGAAAAGGCTAAAGAAATTAAAGAAAAATTAGATAATGGTGAAAGTTTTGAAGACCTCGCTAAAGAGTTTTCAAAAGATGGCTCAGGAAGTTTAGGTGGATCTTTAGGAGAATTCTACAGTGGACAAATGGTACCAGAATTCGAAAATGCTTTATTAGAATTATCAATTGATGAAATTTCAAATCCTGTTAAGAGTCAATTTGGATACCATATTATAAAATTAGAAGACAAGTCTGTAGAAAGAGAAAACACTTATGAAAACTATAAGGATGATATTCAAAGAAATCTAAAAATGTCAAAACAACAGGAAGAATATTTCAATAAAACTAATGAATTAAAAGATAAATATAAAGTAGAAAGAGTTGACTAATGGAACAATTAAAACAATCAACTGCTTATGCAGTATTTAAAAATTTTGAAAAAATATCACAAATACCAAGATGTTCAAATGATGAAGAAAAAATATCTGAGTTTATATATGATTTTGGTAAGAGATTAGGTTTAGATACAAAAAGAGATGATACCGGTAATGTACTAATAGTAAAGCCAGCAAGTCCTTCTTTTGAAGGTCATGACCCAGTTATTTTACAAGCCCACTTAGATATGGTTTGCGAAAAAACTGAAGACTCACTTCATAATTTCGCCTGTGATCCTATCGACATAGTTGTAGATGGAGACTTTATTAAAGCAAAAGATACAACCCTTGGTGCAGATGATGGGGCTGGCGTAGCCTTGATGATGGCAATACTAGAAGACAATAAATTAGAGCATCCAAAGTTGGAATGTATTTTCACAACTACAGAAGAGACAGGTATGGATGGTGCTTTAGCTTTATCAGACCAGTGGTTAACTGGTAAAAACTTAATTAACTTGGATAACGAAGAAGATTGGATTGTTATAGTAGGTTGTGCAGGAGGAATAAATGCATACCTAAATTTAGATATTAACTTTGTTGAAGCAAGAGATCTAAATAATTTCCAAATTAAAGTTTCAGGACTAAGAGGTGGACACTCTGGATCTACAATAGGTGAAGCTAGGTTAAATGCTATAAAATTATTAGATTCTCTATTGATTAAGCTTCAAAATGAACTTCCTATTAAGTTGAGTAAAATTGAAGGGGGCTCAAAACATAATGCTATTCCTTCAATGGCAAATGCTATTATAGGGGTAGAAGCTGAAAATATAGGTAGTCTAAAAGAACATTTTGAAGCTATTAGCCTAGAATTAAAAGACCTATATCTAAAAAGAGAATTAGATTTAGAATTTACTTTAGAAGAAGTAGAAAAAGAAGATGATTTATACATTGATGATGAACAAGCTAAATTGATATTAAGATCTTTATCAACTTTCCCACATGGAGTAAATAGTTATGATAAAGAATTAAATATTGTTAGATCTTCAAATAACTTAGCCAAAGTAAGAACAACAGAAAACAGTTTTTATATAGAAACATCAATTAGAAGTTCGCATGATCAAGACCTAGAAGATTTAAAAGATACTGTAAAAAAACAAGCTGAAATATATGGATACAAGATAAGATTTTCCGAAGGATATCCTATGTGGAAACCTGAATTCGAAACTGAATTATTAGATAAGGCTGTAAAAACATATAAATCAATAAGAAATGAAGATATGGAAGTATTAGTAATCCATGCAGGACTAGAAACAGGAATATTAAGTCAAAAATATCCTGATGTTCATATGATAGCTATAGGACCTACAATTACAGGCGCACACACACCTAATGAACAATGGTCAATATCTTCTACAGAATTTGTATTTGAATATTTGAAAACGTTATTAAAAAATTTGTAAAAGTCTCCTAAAAAGTGTATATTTAAATAAAGGAATGTAGGAGGTTTTATGGACAAAGATTTAAATTATGATGACGATTATTCTAACCCATATGATGGATTAGAGATATACGATGATATGGATGAATTCGATATCGATGATAGTGATTATGACGAATTTGAAGCTCTAGAAGACTATGAAGATTTTGAAACTATCATTTTGACTTTGGAAGACGACCGTGAGCTTGAATGTGTAATACTCGCTGAGTATGAAATTGATGGTCAAGACTATGTAGCCTTACTACCAGTCGAAAATGATGATGATGAAATATTGTTGTATAGGGCAAATTATACAGAGGATAGTAATCCTTTTGAAGTAGAGTTGATCGAAGACGAAGATGAATTTAATCTTGCTGTAGATGCCTACTATGAAGTTGTAGATTCCCTTGACCACCATCATGAATGTGGTGATGATTGTGATCACGATCATGACCACGATCATGAATAAATATAATAGAAAAGGATGTGTTATATGATTACTTTAATTTTAGGAAAATCAGGAAGTGGAAAAACAAAACACCTTATTGAAAATGCCAACAATGAAAAGGCAAGAGGTAACGGTAATATAGTATTTATAGATACTGATGACTCACATATATTCACATTAGACTATGCTGTGAGACTTATAAATGCTAAAAACTTCCACATTGACAATGTAGAAAGTTTATATGGATTTATTTCAGGTATAGTTTCAAGAGACTATGATATTGAAAAAATATACTTAGATGGTATATACGAAATTATTGATTTTTCCGATGAAGACTTAAGAACTTTAGTAGAAAAGTTAAATATGTTAACAAAGGATAATGATTTAGAAATCTTGATGGGATTAGATAAACACGAAGAAGAATTACCTGAAGGACTAGAAGTAGAAATTAAGGTATTATAGTGTGCAAATCTGAAAAAGATAAATTAGATCGATTTATAGAGCTTAGAAATTTATATATAGATTTATTAGAAAACAAATCTATAAATAAACAAGAATTTAACCACAAAAACAATGAAATTTTTCAATTAATAAATCTAAGACCCTTCGTGGTCTTAGATTCTTTTGAAAAAGCCTTATATAATTATAATTATTATAATTCTAAGGCGAAGCTTGATATGGAAAATTATAATAGACATAGAAATAGTAAAAATAATAGGAAAGCTAGGATAGCATTAAATAATTGTTCTAATAACTATTGTCTAAAAGATGATTCTGTAATGGCGATGATATCATTAGAAAGTCCTCAATATATAGATGCTTATTATATTAATATGCAATCAAAAAAATTAGCGGATCAAATTTTCGAAATTAATTTTACTAATAAATACAGAATAATTTTACATACTAAAAATATTAAAATTAAAAATACTTTAGAAGCTATGGGATGTTTTGATGAAAAATATAGAGACTCCTTGATAGCATCATATGTAAATAATTAAAAGGAGCCATACGAATAATAAATTCGTAATAGCTCCTTTGTTTTATCTAATATTATTTTATAATATATAAACTAATGTACTATAAGTATTTCTTTTATTTTTTCAAAATCCATATCTTTTTCAAGTTCAAAAGTTCCAGAATTAAATATAGCATCTTTGTCAGTAAAAGAATCCATGAATTTTTCTTTGTCTTTTATAATACCATATGAAAGTAATATTTCACTAGCTTGGTCTAAGTTGACACCGGACGGTATACTTACATTAATTTTACTTTCCTCTATGGTTTCTGTTTGATTGGCACTGACATTGGATACAATAGCTTCAGTATTATGTTCAATGTTAATTAATTGATCCATACTAAAATATATAAGATATATGGCACCTATTGCTACTAAAACAGATAAAAGTATATCGCTAAAATTATAGAAAAAATCTTTTATATATTTCATCATATCTCCTTTCATCTACTCATTATTACTCAAGTATGCTACAATAATAACATAAAAAGGATTAAAAATAAATGAGAAAAATTAAGATAGAATCTAACGATTCACAGCAAACATTGATAAAATTTCTTAATAAATATTTAAACAAGGCACCGAATTCGCTCTTGTATAAATGGATAAGAAAGAAAAAAATAAAAGTAAATAAAAAAAGAGTTGAATCTAATTATAAATTAAAAGAAGGGGATATTCTTTACCTATATATTTATGATGAAGAATTGGAAAAATGGATGGAAGAAAATAAGCCGTTTAAGTCTCTAATAGATGTAGATATTGCCTTCGAAAATTCTGATGTAATGATTATGGATAAAGACCAAAATATCCTTGTTCATGCTGCAGATAAGTCAGATTATGGAAAAAACTTAGTGGATTTTATGATAGATTTAATGATTTCAAATGGAGAATATATTCCTAGGCTTGAAACTAGTTTTAGACCGGCAATTGTCAATAGATTAGACAGAAATACAAGAGGTCTAGTTATAGGTGCAAAAAATAGAGAAAGTTTACTAAAGCTAAACCAAGAGCAGGAAAAAATATCTAAATTTTACCTAGCAATCGTACATGGAAAGATTGATAAAAAAATTGAAATTATAAATCAATTAGAAAAAGACGATAACAACCAAGTACATGTTGTAAAATCTGGGAAAAAATCAAAAACTATAATTAGACCTATACAGTTTAATGATGATTATTCTTTGGTAGAGATAGAATTGTTAACTGGTAGGACCCATCAAATTAGAGTTAGCTTATCCGATATAGGTCATCCTATCTTAGGTGATAGGAGATATGGTATCGAAGATAGGGATAAGAGGTATAAAGACCAGCAATTGGTAGCTTATAAGCTTGATTTTAGCAAGGATATATCTGTATCTAGTCTTAGGGGAAAAGTAATAAAAAGTAAATATGAAAAATATATTTATAATTTATATGAAAATTTAGTAGGAGAAGTAAATGACTAAGAAAATTTTGTTAGTTGAGGACGAATTAGCTATAAGAAAATTTACAAAAATAAATATTGAAAAAGCAGGCTATGAAGTTTTAGAAGCTGGGTCAGGTGAAGAAGGTGTGGAAATAGCCTTTAAGGAAAAACCAGATGTAGCCATATTAGATGTTATGCTACCAGGGATTGATGGTTTTGAAGTGTGTGATATTTTAAGAAATGAAATGCCTGGAATAGGTATTATCATGCTTACAGCAAAATCTCAAGATGTAGATAGGATATTAGGATTAGAAAAAGGGGCTGATGATTATATGAATAAGCCTTTTAATCCACAAGAGTTAATATTAAGAATAAATTCATTAATTAGAAGATTAGATTTTTCTCATAATTTTGAAAGTTCGAATAATTCTAGCTTAGAATATGGACCATTTAAATTAGATTCTTATTCTAAACAATTCACTAAAGATGGAGTTGTAATAGATCTTACTCCTACAGAATTATCATTAATAAAAATATTTATGGAAAATGAAGGTAAAGCATTTACAAGAGAAGATCTACTTGAGAAAGCTTGGGGAAATGATAGCAAGGCTGATACCAAGATTATTGACGTAAACATTAGAAGAATCAGAACTAAAATAGAGGATGATTCTGCCAAACCAAAATATTTACATACAGTATGGGGCGTAGGTTATAGATGGGGAAATTAGCAGATTACATAAATCAGAAAAAAGAAAGCTTAAAGTTTAGTTTAATTTTTTATTATATGCTAATATTCTTTATATTTGTATCAGTGTTTGTGGTGTTTTCTTTTTTTTCAGTTAGAGATTATTACTACAATACTTTAAAAAACAATATGCTTTCTCAATCTATTTACTCAACGGAATTATATGATTCATATATTTCTTCTTACACTTTAAGTGATGTAGTATTGAACGAAAGATTTGAATTTTTAAATAATATAGATGGTCAAGTTCAATTATTAGATAATAATGGTTTAGTCTATTATGATAGCTTAGGTTCATCTGTGGTAGGGGAAAAAGCTATTGATCCAAATAGTCTACTAAAAGATAATGAATCTTATAAGTTTATAATAGATAATATTCATAATAAAATGTCATTAAATTATCCTATTACAACAAATAATAGTCAAATAGGTATATTGAGAACTATTACTTCTTTGGATCAAGTAAACTTTGAAATAGGAAAAAGAATGGTCATATTTATATTATTTGGATTAATTTCCTTACTTTCTGGCTTTGCTTTATTATATTACTTTAGTGGTAAATTATTGAAGCCTGTAAATATGTTAACAAGTTTAGCTAGGAAATTATCAAATGGTCAATATGAGGAAAAATCAAATATGCCATATGCTGGTGAAATTGGTGAATTAGCTGAAGTTATGGATCAATTAAGTGAAAATATTTTGCTTAAAGAAGAAATGAAAAATGATTTTATATCTTCTGTATCACATGAACTTAGGACACCTTTGACATCAATCAAAGGTTGGGCATTAACTTTGCAAGATTCAAGCTTAGATGATGAAACCAGAAATGAAGGTTTAAAAATTATAGAATCTGAATCAGACAGATTATCTGACATGGTAGAAGATTTATTAGATTTTTCAAGATTTACATCTCCATCATTTACTTTAAGTAAATCGAAATTAGATTTAATTCCTATTGTGAAAAACATCGTAAAGCAAATGAAACCAAGAAGTACTCAAAAAGAAGTGGATCTAATTTTAGATTATACTGATAGTGAAGTTATTTTAATTGCCGATGAAAACAGATTGAAGCAAGTGTTTATTAATATCATAGATAACGCTATAAAATTTACTGATGCAGGTGGCAGCGTTGTAGTGTCACTTGAAATTGATAAAGAAAAACGCATTGTTAAATGTAGTGTTATTGACTCAGGAATTGGTATAAGTGAAGAAGAAATTAAAAAAGTTACAACTAAATTTTATAAAGGTTCATCAGCTCAATCTAGGACAGGTCTAGGTTTATCTATTTGTGAAGAAATAATAGTAAAACATAATGGAATATTAGAAATATCAAGTGTTTTAGATAAAGGGACAACAGTTTCTTTTGAGCTACCATTAGCGGAGGATGAAGATGTTGAAGAAGAATAAAATATTGTTGTTATTGCTTTCATTGCTATTACTAGTTTCATGTTCAAAAAAGGATAATAGAGATAATGATAAGTTAAATATTATAAATAAACCTGAAGTTGCTTTAGGTATACAGGGTATTTGGGAAAAAGTATACGAATATAATATTGCTGATGAGAAAACATTAGAAAATATTGAAGCGGAAGAATTATTTATTTCCAAAGAGGTGGTAAATTTTAAGGACTCATACATATTAGATCCTAAAATTAATTCAAGACTAGTTAATTATGACTTATATATGAAAAACAAAATTACTAATCCACCAAAAGAAATTGGTCAAAGTGATGTTATGATAAAGGTATATGAGTTATCTAATAATGTAGCCATATCTCAAGAATTTATACTCTTACCTGATTCAAGACTGCTTACTATATATCTAGGTAATATTAGTATTTACGATAAAAAAAGTGAAGTAAGTAAAAGTGTAGCCCAAGAAAAATACGAACAAGTTAAAGGTATGATAACAGGTAATCAAGGAGCAAATGATAGAAAATTTGCCTTGGCCATATCTTTTAGGCAAAGAGATACTGCTGTAAGTAATTTTACTAAGCACAATTATTACACTTATTATATGAAAAAAAATAAAGATGATGAATCCCCAGACGTATTAAAAGTAAGGGATATTGTTTTACCTAAAACAACAGACTTGTGGACTGTTGAACAAGAAATCTTAGATAATAGAGATGGTTCCTTTAACCATCAAAAATTAACTGCCAATCCAACTTTTTCTGAAGAAAATAAAAAAACAAATTCTATTCAGGATAATTTATATAGAAGGATAGACTATGTTGATAAGGATTATATAGCTGTTACAAATTTCGACCATAGTAAAAGCAATATATCGGAAAGTTATAATATATTTGATATCCAAGAACTATCAAAAAAATCACCATTACAAATAAGTGAAATAGCTGGTCCTAACGGTGTTGAAATATATCAAACAACATTTAAGGAAAATGCCAATCTAATTTTCACTAGTCAAGATTTAAACTCTATAGATTTGAAAGCAGATTTATCCAGAGTTGGACTCCAAAGAATTAGGAATGGTTGGAAATTTATATCAGGTATAGACCAAGAAATAAGTTCTACTAGCGGAAATAGAATATACAGAAAGTTTGATTTGAATATAACACCTATAATCAATATTGCTAAAACTCAAGCTACAAAACTTACATGGAGAGATATCTTAGAAAGAAGACCAAATGCTATAGATGCAACAATATCTCCAGAAAATGATTTTGTATTGATTCAATCAAGGGATACTTTGGAACTATACCCAATTTATTATAACTTTATTAGTAGCAATCCGCTTTTTACTATTCATAACACTGAAGACTATGAAATAGTTATGGCAGAATGGATAGGAGATAAAAATATAGATGACATATATAATGAGTTTTCTAAGCTTCCACAAGTAAACAATCATATTGTATATGAATAATAGAATTACTAGTAAATAATTAGCCCCAGAACTTTGATTTCTGGGGCATTAATATATTTTTCGAATTTTAACGCTCAGCTATATGAATATATAAGTTTTGAAAGTAAGTATTTATCTTATTTATTTTTAAATAAATATAGTAAATCATTCTTATTTAAATTATTTGAAATATACATTTTATCATCTAAATAAATTATATTATCCGATATTGAAAAAAAAATATCTTTATCAGATTTTATTCTTATTAAATATTGCCAACCTTTTGTGCCGTCATATTCTTTTTCCTCTACAATATTGTAGGATAAAATCTTGTCTAGGAATTTTTTATAATCTTTTTTTTCCAGTACAAGATCTGATTTATCTTCAGTCATCGTTGTTTCTACAACTATTTTTTGTACCTTATCCTCTTTAATATCCAATATATCAGACAATTTTTTATTTTGGCAAGCTACTAGTATAAGTAATGTAAATATAAGAGTAACTATATATATTATTTTTCTCATATAATACCTCTATTTTTCAAAGTATATTAATCCATCAAATGATGCTGATTTTATATTTACCCAAACATCATTATTTTTCCAGCCGTCATTTACTATTATATAATCTGAACTACTTGTATGACCAAAATTCATTTCAGCATAGCCATGAGCTATTATCCAGTGATTTCTAAATTTTTTATCATTTAGTGTTCCTACAATTACAGGTCTATTTCTATCTATCCTATTTACTAATCTATAATAGCTGAAATAATTTAATGATACTACTGAATTGTTTATGCCTCTATCTCTAAAATACCTATTTAAACCATTTTTTAAATTTGAATATCCAGTACGACCATAGCCTACATATTTTTGCATTAGACTAATTAAGTTATTTTTTGATATTTTTGAAGAACTTACGTAATTTTTATCTATATAATCATAATAGTATCGCATTGTAATTGCACTAGCAATTGATCCACAATTATTACCATCTATATACCAAGTTTTCAATGTGCCGGGTAATTTTTTTATAGTATTTAAGTTACCATAAGGCACTACATCATTATTAGAGTTTTTGTATGTGAATAAATTTAGTTCTTCTAAATTAATTTTTTTATTAGCATAAATATTTGCAAAATTATGTTTTTCTATAATTGTTGAATCTTTAATGTTTAAAGCAGTATTTAAATCTTTTTTACTATAGTAATTTAATGGACCGTTATATATAGGATTTTTTACATTATTAAATGGATTTTTGCGTTCTAAACTAAATTCTGGTACAGTGAAATCGTTAATATTTACAATAATATATCCTGTTTTATCTAATGAAAATAAAACTGCTTCAATATCACCATTTAAATTTTTTAATAAGGTTAAATTATTTAGATTTGAATTTTTATCTAAACTTGTAAGTAAATTATTGGCAACTTCTTTAGTCTTTTCTATTCTTTTATCGAATTCAGCAACAGTATTATGATTTTCTATAGTAAACGCAAAACTCACACTTGGTACTATAATTACGATTGCTAGAATGACACTAAGTAACATCAAAAGTTTTTTCATAATGATCCTCCTTCATGGATTATATAAAAAAATAAATTATATTTTCATCGATACTATTTATTATCCAATGATTAGATATTTGCTGACCAATTATATTATGAGTAGAATTAATATGTAGAAATTCAAGATTTTAGTCCATAGTTTTACCTCTCTTTCTTAATTAAGTTTTATAGTTTTTTATTAGAATAAAGGATAAAGTACTCATTGTTAATATTATAACATAAGTTAATGAAAATATATACAAAAATGTATTTAAATTCTATTTTATACAAGTTACCATAATTAAATAAGCACATAGTATTTAAATAATAGGATTACTAGTAAATAATTAGCCCCAGAACTTTGATTTCTGGGGCATTACTTTTATAATTTATTTAAAATAAAAATGGATGACTGAGTCATCCAAATTAAAATTATTCACCATCAACTTGTGTGTCTGTTACAGGTCTTTCAACTAAGCCTGACTTGATAGCTTCTGTAGATACCCAGATTTTTTTTACCTTACCATCTACAACAGCTCTAACTCTCTTTAAGTTTGGCTTAAAAGCTCTTTTATTCTTCTTGTTTGAGAAAGACACATAGTTACCTGATTTTTTCTTTTTACCTAGGTAAAAGCATTCTTTTGCCATTGTTTCCTCCTGTTTGACTGATTTTACTATTACTCGAGTTATTATACCATAGTTATATAAATTATTGCAAGTTATTGTTATGACTGATATAATTTAGTTATTAATCGAATAATAGGAGGAGAAGATGTCAGCTATAATTAATAATAAATACGGTGAAATTGTTTTAGATGAAAAAGTTATTGCAACTTTAGCAGCTGAATCTGCACAAGAATCTTATGGTATCGTAGGCTTAGTAGCTCAAAATACAAAAGATGGCTTATTTGAATTATTAAAAGTTGGAAATAAAACTAAGGGGGTAAATGTTACTATTAATAATAATGTAGTGGATATTGACCTTAGTGTTATGTTAGAATTTGGAGTTAGAATATCTGTAGTAGCAGATAATATTATAGAAAAAGTAAAATATACTGTAGAAAACAATACAGGGCTAAAGGTAAATTCTGTGAACATAATTGTTCAAAGAATTAGGATTTAATGGAGGTATGATGAATAGTTTAAACTATGAAGATTTAAGATTAGCCATTCGTGGCGCTCAAACAAATCTTGAATCAAACAAGGAATATGTTAATGGATTAAACGTATTTCCGGTTCCAGATGGAGATACTGGAACAAACATGTCCTTGACTATGAAATCAGTAATAAATAAATTAGCAGAATCTGAAAATACTATGGAGTCAGTTGCTAAGGCTCTATCTAATGGTTCTCTTATGGGAGCCAGAGGTAATTCAGGAGTTATTTTATCTCAATTATGCCGTGGTATGGCTACAGTTTTTCAACAAGTTGATAAGATAGAAATAATAAATTTAGTAGAAGCATTTGAATCAGCAAAAGAAACAGCTTATAAGGCAGTATTAAAACCTACTGAAGGTACAATTTTAACTGTATCTAGAAAAATTGCTGAATTTGCTAGGGCAGAATATATCAAATATGATGATATTATTCTATTCTTATCAGATTCTATAAGAGCTGGACAAAGAGCCTTAGACCAAACACCAGAAATGCTACCTGTATTAAAAGAAGCTGGAGTAGTAGATGCTGGTGGCCAAGGATTGGTATTATTACTTGAAGGTGTTTATAAAGCTTTAATTGGTGAAGAGATAGTTTCAGATATTAGTACTGAAGATATTGAAAATATTAACTTGGCAAAAACAATAAGCCACCATTCAGATGTAAAACCAGAAGATATAATTTATGGCTATTGTACAGAATTTTTAATTCACCATGATGGTAGTCAATCATATGAAGATTTCAAAAATGAAATCATGAAATATGGTGATTCTATCGTATCTGTAGGTGATGATGAATTAATTAAAACTCATATCCATACTGATGATCCAGGTTTGATACTTTCATTAGCTAGAAAACGTGGAGAATTATCAGATATTAAAATTGAAAATATGAGATTCCAAAACGCAGAAGTTAATAAGCTTAAAGAAGCTCAAGAAAAAGAAGAGCATGTAAATTTAGTAAGAAAAGAATATGGTTTTGTAGCAGTATCCATTGGTGAAGGATTTAATGAAATATTTAACAGCTTAAATGTAGATAATATTATAGTTGGTGGACAAACAATGAATCCTTCTACAGAAGATATAGTTGAAGCTGTAAATAAAGTAAATGCTGACAATGTATTTATTTTCCCAAATAATAAAAATATTATTTTAGCTGCCAAACAGGCAGTAGATCTAGTTGATAACAATTTAGTAGTTGTAGAAACAAAATCTATACCTGAGTCTTTTGCTGCCTTGATTAATTTTAACAGTGAAAGTTCATTAGAAGATAATATTGAAACTATGAATGATGCTATCGAAGACCTTACTTCATTACAATTAACATTTGCAGTAAGAGATACAAAAAATGGAGACTTAGAAATCAAAAAAGATGATTTTATTGGTCTAAAAGATGGTGACATTATAGTAAAAGGAGAGAATTTAGAAGATACATTTATAGATTTAATTGATAAATCTATAGATGAAGATTCTGAAATTATAACTCTTTATTATGGGGAAGATGTAGATGAAGAAGATGCTGAAGATCTATATGAAAAATTAGAAGAAAAATTCTCTGATTTAGATATAGAATTAAACTTTGGTGGACAACCACTATATTACTATATAGCATCTATTGAATAATATGAATCTTTTGAATATCAAAGGGATAGGAAAAAAGAAAGAAGAAATCCTCAATAATATGGGGATTTTTTCTTTGTTAGACTTATATAAATATTTGCCTAAAAACTATGAAGATAGGTCTAAAAAGGTAGATGTAATAAATGCTGTCCCTGACATTAAACAATATTTTGAATTAAATATAATTGAAATTAGCAAAACTTATTTTTACGGGAAAAATAAGTCTGTAAGTAGGGCAAAAGCTAAGGATGAAACAGGATTTATTAATTTAATCTGGTATAATGATAGATTTACTCCAAGAAAAATTGTAGTTAATAAGACTTATAAATTTTTTGGTAAGTATGACCAAGAAAAAAATGCACTAATAAATCCATTAGTAGATAGCCTTAGTGATGATAATATAGGTTCTATAGTTCCTATATATAAGACTATAAAAGGTATATCTAATAAAGAATTAAGTAAATTTAAAGAGTATTTATTTACAAGTGAATTTATAATAGATGAATATTTAGATAAAGAAATTTTAAGCAAATATAAAATAGAAGAAATAAATACTATGTATAAAAATCTACATGATCCAAAGGATAATTTATCCTTATATGATTCTATATATAGTTATTATTTTAGAAATATACTGCTGGAAAAAATAGTATCTAAGATGTATAGAGACGAACTTAACAAAAAATCTCTTACTTATAAAATATATGATGTAAATATATTGAAAAATTATTTAGACTTTGCTTTGACTAAATCACAAGAACTTGCGATAAAAGATATATTTGCAGATATGGGAAGTAAAAGTAGGATGAATAGGCTGGTAATTGGTGATGTAGGCTCAGGTAAAACCCTTGTAGCTATATTTGCTGCTTATCAGGCTATCTTAAATTCTTACCAGGTAGCCTTCATGGCTCCAACTGAGATTTTAGCCCAACAACACTATGATAAACATAAAGGTTTATTCAATAAACTAGGTATTAAATCCGCTATTTTAACTGGCTCTACTAGTACAAAAGATAAAAAAATAATTTATGAAAAGCTAAAAAATTCTGAAATAGATATAATCTTTGGTACCCATGCACTTTATCAAGATAAGATTATCTATAGAAATCTTGGCTTAGTTGTGGTTGACGAGCAACAAAGGTTTGGTGTTAACCAAAGAAAAGCTATCATAGATAAGGGTGAAAGCCCAGAAATACTTTTGCTTTCTGCTACACCTATTCCAAGGACCTTGGCTTTAGCCTTATATGATGATTTATCTTTAACTTATATGGATACTATGCCATCAGATAGATTAGAAATAAAATCAGCTTATATGACTATATACCAGGAAAAGAAGTTTATTGATTTTGCCTATAAGCAAATTCTTGAAGGTAGGCAAGTTTACCTTGTTGTATCAAGAGTAGAAGATACTGATGATTTAGAATCTGTTCATTTAATGAAAAAGAAACTAGATAAGTATTTTAATAAAAAGATAAAGATAGAATGTTTATATGGTGAACTAGATTCTGAAAAAAAAATAGACATACAAAATAGATTTGCTAATGGTCAAATAGATATGCTTATAGCAACATCTATTGTAGAAGTAGGTATAGATGTCCCAAATGCAAATACAATGATTATTTATAATGCAAACCAGTTTGGTTTATCACAACTCCACCAGCTAAGGGGTAGGGTTGGTAGGTCTGATATACAATCATATTGTTTCTTTGTTAGTTCAGAGAAGATTAAAAATGATGAAAAACTAGATTTTATATCTAAAAACAATGATGGATTTAAGATTGCCAACAAAGACCTAGAAATGCGTGGTAGGGGTGATCTATATGGAAGAAACCAATCAGGATTTATATACATAGATAATTCATTATTATATAATGAACAATTACTAGCAGATGTAAATAAATTGATAAATGAAGACTTGAAAATTAATAGTAGTTTAGAGAAAATTATAAACGAGGAACTATATAAATATAAAGATATTATTATGAATTGAGGTAATATGGCTTTAAGAGTTATTAGTGGATTAAGAAAAGGGCATAAATTGAGAGGACCAATTGATTCTAGGGCTAGGCCTACGGAAGATAGGATAAAAGAATCCTTGTTTAATATTATCCAGCCTATAGATGAAGATGCTGTATGTTTAGACTTATTTGCAGCTACTGGTAATATAGGTATAGAGTTTTTAAGTAGAGGCGCTAAGAAAGTATACTTTTCAGAAAAAGACAGGTCTAATGTAAATGACCTAAAATGGAATCTAGACCATACCAAACTAGCAGATAAGGCTGAAATTTTAGAGTTTGATTATAAGAAAAATATTTTGACTATCAGAGAAAATATTGATTATGTTTATATTGATCCACCTTATGAGTCAGACTATTATATTGAAGCTCTTAAATTAATGGTGGATAGAAAGTATTTTAAAGATGCTTTATTTATATTAGAGTCAAATGATGACTATGATTACTCGAAAGATATTAAAGAATTAAATTTAGTATATGAGAAAAAATATGGAAAAAAACATTTAAAATTTTATAGGATGGAAGTATGAAGGTAGTATATCCGGGTAGTTTTGACCCAGTAACAAATGGTCACTTAGATATTATCAAAAGGGCTGCTAATATTTATGAAGAAGTTATAGTTTGTTTACTAATAAATCCAAGAAAAAATTATTTATTTGATATGGATGAAAGAATTGAAATGTTAGAAGAGTTATTGTATGATTATGATAACATTAAAATAGCTAAATATTCTGGACTACTTATTGATTTTGTTGAAGAAAATAATGTAGATGCGATTATTAGAGGCATCAGAGCTGTTTCTGATTATGAAACAGAATTACAATTGGCTCAAATGAATAAGTTCTATTCTAAAAATAATATAGAAACTTTATTTATGGTTGCAGAACCACAATATTCTTATTTATCATCAAGTATAGTAAAAGAAATAGCTTCATTTAATAGAGATGTATCGAAGCTAGTGCCAGAGAATGTAGCAAAAAAAATTAAAAGTAAATTTAATTAGGGGGAAATATGGATATTATTTCATTATTAGAAGAATTAGAAGAGTTAATGGATGATGCTAACTCAGTTCCTTTTTCAAAAAAAGTTTCAGTAAATCCTGAAGATGTTTACGGCATAATTAGTGATATGAAAGAAGCTATTCCACAAGAAATTAAGGATGCACAATGGGTAAATTCTGAAAGAGAAAGAATTTTAGCTGAAGCAAATTCACAAGCTGATGCTATGAAGGAAAAAGCAAAAGAAGATATTAAGAAAGGTTATGACGAAGCTAATAGAAAGATTAAACAATTAGTAAGTGAGCATAACATTACAGTGGAAGCAAATACTGAAGCAGAAAAAATTGTATCAGAAGCAAAAGCTACAGCCCAACAAATAGCTACAAATTCTTTAGCTTATGTTGACCAATTACTTACAAAAACTTCAGATGACCTAAAAAACACATTAAAAGTTATTGATGAAAATAGATCACAATTAAAATATTAATGATACGAAAAAACCGACCATGTGGTCGGTTTTATATTTTAAATATTACTTATTACTTTTGTTTCTTATTCTTTCTTCAATTAGATCTTCCATGCCATCATAAATATTAGCTTGCTTGTCACCATAGCCGTTAATTAGATTTATTTGCTTTATAAGTGTATCTATTAAATTAAACTCATCCTTATAGGCAAGGAATACTGATTTCCATTCAGGATTGTATTTGTTTTTAAACTTTCTTAAACCCTTGAAACCATATATTTTATTTCCGTATTTATAGACTAATTTTATAGCTTTTTCTTTTGTGGAAGCATACAATTTATTACCAATATTAGATAGGGGGGCTACACCTAGGTCGAAAGTATCATATCCTTCAGCTTTACCCCAATTAATTATTGATAAAAACATCATATCCATAAGACCAGAAGGCATGTCATTTACATGTCGCATAAGGTCAATTGAGAAAGTTTTGGTACCTTTAACAGGGAACATATTTGCAAATGCATAGATTTTATCATCATCTTCTATGGTGAATATTGGTGCTTCTTGTAGGTAAGTTCTATCAAAAGCTCCTACTGAAAACTGCATTTCTTTTCTTTTTCCTAACCATTCGATAGATATATCATTTAACTTATTTAAAAAGTCGTCAGAAAATGGAGGATTATTTACTTTGAATTTAAGTCCTAGTCCATCCATACTATTTAAAGTTCTCCTCATGATTTTAAATTTCTTACCTTCCATAGAGAAGCTATTTAGGTTTACTAGGGCAGTTTCACCTAGTTTAAGTAAGTTAAAGCCTTCATTTACAAAGTATTCTAAATATTGACCAGATATTTGATAAAAGGCTACATCCATTTTATGGGCAGATGCTAATTCAATTAATTCATCCATTGCATCTTCAAAATCTTCTACATGACCAGTAGGGTTACCAAAGACAAAAATTTTATCCTTATATGGTCTATATATCATAGATACTGTATTTTTACTATTGTAAAATACATTTTTATCTCCCATATAAAATGAATGACTTGTAAGTGCATATGGGTATTTTTCATGAAAGTCTTCAAATTTTTCTATATCTTTTTTTGTAACAGTTCTAAATGGCATATATCGTCTATCTAAACCTAAAAACATGGAATAAATTGAAATACTTATAAGTACTGGCATCATTGTCTTAAGTGGTTTTTGAGTCATATAGTTTAAGCTATATTTTCCAACCCCATTTATGAAATCAATTTTATGTTTGTAATTATATACTCCAGCTAAAATGGAGTAAAAAATAAAAAAGAAAACACTAGCTATTAATATTTTCTTTACAGATATTCTATCCGCTAAACCATCAAAATATTTTCTATTAACAAATAGGGCATAAATTAAAATTGCACATATTGTTATTTCCATGTAGCTTTGGCCATTTCGAATATATAGGACTATTAAAATGCTTAATAATAGTATTGATAAAACATGTGCCAATTTAACTCTATTTCTAATACCATTTGAAACTGCCATTAGAGAGAATCCAGCTATTAGGGTAATTTGTTTGTTGATTACCATCAAATATGTTGGGAATATCCTTCTTATAAACTTGTATTTTAAGAATATTCTTGGAAGTAGGATAGATGCTACAATTAAAGCTCCAACTACTAGCAAAACATAGGCTAAAATTTTACTTATTGAATTAGCTTTTTTAATAAAATCTTCACTATTTTGGCCTTTAGTATTTGAAACTAATAGAAGCAAACCTACAATCCAAGGGATAATTGTATAGCAAACTCTACATATCAATAAAGATAAAACTATATTTGGTGTTGAATATCCTATAAGTGAAAATAGGAATATTGCAGATGCCTCAAAGGCTCCTAAACCACCAGGTATCATTGATAGTAATCCTATTATAGTAGCTAAAACATAAACAGTAACTGCCTGTAAAATATGTATGTTAGGTTCGAAATATTTAATAGTTACAGCAAAAAATAAAGCTGCTAAAAACCATTCAAATGTAGATTGTAAAGTTATGTATAATCTAAGAGGTCTTTGCTCTCTTTTGAAAACTGATCCATCATCTTTTATGAAATGTGAAATTGGTAGTATATCTATAAAGATAAATACTATTACAAGTAGAAACATTATAAATAGTATAGGAACAAGACTATAGTATTTTTGTATTATTAAAGATATACTTGAAGGCAAGCCTAAAGAAAAGAGCCCTACCATATCAGAAAACAATACTATAAATAATATTCTATTAGTTAGCTTCTTGTCTATTTTATATTTATCATACATTAATTCCCTAAGGGTAAGACCAGCCATTCCAGCAAAACCTATAAAGTTACTGAAAGATTGGGAAATCCAACCTATCTTAAAGACTTCTTTGCTAGGTATGTCCATCTTATAATATTTAACTAAAAGAAAATCATATAGGGTTGCAAAAGAAAAACAAATGAGTCCAAAGACTACAAAAAATATTTTACTTTGTAGACTCATTTCATGCATCAAAACTTTGAGGTCATGCATATTAATATTTTTAATCTCTTTATTTGTCACATAAATTGTTATAGAAATTATAAATATTATAAAGATAGCCCTTATAACACTTTTATACTTGTCAAAAAAATTTTTAAATTTCATTATTTACTCCATTTTTAAACTATTTAATATAAGGCATATGGGTATAATCTAAGCTATTCAATTGCTTAGACCTTATATTATGTAGTTTATATGATTTCATGTCAATATTTACTAAATTTTTATTACAATTATCTTTAATATCAGTAAAATTATTTAATATTACAATTTCAGAATTATCTTTGATTTCTTTTAATACTTGTCTACCCTTGTCATTAAAGGCGAGAGGGCGAATATAATTTATTTTATCTAAAGAATTTACATCTTCAGTAGTAATATCAAGTAAATAATTAAAAATAAATCTTCTAAGTCTAGCCTTTGAATGCCTCTTATTGTGACTAAGGTCTATAGTCTCACTTAAAGTTTTATCAAAATTTTTATTTAATAAATTTAATATCCCTGGTTCATATCCAGCTATTTGACTAGGGTCTTTTTGTACTATGAAAGACTTGTAATAAAATAGATCACTATAGTTATCCAAAGAATACTTAATTGATTTCTCTAATTTTATTTTACTTTCTAAAGGTACATAGGCTGAAAAATCTTTATTTTCTTGCACAAGTTTTCTAATAGTGGTTGCAGATTGAAAAGCCTTATCTGATACTTTATCGTTATTATATCCATTATCATTTCTAAAAACTGGGAGTATATTTATATTGCTTTTCAACTCTCTTAAAGATTTATAATAATTAAAGGCGAGGGTATTGTTTGGCTCCTTTATAAAAGAACTATCAATACCTAGTTCATCCAAAGACCTTATATAAGAATGTTTATAGGATAAACCTTGGTCAATATATGTTTTTAATTTATTTTCTATCATATGAGTATTTAAATATATAGCTTCAAAATTTTCTATTAAACTAGTAAAATCTTTACTTTCAACCCCAAAAGATAAATAGTCTAATATATTCAAATTATTTAAAATCATTGTTGAATAGTAAGCGAAATAGTCAGCACTTTGTAAGGAAATTATGCTTGGCATTTCTAAAACCAAGTCAACACCGTTTTTTACTGCAATTTCTGCCTTATCAAATTTATTCAAAATAGAAGGCTCACCTCTTTGTACAAAAGAACCACTCATTAATACAATAATATTCGATTGAGGATATTTTTCTTTAATAGCTTTAATTTGATGAATGTGTCCCAAATGCATTGGATTGTATTCAGCGATAATACCTATATTTTTCATTTATACTCCTAAGCCTTTAATAAATCTGTCATTTTTGATATAATCAACTAGTATATTGATTATAATATTATAATATAAAAAAAATAATTTATGAAGATAGGAGTAAGAATGGATATATTAGTGTTAAATAGTGGTAGTTCATCATTGAAGTATCAATATATTAATTCTGTATCAGGAGAAGTTTATGGTAAGGGATTAATTGAAAGAATAGGTATTGAAGGTTCAAATATTGAGCATAAAAAACCTGGTTCAGAACCATATGTAATTGAAAGATACCTACCAAGCCATACAGAAGCGGTAAAATTATTATTTGAAGTTTTATTAGATAAGGAACATGGGATAATTAACAACCTAGATGATATCCAAGCTATAGGGCATAGGGTAGTTCATGGAGCTTCAATTACTGAACCAACATTAGTAAATGATGAAGTTTTAGAAACTTTAGAGTTCGCAAAGAGATTTGCACCATTACACAATCCAGGAGCTATTGCAGGAATCCAAGGGGTTGAAGCCTTGGCACCAGGAAAACCTAATGTAATTGTTGTTGATACAGGTTTCCATTCTGATATTCCACAAGAAAATGCCTTATATGCAATACCATACAAATATTACACAGAAGATAAGATTAAAAGATATGGTGCTCACGGTATAAGCCACAAGTACGTAACATTAAAAACAGCAGAATTAATGGAAAAAGACCCTGAAGAATTAAATGTAATAACAGTACACTTAGGTAATGGAGCATCTATAAGTGCTGTAAAAAATGGACATTGCTATGATACATCAATGGGACTTACACCATTAGAAGGTTTAGTAATGGGTACAAGATCTGGTGATTTAGATCCAGCTGTTGTGTTTACAATAGGTAAACAACACGACTTATCCTACGACCAAATGGATACCTTATTAAATAAGGAATCAGGATTATTAGGAGTTTCAGGAATCTCTTCAGACTTTAGAGATGTTACAGAAGCTGCAGAAGCAGGAAATGAAAGAGCTCAAATAGCCTTAGACATGTTTATAAATAGGGTTAAAAAGTATATAGGTGCTTACTCAGCCCTATTAGGAAGAGTTGACGCTATATCCTTTGCTGGTGGTATCGGTGAAAACTCAGACTTTGCTAGAGCTGAAATATTAAAAGGACTTGAAAACTTAGGTATAAGCATAGATCCTGCATTAAACGATGGCGCTAGGGAAGAAAAAGAAATTTCTGCAAAAGATAGTAAGGTAAGAGTATTTATTACTCCAACAAATGAAGAGCTAATGATAGCTAGAGAAACCCAACATATAGTAGAAAACTTATAAAATAATTGACAAAGACCGAAAATAGATATATAATAACGATTGTTATTTAAAAATGATTAAGATTAAGAGTTAGGAGGTGTTAGGATGGCAGTACCAAAGAGAAAAACATCTAAAGCTAAGAAAAATTCAAGAAGAGCTTCAGCATACAGATTAAATAAAGCAAATTTTGTCGTTGATAAAGAAACAGGCGAAGCAAGAATGCCTCATAGAGTTAGCCCATCAGGCTACTACAACGGTAGACAAGTAGTTGAAGTTGAAGACGAAGAATAAAAAA